>NZ_SOCA01000003.1:0-300000 GCF_004364345.1 Prosthecobacter fusiformis | reverse complement strand
GATGAACTTCTGCAGGAACTCTGGATTCGTGTGCTGGATGTCATCCAGGTAGATCATCACGTTGTCCCCCATCTCCAGGGAGAGATTCAGCTTTTCCACTTCTTCACGGGCACTGGCATTGGGTGCCTCTGCAGGATCCAGAGAGGTGACTTTGTGCCCAATGGCGGGGCCGTTGATCTTTACCAAGGTGATGCCCAGCCGGCTGGCCACGTATTCCATGAGGGTGGTCTTGCCATACCCTGGAGGTGAAATGAGAAGCAGCAGGCCCATGCGGTCCGTGCGGGTATCATTGCCCACGGCACCGATCTGTTTGGCGAGGTTGGCCCCGATGATGGGGAGGTAAACTTGGTCCATGAGACGGTTGCGCACAAAGGAGCTCAGGACGCCAGCCTTGAACTGGTCCAGGCGGAGCTGGGTGCGGCGCTCTTGCGCGAGGTCGTGCTTCAGTTTTTGAAAGCGCTCATAGTCCGGCACGACGCTTTGCTCATACCGGCGCAGGCGCGAGGTGAACTCGTGATAATCGAGCTCCATCTTTCCATCGTGAATGCGTGGATGTGCACCTGTGAAACCGGTGAGCGTGGCCTGTGAGGCGGGAGATGGAGGTAGGGCAGCGGGTGGCTGATCTTTGAGGACGAGGAGGGCTGCAGCCTCCACCAGGATGCCTGTCTCCACATCGGCATGCAAGGCGCGCAGCCAGTCGAGTGCAATTTCAAAGGCGAGCCATGGCTGTGAAGCGAGGGCGTCCAGGCTGTCATCGAAATCCTTGGCGGCACGTTTAACAGTGAGTTCCTTTCGGAAGGAGCGAAGAAGCTCAACGGCGGATGTGAAACGGGTAAATGGAAGAGCTGGATGTTTGCCGTTGAGGTGTTGAAGCTCATCGGTGAGGCAAGCGGCAACGGCGGTATGGAGCGAAGATGAACTGCTGCCCTGGATAACAGGGATGGTGGTGAGTCGCTGGCAGTCTGTAGCGACACGCTGGGCCAGGGCCGGATTCACCTCAACCGAGGTTTGGCCTAACAAATCACGCATCCTGCCTTTGGCGGTCATGCGGGCAGCGAGCGCCTGTTTTTCCTCCGCATCTTCCCAGGCATGCCACACCATCAGTGCAAGCCCCCGCACCAAAGGAGAATGAGTCAGCAGACCGAGCGCCTTTTGCATCTCCTGCAACGGTTGCAGGATCAGGGCGGCATCGTGATCATGCACACCCTTAGTATATCCTTCATGATAACGCTGGGCCATGAAATCATGAATGGCCTGGGGAGAGAATTCGCCGCCTGTTTGCAGGAACTTCCAGGCGAGGTATTCGGCGCGATAGACCTCCGCATTTTCTGAAACGACCGGCTGGTCCCATACGGGTTTGAGCGCCTCAAGTTCCGGCTGAACTAGTTTTTCAAAATAACGTGTACCGGTGAGATGGAAGGCCAGGCCTTCTTCACGCGGCAGGATAGTCAGCTCCAGGGGCTGACGGTTGACACTGAACTTGTGCTTGCCGAGCTGGATAAGATCTCCGCCGTCAGCAAAGAGTTCCGCCTTGTCGCGGATCTCCTTGAGCGAATCTTGCTGGAGAGTCTTCAGCTTTGTCTGGAGTTCATCAGCACGGACGCTGTCACCCAGCTTGCGCAATTCCTCAATGAGGTCGCGCAGCTTGGCCACCATGGCATCACCTGCCAGCCAGGAGTGCACTTCCTCAGGTTTTGCAAAGGCGGCAAGGCGGTTGCGGACACTGGTGAGGATGCGCTCCGCAGACTGGCCTAACGACTGGGCGCGGCGGTTGCGTGCATCCGCCAGGGACAGCCGCCGGGCTTCGAAGGCATTGTGAATCTCCTCACGCTTCGTGGTGAGCTCGGCGGCGTATTCATCGAAGTCCGAAAAACGGCTTTCCAGTTCCTCGATCTGCACCATCACCCGAGTGAGTGATTCATCACACTTCTCTGGAGTGGTCGCGACTTCGAGGTAGTTGAGGACGCTCTGGTTCAACAGGCTGAGCTGAGCCTGGAACTGCGCGGATCCTTCCACCTTGGCCAAGTCATTGCGGCGGTTTTTCAATACCGAGCGCACCTGATTGAGCTGGGCAAACAGGGTGGAAATGGCCTCAATGATGCGGGTGGTCTCCGTGGCATCTTTGATCTTCAGGCTGCTGACAATGCCGGTGAGCATTTCCAACTCGCTGCTGGATTTCGCCAATGCCTCTTCAACCTCTTGCGCGTCCGTGACCTTGTTCAGCGTGGGAACTCGAGACTGCTGCTCGGTGATCTGTTTTCGGTATGGATCCAGCGCTTCAGGCAGCAGCAAAAAGGCCACACATTTTTCAGACAGCTTGTCTGTGGCCTCCGCCACACCCGTGTCCATGCGGGTGATGGTTTCAAGGTCCACGTAACGCACGTCCCGTAGGGCGATGATCTGACCGCGAAGCCCACGCAAGGTCGCCAACAAATGGACATACGCGAGGATGTTGTCAGGAGCACTGCCGGTGGCCGCGCTGAGGTTCTTGTTTACCTCCGCTTGCAGTGTCTCCGTCTGATCGGCAGCCGCCTTGCGCATGCGGCTGACTTTTTCAAACTCACCCAGGGCGGCTTCGGCTGTGGTCTTGATCTCAAGGAGAGATTCTTTCAGCTGATGAGCTTCCTCGCGGTCCACCCAAAAGTAACTGTCGGCAATGTCACCTGCAGCGCGGGCCAGTTCGACATAGAGACCGGAGAAGGAATCGTCTTTCGCAAGGAGGGTTAGCACGCCATTGCACTCGGCCATGCAGCGCACGATCTCTGCATTGCCGATCTTGCTGAGGAAGGTTTGGCTCTTCGTATGCGGGCTTTCATCCGCCGTGACAAACGGGGTGCGCCAGGACTGCACAACATGGTGCTTGCGCGGCTCAGCATCGCCCTGAAAGAGGATCAGCTCACCCGATGGAAACAAGCTGTAGCCATGGCAGATGATGGGGGTGGCGACGCCCTGCGAAATGAGATTATAGCTGAGCAGCAAATACGATCCGCTTTCCAGATGACTGAAGACAAACAACGTGTCTTCTCCATTGGCAGCGACGATGCGGCGCTCAAAGCGCATGGGCGGCAGGCCGGTATCGAAGCGTTTTACCTCACCGGTTTGCAACACATACCCATGAGGGAATATGATGCCGTGGCCGTCTGGCAGCAGTACGCAGGATTCGGCAATGCTGTCAATGCGATGCGCCTCCCGAGTGCGCTCATTGAAGACAAGATAACGCCAGGTCTTTTCCTGATAAGGCAGGACCTTCATCAGGATGAGATTTCCAACAATGGCGTAATGGACCTCGGCATCGTCCAGCGTCTGGTCCGCATTGTCCACGGGCTCGCTATAGATGCCGCGTCCGGTTTCGGTGTTGTTTTCCACCTTTACCGTTAGGTCGCCACCGACAGTCTCCACGAACACTCGATCCTCAATGCTGATGTGCGGATGCAGACCGTGACGATACATCTCCCGCCGGGCGCGCTTCCACTCGAACTCCTGATGGGTGGGAAAGATGAATTCGTGATCGAACCGGTTACCCAGATATTGCAGCGTTCCGTCATCGTCATCCACCAGCCACTTGAATGCCTTGATCTCCGTGGTATCGCGCCCCACCTGCATGCCCATGTAAAGGTGCGGGCCGATGCGGTGAAACTTCAGGAAGGATGCATTCTTGTAGTAGCGATAGAGGTAATCAAAGTCCTCCGCGAAGTTTTTATCCGCCAGCAGATCCGCCTTATTGGGATGAAAGCTATGATCCTCTGCCTGGAAGTCATAGACGCCAAAAACATCCGCCACATGCATCTGTGTGCGCAGGCCGAGGAGGACGTTGTAGCCGAACAAAAAGCGTTTCGGCCCGATGGCTACCATGTCCTGGGGGACACAGTTATTATCGGTGGTCAGGCGGGTGGTCGCCAGCAGGGCCGTGTCAATGCCGCCAAACTCCGCTTTGCGGTCTGCATTCAGCGCTTCCAGCCGACGCTGAAGCTCCGCGCCATGCTTGTCCAGACGCTGACGAATGACTTCGTAAGCGCCGGCTTCGAGCTTGGCGGAGGGGGCCTGGGGTGTTGATACGGGATCAGTCATATGGAGAGCCGACGAGTCGTCGGCATGCACTCATTGATGTTAAGCCGACGATTCGCCGGCACTCCATATTACTTCTTCGTGGCTTTGGAGGCGAGCAGGCCGCTGATGGTTTGTTCGGCAAGACCGAAGCGGGAGGCGGTGCCAAACATTCCTGTTAGCTTGTTCAGCGTGGCTTCATCGGGATTGAGGCCGATGAGCTTGGCGAACAGGGCGCTGAGGGTGAGGTTCTTCGTGTCTTCGCTGGTGAGGCCAAACTGGTCCACAAGGGTTTTAAGCTGGGCTTTGAAGTACTCGGGGTCGCCATTGAAGAAGGTTTCCTTCACATCGGTGAGGGTGCGACTGCCTTCGACGAAGCGGTCCACTGCGCGGGCATTGCCGATGGCGTTGGTGATCTTGTCGAAGAACTGCGTTTCGCCGCCGACAATTTCGATCTTCGCGGATTTCATGGCTTCGCCCAGCACAATGGCCTGCTGCTGTGCGATGTCCTTTTGGATGTTGATCTGGGCGAGCTCCACCGCCTTGTCTTTTTCAAGCGTGAGCTTGAACTCTTCGTGTTCGCGTCCGGCATCTTCCAGCAGCTTCATGGCCTGGGCTTTCTTGGTGATGCCATCGGCCTCGGCAGCCAGCTTGAGCTGGGTGACTTCCGCATCCACGGTGCCTTGTTTCTGGGAGGCTTCAGCCTTGGCCAGGAGGACCTGGGCCTCACCCAATCCCTGGGCGGCAGCTTGGGCAGCTTTGCCTTCGGCCAGCGCTTTTTCAGCGGTGGCTTCACGGGTGGCCGATTCCTGCCGGGCTTCTGCCAGCGTCAGCATTTCCTGAGCGCGAAGCTGCGCAGCTTCTTTCGAAGCATCGGCCGACTTGACGGCGGTGTAGGCATCCTGATCCGCAACGAGACGTGCGGCCTCTTTCGCGGCCTCAGCCTCTTTGATCTTCTGGATGAGCTGCTCCTGGGCATTTTTCTCGGCATTGGTCAGGGCCACCTGCTTCTCGCGGTCAGCCGTGGCGAAGGCTTCGGTATCCTTGATTTTCTGCTGCTCAACCACGACGGTTTTTTCCAGAACGACGCGGTCCTTGATGACCTCCTGGATGTTCTTGCGCTCCACTTCCACGGCCTTCTCTTTTTCGATGGTCTTGAGGGTGGTGATGCGTTCGCGTTCGATGACTTCCAGATCACGGTCACGAGTGACGCGCTCGATCTCTACAGCATCGGTGCGCTCTTTGTTACGCTGAGCCACAAGGACTTGGCGCTCCATATTTTCAGTAGCGATGGCGATCTCTTCATCAGACGAGATCTTGGCCCGTTCAGACTTCAGTCTTTCTTCAGACTGCACCTTCAGGGTCTCGGCCTCTTCGCGGGCTTTCACGCTTTCGACATCGCGTTTCTGCTTGGCCTCGGTTTCGGCAAGCTGGCGCTCAAGCTCCAGGATGGCCTCGCGGGCCTTCACGTCCTGCTGCTTGATGATCTGCTCCTTGTCACGCTGGATGTGGTTGGCCAGCTTGGCCTGGGTGGCGGTAAGCTCGGTGATTTTCTTGATGCCTTCGGCGTCCAGGATGTTTTGAGGATCCAGGTTTTCAAGCTGGGTCTGCTCCAGAAAGTCGATGGCGCAGTCATCCAGCGTGAAGCCGTTCAAATCGGTACCGATGACCTTGAGGATCTCGGTCTTGAAATGGTCGCGCTCATTGTAAAGCTGCACAAAGTCGAAGCGCTTGCCGACGGTCTTCAAGGCTTCAGAAAACTTCGCATCAAAGAGCGTGCGCAGGGTATCGATGGCGGAGGCGCGGACACAACCGATGGACTGGGCCACGCGTTTAACGTCTTCGTCAATCTTGTTGATCCTAACAAAGAATGCGACCTTGATATCGGCACGGATGTTGTCCTTACAAATGAGGCCTTCCGTGGCCTTGCGCTCGATCTCAATACGCTTTACGGAGATGTCCATGTACTCCGCCTGATGGGCAATGGGGATGATCATCATGCCATTGAAAGACACCTTGGTGCCGCCGATGCCGTTGCGAACGATGGCCTGACCCTGCTGCACTTTCCGGAAAAAGCGGGAGATAAGGATCAGGATCCCGAAGATGATGAATAACCCGACCAATGCAGCGAAGACAAAGGCGGAAATCTCAAATCCGAAGAAGGCGTGAGGCAGGAGTTTGGCTATCATGGGAGCGGGTTGGTTGGGAGAGGTTCAACGTAATAAAAGGAGCCATCGGGAGACGCCTCGAGGACACGGATGCGGTCCCCTTTCTGCAAAGAGTCCGGGCCTGTATGAAGCCGGGCATTAACGAGCGCAGGTGCGCCGCCCTGGGCCACCTGCACCTGGCCATAGCGTTCATCCAGGGAGGTGGTCGTCACGATGCCGACCTGGCCCTGGATGATCAGGCTTTCGCTATCCGCATCGGCCATGGCACCAAAGAACTTTCCCACCGGCAGGGTCACCAGCTTGGTCAAAGCAAGGCTGCCTATGCACCCAGGGACCAGCAGAAGAGCTGCCGTTGTCAGACTGCGATCACCTGGTGCACCGTTCAGGCGGTAATTCAGAATGAGTCCGAAGAGCCAGAGGAAGAGTACAAAGAAGCTGCCCCAGATGGCAATGGGCACCTGGGCGAAACCAAAAAAGCGGCCGGCTGAAAGCATGGCACCTCCCAAGGTGCCACCCGAATGCGGGCTACTGAGATCAGGTGTATCGGCCCCACCATCAAACAGATCGAGATCAAAATCAAAGGCTCCGATCATGACCAGCAACCAATACAAAACCACCATGCCTAACAACGCAGTGAGCGGCAGGTTATGAGTGGCTAAGGATTCCTGGAAGAGTTCAATCACAGCTTTGAATGGCGGTGATTTAAGCAGGCCGATTCAGGATGTGCATTATAAATATACAGTGTCTTTCTCCCGCTTTCCCATGGCCTCCGATTAATCATCCTTAGTCAGCGTCACGGCTCCAGATTGGATAGGAGACGTGGTGGGGGTATCCAATTTGACAGGAGAAGGCAGATCTGGCAGGAGATAATAACCATCCCCCCGAAGTGTGCCACCATCCTTGAGGAGGATGCCCTGGTATGTCACGGCGCGGGGGACGTTGATGGGGCTGATGTCATCGCGTGGATTATCATCGAGGAGGCTGAACTTGCCGGTGAAGGTACCCAGTTTGGCATTGATCGTCAGGGTGGTATTGGCAGCCAGAGGTGCCGTGGGTTTGGCTTTGTTTGAGGCCTGGATGTCCACTGATGTGCCGGGAGGACGCGAAACCCCAGAAATACTGGCACCCGTGAATGCAAGGTCTGCATTTGAGACACCTGGCGCCATATCAAAAATCACGTTAGTCGAAGTGGGTGGTACATACCTTCCGCCGTAGATCTCCAACCCGAGTTCAGCAATCCCGTCTTTGTAAATGCGGGCCTTGGCATCAGTGCTCGCGGGTTTCCACCAATTCAGGCCCGATGGCATCCTAGTGATCACATTATTCTTATCGTCCTCATCTTCCTCTTTGCTGACTGAGAATCTGCCAACAATGGAGCCTTGGGGTTTACCCTTTTGGAGTGAAAAGATCATCAATTCACCCAAGGATCCCAGCGGGGAAGCGCTGGTGAATGTCTCACCATCCGCCGTGCGGCCAGTAATGGTCATTTTACCATCCAAACTGATGCTGAATGAGCCAAACCCCCTCCCAGTGGGGGCACCCAAAGGGGGATTATCCAGATCCAGGCGAAAGGTGTGATAACCATCATATGCGTCGGCTTTGTTGGTTAGGCTCCAGGGGTTGTGCCACCCAGAAAAGACAAGGGTTTGACCGGCGATTTTGAGACTACCAAAGAGGCCCCCTGTCTGGACATAAAAATCCAGTTCCAATGGTGGAGGTGCAGGACGTCCGGCACGAGGAATGTCCACCCCTCCAAAGACGGTCAGTAAGCCGACCTGGGAGGATAATGAGCCTTTAAAACTATAGGTTAGGCTTCCCAATACGACCTTGCCAGAGTAGCTGCCATTGGCAGAAGTTACCAAATCCAAACGTCCGCCCAAACTGCCATTGAGACCGGGGGCGGTCTGAGCAGGCGGACCATGCCGGTAAAGCGGTGCCACAAAGGTACCAACCGTGGTATTAGGAAGGGGGGAGACAAGGAGCTTCACCATGACGCTGACACTGCCTTTTCCATTGCCGGCTGTCAGTTTGACGTCGTAGGGAATGACATTTCCGGCGCTGTCTTTTCTAAAGGCTGTCGGGATGCCGCTGATGATGCCAGTTACCTTGTCCACCTTCAAACCAGGAGGCAGGCCACTGGCAGAGTAGGTAGAGGCAGCGCGGCCTGGAGTTTCCGCAATGTCGATCTTGACCAGTTGGTTGGATTCATTCAGATACAGGGCTGCAACCTGGCCCACTGGCATTGATTGCCCCACGGCCATCGTCATTTGCGGCACATCGTCAAAAACATCCAACGTGTGAGTATCAAAGTCACGCGTGCCTGCAGCAGTGGTCAGTCTGAGACTGTAAAGTCCGCTATGGGGACTGACCGCCAGAGGGGAGATGACCAGTTTAGCCGTACCCAAGCCCTTAAAATCATTACTGGCTTCAATCGTGGTAAAATTGCGGAACCATTGAAAGCCATCCACGGGGCCTGCCACGGGGGCTAACAAAGTGGCGGTCTTGTCCTTGGCCAGCACGATTTTTTTAAGTGCAGAGTCCACGACGACGAGATCCGCAAACACTTCTGTATAGGCCGTGCCTGTCACGCGAACGCTGTAAATCCCGGCGTCCGTCAGCTTCACAGCGGGCAAAAAATAACTGGTGCCAGTGGCCTTGGAAATGGCTTTGCCGTTTTTATACCACTGATAAATCAGCTGCTCGGATGCTGCCGGTGAAGCCTGTACAGTAAAAGCCACAGGCTGTCCGACAATTGAAAGCGCATTGTCGGGTGCGTCGGTGATGACTGGAGGCGGACCCTGATTGCTCAGTTTTATCGTCCAGGTGATTTTTTCATCCGTCAGTCCAGTGGGGTCACGGAGCACCCAGTCAGTGGGGTCCTTGATGATGGCGGAGACCGTGCGGGTGCCCTCACCCAAATCCTGACTTGGGATGGAAAAAGTGGTGCCCGTGCCTGCTGTTTCCGTGGAGGTTCCGATCACCCAGCGAACGGACAGAGCAGATCCCGTGGAAGGTATTTTGGGGGTAACTGAAAAATTTAAAGACGTGCGTTGCGTGACCGTCTGGCTCAACGCCTCAGGAGAGCGAGCATTTACCAGCGGCACCCGGCTGTAATAGTTGAGTACGAAGGCCTCCCGTGTCACGGCTCCAGGAGGGTATCCCAAAAAGCGCATCAGAGCTCTGTCATGAGGACGGAAAAAACCTACCGAGCGGTAGTGGGCCCCTTCAAAATGGCCGACCTTGTCTTGGTATCGTAAATCATCCTCTGGTGTGAATAGCGGGGTGCCTGGTTCAAGCGGGGTGCCTGGTTCAATCCAATCCTTCCAACGGATTTGAGCGAGCTGCGTCTTCATCGTTGCATTCGGGAATTCTGCAGCTGGGTAACCAGGCGTGTCGAAGTCGTATTCATCGGCCAAATTTGCAAAAGAATGACCCACCTCATGCTCCACAAGCTGTGCTCCCTGCGCATCCAGAGAAGCCACCGAAATAGGACCGCCGGAGCCGCCATAGGTAACGTCATTCACAATGACGATGGGGATGTCGTATTCCGGCACATGCTTATTGAGCAGGCTGTATGCTCGGGAAAGTCCCTGACCAGAAAGTACGAGCAGCCTTTCAATCTGCGGATGAAAGCCTGACCCAAAATAAGTATCCTTCGAATAGGGAGGATTCGCGTATGGATTATCCGTTCCCGACTGGTTGGAAGGGATTTCGATACGGTAGATATTGAAGTAGGAACGGTAGCGGTTCCAGGGCTCCTGGGCGAAGAGGAAATTCACCACTCCCTGCACATGCAGATCGAATTTTTTACCCGGCCCCAGATCTGCTTCGGTAAAGCCTTCTGAAAGAAACACCATGTTCAGCTTCTTGCTCCGGTCCTCGACTGTACCCACGGGATACAGGGTGGCAGTCTGAGCCAGCAATGCGCTTTGTGCAGCTATCAGCAGCAGCAAGATAACGAAGGAATTTTTCATTTATGGAGAAGTGAGTGAAAGGCTGCCCACGGGGATGTCCCGGGCGAGAGCCCCCGGACCGGTAATGCGGGAAATATCCAGCCGCGTGGCGGCCGCCAGACGAGGGAGACGAAGCTGAAACATCACCGGACCCGCCACTGTGTATGAAACAGGCTTGGGCGTGCCATCATAGGAATCCAGGACGGTACAGAGGTGGTCTGGTGCGGGGAGCAATTCCTCGGCCAAGACTTTTCCTTCCTCCGAAACGAGACGGCAGCGCAGCATGCCTGACCATTCTTCCTGCGGGCCACGGCGCATGGCAAAATCCCCCTGGATATCTTCAGTATTCTCCAGACTCAGCTTGCCGGAATCCAACGATAAAAGATAGGCACGGCGGTAATGCGCTGGATCTGCATCTTCTGCGGGAGATGGTGCGGCGTCGGCTTCAGGCTCCCCGGCTGCCCTCACTGGCGATATAGCACCTAACTGCGTTTCCGTAGCAGAAGCCTGCATTTCCGAGTTCTCCCCTTGCTTCGGAGTCGCGAAGGGCTTTGCATTTTGCCATGCAACACCAAGAGCCGCCGCCAAAAGCAGAATCAATATCACTACCAATGGCGTGGAGGAACGGCGCATAAGGACTCAGATCAGACTAACCAAAGATGAAGTGTTTGTCACCCCGCATGAGAGACAAACTTCAACTCTATCTAATCTTATACCCTTATAGCGGCGCGGGTTACGCGTCTTTTCTCTCAATCTCTGGTTATGATCCAATGGCTCCCGCCACGGAAAGAAGGCAACCGTGCAGACTGACCGATTTACTGAATGGGGAAGGGACTGATCTCGAACTTTTCCCCGTTCTTCGATTCGAAGTAACCGAGGCTGATCTTGTCCCCAAATAATGCCACCCAGTTGCCATGGGAATCCTGGGCCAGCGTCGTGTCGTAGGAGGCAACCAGGCTGGGCCGCGGAGGGCCGACGTCACCGCGCTTCGGCTTGGGGGCATCGGCCGCATTCTTCTCCTTCAGCCAGCGGACCAGCGTCCAAGGGGCAAACTCCAGCCGGACCTCAGCATTGTATTCGCTTTCCAGACGGTACTTCAGCACATCAAACTGGAGCGGACCCACGGCACCTAACAAAGGAATGCGTACAGCGGCATCCGGCAGCTCAAAAGGCTGAGCCACCCCTTCCTTGAGGAGTTGGTCCAGGCCGTCACGGAAGCGCTTGAACTTGGAGGTGTTTTCATTGTGCAAATACGCAAAGCATTCTGGCGGGAAGGTTGGCATCTCGTCAAATTTGATGCCGTTTTCCTCAGCCAGGGTATCGCCAATCTGGAGGTCGTAATTGCCCACCAACCCGACCACATCGCCGGCCCAGGCTTCATTAACGGTCTCACGCTCCTGAGCGAAAAGACGCTGGGAGTTGCCTAACCGCATGCGTGTTCCGGTGCGGGTATTGACGGCGCTCATGTCCCGCTGGAAGCAACCGGAAACGATGCGGATAAACGCCACGCGGTCCCGGTGCTTCGGGTTCATGTTTGCCTGGATTTTGAAAACGAAACCGCTGAAATTCGGGCTGGCAGGTTCAATGAACTGCTCACCGGACATACGCGGTGCCGGGGGCGGAGCGATCTCCAGGAACCGGTCCAGCATCATCTGCACACCGAAGTTGTTCATGGCACTGCCATAAAAAACCGGTGAAAGCTGGCCTTTGCGCACCTGCTCAAAATCAAAGGGGGAACCGCCGCCTTCCAAAAGATCCAGTTCATCCACCACCCGCTGATAAACCAGGGGCGGCAGGGCGTCACGCACGCTTTCATCTTCGATGCCTTTCACATTCACCGGCGCACGAAACTTACCGCCGACGGTGCGTTCAAAAAGGTGAACCTGATTGGATTCACGGTCGAAAACACCCTTGAAATCCACGCCGTCACCCAGGGGCCAGTTCATGGGGCAGGCCGCGATCCCGAGCACGCGCTCCAGCTCATCAAGAAGCTCCAGTGGCGGACGCGCCGGACGGTCCAGCTTGTTCATGAAAGTGAAGATGGGCACACCACGGCGACGACACACTTCAAAAAGCTTCAATGTCTGGCTCTCGATCCCCTTCCCTGCATCAATGACCATGACGGCGGCATCCACGGCAGTGAGCACGCGGTAGGTGTCTTCGGAGAAGTCTTTGTGTCCAGGCGTATCCAACAGGTTAACCACACAGTCCTTATACTCAAATTGCAGCACCGTGGAGGAGACGGAAATGCCGCGCTGTTTTTCCAGTTCCATCCAGTCGGAGGTGGTGGCCCGCTGATTCTTGCGCGCCGTGACACTTCCGGCGAGCTGCACAGCACCACCGTAAAGAAGCAGCTTTTCTGTCAGCGTTGTCTTCCCGGCATCCGGGTGGGAAATGATGGCGAAGGTGCGGCGACGGCTGACTTCGTGGGGGGCTTTGGCGGCAACTTCGGACATGGCGTGAGAAAGGGGCGTTCTTCATCGCCTCCTCTGCGCTGTTTCTCAAGGACGATTCCGGGAAGAAGCTGGGGAGCACTGCCGTTTCAGCGGCTGCATGAAACGAAACGTCCTTCTTGTCGCCCTCTTTACTGTCACACTCCCGGTTATTGCCGCTGACCTCGAACCTGTTCTCGGAAAGAAAGGTGCGCTGATCAAGCAGGAAACATTTGATGGTCCAGACGTCCCCAAAGGCTGGGTGGCCAACACAGGCAGTCTGCGCATTGCTGAAGGGAAACTCCATGCAGCGGAGAAATCCAGCGACAAGCATATCGGTGCCTTCCGCCATCGCCTTCCCCTGCAGGATTGTGCGGTGCAGATGGACTTCAAACTTGGATCCATGCGCATCATCAATCTCGGTTACGATCCCGCCCCTGGTGAATTGAAAAAGAAAGGCCACCTGTTCTCCGTCGTGGTCACTCCAGAAAGTTGGTCCATCATCGAGCATAACGACAAAGCCAATCCCGAATCCAAAACGAAAAAGCTCGCTACGGCGAATACCAACTTCGACCCTGAAACCACCTATACCCTCCTGCTGGAGTGCAAGGGCAACGACGTTATCGCCCACGTCACGGGCAAAGATTCCCTCAAGGCCACGGCCCCTGATTTTCACGTCAAAAAACCCGGCCTTGTTTTCCGCATGGGTGGCAAAGATGGCCAGGAAGCCATCATTGATAACGTCAAGGTCTGGGCCCTGGAATAGGCATCCCCATCATCTTACTACCTTCCTTCTCCTGCCATGCTCCGTCATCTGTGCCTTCTGTTTTGCTTCACGGCTGCAAGTCTCATTCATGCCGCCTCCAGGCCCAACATTGTATTCATCATGGCAGATGATCTTGGCTGGGCGGATGTGGCCTTTCATGGGGGCAGTGCACCCACTCCGCATCTGGACCGGCTAGCGAAGGAGAACCTGGAGCTGACCCAGCATTACGTGGCTCCAGTTTGCAGCCCCACACGCACTGGATTGATGAGTGGCCGTTACTGGAGCCGCTTTGGCATCACCAGCCCTAACAGCGGGCAGGCTATGCCTTTTGATACCGTCACTCTGCCACGTGCTTTGAAGAGTGCAGGTTATGACACCTGCCTCACTGGCAAGTGGCACCTCGGCTCGAAACCAGAATGGGGTCCCAATAAGTTTGGCTTCGATCTAAGCTATGGCTCCCTGGGTGGAGGAGTGGGACCGTATAACCATCAGTATAAGGAGGGCGAATATACCCATACCTGGCATCGCGACGGCACACTGATCACCGAAGAAGGACACGTTACCGATTTATTGGCTAACGAGGCTGTGGCATGGATCAGCAGCCGCAGTGAAAGGCCGTTTTTTCTTTATGTGCCATTCACTGCTGTACATCTGCCCGTGAAGGAACCGGAAGAATGGGTTTCCAAAGTGCCTGCGAACATCACCGGAGACGTGGCGCGCCACTATGCCGCCTGCATCATGCACATGGATGAGGCAATCGGGCAGATCCTGGCCGCATTGGAAAAGGCTGGGAAACGTGACAATACTCTCGTCGTTTTCACCAGCGACAACGGTGGCAGCACGGCTGAAAACAATGATCGTAAATACCCCGCCGATGACTACCCAGCAGGCAAAATAACCGCCAGCAATGCGCCGCTGCGAGGCCAGAAGGCAGATCTCTATGAAGGCGGCATCCGGGTGCCGACCCTCGTAAGCTGGCCGGGAGTACTAAAAGCGGGCCAATTTAAAGCACCTGTGCACATCAGCGACTGGATGCCCACTCTCTGTGCCCTGGCAGGGTATCAGGGTGAGGCGGATTTGAAATGGGATGGCATTAACCTATGGCCCGCTCTCATTGGGGAAGCTGAACTGAATGATCGAATCCTCTACTGGACCGGCCCCAATTTCCGCACTCTTGCAGTGAGAGAGGGAAACTGGAAACTGATCGTCACGCGAACAAAGGATAAAGCCGGGGACTCTCCGGAACTGTTTGATCTGGCCAAGGATCCCAATGAAACCACCAACCTCGCCAAACAGCAGCCGGATCTCGTGAAAACATTGCTCTCCAAAATGGATCAGGTGGCCAAGGCTGACCGAGATGCCGTTGTGAAAAAGTAAAGCAGTCCCAAGTCAGACCGGCATTTCCCTTATACCGTCATCCGCCGGTTCCGGGCGGTGACAGGCCAGGTGGCCGTATGGAGCCCGCCCTCAATCACCACAGCTTCACCATGCATGGAGACGCTGGGGCAGACATGGCGAGGAATGCCGTGCAGGGACTGGCCGATTTCAAATTCATGAGCACGGTCCGTTTGCAGGACCAAGTGCTCCTCACTCTGCATCAGCACTTCCGCGTCGGGTAATTCTTCAAAGCGGACGCGAGGATGTGGGTTTTCTGGGGCTACTGACTTGTGTCCAAGATCCAAGGTGAGGCGGTTCACCCCAGGTTTGCTAATAACCCGGGCGAGCAATGCCGCTGCGGGTAGGAAGGGGAGATCCGGATACTTGTCTCCATAGCCAAAATCCCAAAATACACAGGTTCCAGGAGAAAAGGTGCGGTCAGGCAAGGCTGCATGAATGCCGAAAGTGGGTGAGCCGCCAGCGACGAGTTCCGGCACCAAGACCCCTTCCCCGATGAGCCGTTGGCGGAAATCCAGAATCGGCGCATAGGCCACCTCACAGCGGGCGCGGCGTGTCTCCAGATCCGCATCATGGATGTGGCCATCGTAGGCATGGAGACCACAGAACTGAAGCCTTGGCGTGTCTTTGATGACGTGCGCCAGATAAGCGGCCGCTTCCCCTGGGAAGATGCCAGTGCGGCCCATGCCACAGTCCAACTCCAAGAAAACACCCAGTGTTACCTGGTTCTGCTGGGCGGCCGCCGCAAGAGTGCGCAGCGTGGCTTCATCGTCCGCGATGGCGGAAAACTTAGTCGTGGGAAATTTAAGTGCCAATTGCGCTAGGCGCTGTCCATTGGGACCTACACACGGCATCGAAAGCAAGACATCCCGTGCACCGCCTGTGGCGCACATCTCGGCCTCGGCGATGGTCGCGGCCTTGAACTTGGTAATGCCCAACTCCACCTGCCGCTGGATCAAAGGCAGGAGCTTGTGAGTCTTCACATGGGGCCGCAATCGTTCTGGACCGCCGGCGATTTTCAACATGAGCTGGAGGTTATGCTCAATGCGCTCCTGATAGAGCAGCAAGGCAGGAGAGGCGATTTCGGCCTCATTTTCGACGTGGAACCAGGCGTGAGCAGTCATGGATAAGCAGTTGATATCGAATGCCGAATAAGGATGCAAGATCGCAAGCCTGTGACATTTGCATCCCAGCAGCCTTTTCCTTGGCGCTCCTTCACTCTGCCGTTACAGTCTCCCTCCCCCACTCATGGTCCGACTCATCACCCAGCAAGGACAGCTTTTCGATTGGCAGGACGAGAAAGTGCGTCCCTTCCCGGACAACCTCGTTTACCTGGACCTCCTCAATCCCTCCCGCACAGAAGAGCTGGAGGCGGAAAGCTGGCTCGAGCATCAGCTCCCTACTCGGGAGGAAATGCAGGAGATCGAAGAATCCAGCCGGTTATATTCCGAGCATGGAGCGCTATACATGACGGCGTGGATCCCGGTAGGACTGGATACGCCCGACCCGGATACCACAGCCATCACCTTCGTGCTGGCGCCGGACTGCCTGACGACGGTGCGCTATGCAGATCCCATGGCCTTCAGATTGATCGTGGATCAGGTGCGGAGGCAATGCGCCTGCCCGATGAGCAGTGACGCCGTTTTCCTGACCCTTTGTGAGCTCATCGTGGCCCGCATCGCCGATGCCCTGCAGACGGTGGAATCCGATTTGAAAAAAGTCGGACGCGATGTTTTCAGCCTGAACCCGCACAAGGCCAGCGCCGCCGTGGAAAAGGATCTGGGAGATGTGGTGCGCACGCTTGGTCGGCGCAGCGCCCTGGTGGCCAACCTGCGGGAGAGCCTCGTCAGTGTGAACCGCATGCTGCAATACTTTCTGAACAATGCCGCGACCTGGATGCGTAGCGACCTGGCCGCGCAGTTCCGCAGTGTGATGCGCGACGTCAAGTCCCTGGATGACTACACCAACCAGCAGCAGCAGGAGATGACCTTCCTGCTGGAATCCACCCTGGGCCTCATCAACATCCAGCAGAACCAGATCATCAAGATCTTCACCATCGCCAGTGTTCTGTTCATGCCGCCGACACTCATCGCCAGCCTTTATGGGATGAACTTTGAGCACATGCCGGAACTGAAACTGCCCTGGGCGTATCCTGTTGTCATTTGTGTGCTAATCATTTCCGCCCTGCTGCCCATCTGGTGGTTCAAGCGGAAGAAGCTGCTGTGATCACTTCTTCTTTTTCTTCTTAGCCCCTTTGGGCGCACCAGCAGCACGTCCGCTGGGTTTGGCAGGATCGTAAGCGGGGTTCTTGATGGGCATCAAGGCACCCACTTCGTCTTTCCAGGAAGCGAGTTTCGCAGAAAGAGCAGCAACTTTTTCTGGATGGGCAGCAGCGAGATCCTTTTGCTCCCCCAGATCATCCCGCAGATTGAAGAGTTCCTTTTTACCCTCTTCATACCATTCGATGAGTTTCCAATCACCCTCACGGATCGCAGAGGCCGGAGCGCCGCCTTGGTTCCCATAATGCGGGTAGTGCCAGTAGAGGGCACGCTCAGGCAGGGTGGTGCCACGAAGCAGTGGCAGCAGGCTGACGCCATCCACCTTTGAAGGTGTTTTACCCTGGGCCACATCCATGGCGGTGACGAAGTAATCCGGGCTGCATACGGGTGTTCCGATCACGGAGCCCGCCTTCAGGACAGCGGGCCAGCGAATGACCAGAGGCTCGCGAATACCCCCTTCATACATCCAGCCTTTGCCACCCCTCAGCGGCAGATTGGAGGTGGGAGATCCTTCACTGGTGGAGAGGCCTCCATTGTCCGAAGTAAAGATAACGAGGGTGTTTTCTGCGAGGCCCAGTTCATCCAGTTTGGCCATCACTTTACCCACAGCCTGGTCCATGGCTTCGACCATGCCACTATAGACGGGATGTTCCTGCACAAGGCGTACCTGGCGGGTATCTTCCATGCCCCATTTGGCCTCGAGTCCTAAGCGGGAACGTTTCTCCTCATACTTTTTCTCCAGATCTGGACGCGCCTGCAGTGGAGTATGGACGGAGTAAAAGGAGAAGAAGGCGAAGAAGGGCTTATCCTTGTTTGCCTGGATAAACTTGGCGGTCTCATTCGCCAGACGATCCGGCAGATGCTCTCCGTCAGGGCCATCAGGCAGGCGCGGGTTGTCATAAGGGACAAAGTATTTTCCCCGGCCATACGGGCCGCCACGATCCACACCGCCTAGGTTGTGATCATAGCCCTGGTCTTCCGGCCACCAGCCTTCAGGTCCCAGATGCCACTTGCCGGCAAAGAAGGTGGCATAACCGGCATCCTTGAGCATTTCAGCCATGGTCACTTCATCGTGAGCAAGACGATCACTGTAAGGGGCGGGCAGTAGCTTGGTATTGCGATTCCAGAGCTCCGGTTTCATCGCGGCTCCAATGTAATCAGTCACGCCTGTGCGCTGCGGCCAGCGTCCGGTCTGCACGGCAGCGCGGGTGGGGGAACAGACGGGGCAGGCGGCATAGGCATCCGTGAAGCGTGCACCTTCTTTGGCCAGACGGTCCACATTGGGAGTCTCGTAAAACGTGCTGCCATAGCAGCCAATATCGCGCTGCCCCAGGTCATCCACGAGGAAGAAAACAATGTTAGGCCGGGTTTCGGCTGCGAACGCCATGCCGCTGGATGCCAGAAGCAATGCTAAAAGAGATTTCACAAACATGGCCTTTCACAACGCTGATAGGGAGCGCTTCTCGCAGCAAAACCGCCTCTGAAAACAGGACATCAACGGGCACACTTAGCGGATGCGCTGTTCCGCATTGCCGTTTTGCTTGAAGTATGCATCGCGGGCCTTGCGCAATTCCTCCAGGCGGGCGGCCACATCGGTTTTTTGCTGCGTCTGCTGCTGGATCTGGGATTTGACGAAATGATTGTTATTCCCCAGGGAGCGCCACGGGCCGGGCGGCACCTCGCTCACGTCCACAAAACGCCAGTCACATTTGCCATTGCTGGCCATGCCCAGATAATCCCGTACCGCTGGGCTGACATCAATCCCGGCTCCGCGGTTGCTAGTGTTTTTCGGACGGGCATTGCCAAAAACGTACTCAAAATCATCGGTGACGAAAGGTCCGCAATCTTCCCACTGCGCATAGCAGACGCGGTTACCGTACCGGATGGCGATCCAGGTCCCGCGCAGCACCGTCCTGCCAGCCTTGTTATAACGCTCCTTGAACCAGGGAATCACGCGGGAGGCTTCTGGCTTGTGCGCCGTGTAATCCAGTAGATCGTTGTATGGCAGCGCAATATAGAACGGATTCAGTCCAGGGGTGAAACCCAGCGGGCAGTAGTTTTTGCCTCGCTTGAGAGGATCTGGATCGTCGTATCCGCCGAAGTTTCTTTCCCACTCGGTATCCCAGGAGCTCTTATTGTTGGGTGTGGGATTGTTTTGGGTGGGTTCTTCCCCAACCCAAAAGACGGTCGCCATGATGTCCGTCTTCCACGGATAGCGGGAGTAGCCCAGTCGCGGCAGGGTGGGTGAATTGACACGCGGCACGACGATGGCAGGTGGGGCGGCCACAGCACTGCCGGTGGCACTGACTTTCGGCATGGACTGGGCCATAACGCTCGCGGCTGCTGTTGAAAACAACAGCAGCAAGACGAGTGAGCGTCGTGGGGGGGCGGCGTTCATACTTCCTTATCAGTGACGGGAAATGAAAGTAACCGAAATACGGGCCAGGAAGCAATACCAAATGATAGTGTTCATTTGAAAGTCATGGAAAATCGGTTTTGAGGAGCCTTTAGTCCCAGTTACACCTAAAGACGTAAGATATCGGGTTTGATAAGAGAACGCTTGCGGGAGGGGGACAATATCAGAACTATCTTCCCCACCCCAAAATCCTGTCTCATGAAACGCTTTTTCTCTTTCGGCAAACGGACGCCGCCTCCCCAGGCTGTTCCCTCGCCATCAGAGGGTGTGGCAGGTTGGGCTCCGATGCCGATGTATCCGTCCCCCGCAGAGCTCACCGCAATGATGCCCGCCGGCGAATACATCTTTGATGCGCAGATCGGCCAGGGAGGCATGGGGGCGGTGTATCGTGGCCAGCAGCATAAACTGGGGCGTGCGGTGGCCATCAAGATTCTGCACAAGCAGCATGGAACAGACTATGCCTATCCAGAAAGATTCAGGCGGGAGGCCCAACTGCTGGCCCAGATGAATCACCCCAACATCGTCAGTGTGTATGATTTCGGGATGGTGGGTGACTATCTGTTTTATGTCATGGAGCACATCGAAGGGACCGACCTGCATCAGCTTATGGGCTCAAAGCAGGTCACTCAGGCCAGGGCACTGGAAATCATCCCGTGCCTGTGTGATGCACTGCATTATGCGCATGAAAAAGGCATGGTACACCGGGATATCAAACCGGCCAATGTGCTCATCGCCACCGATGGCCGCGTCAAACTGGCCGATTTTGGCCTGGCTAAGCGGCTTGACCGGCCCAGCACCATGCTGACCATGAGCAACATGGCCATGGGCACTCCTGAATATGCTGCCCCGGAACAGTATGACACGAGTGCCATCATTGACCACCGGGCGGACATTTATGCCCTGGGCGTGGTTTTTTACCAAATGCTCACGGGAACGGTACCACGCGGGGCGTGGCAGCCACCATCCGCCATGACCGGAACGGATCCCAGGCTTGATACTGTGATTGTGCGCGCTTTGATGCCTGACCGCACTCAACGCTACGCAACGGCCGCCGAATTTAAGCAGGCCCTGATATCCTGCACCACGCTTCCGCTAGAAGCCATGCAAATGAAACCCGCGGCCCCGGTAGCACGCCAAGCCAAACCTTTACAAGGCCGCGTTCTGGTGCTGGAAGATGACTTGCTCCTACGTCAGTTGATTGTTAGAAACCTCAAGAATGAAGGCTTCGAAATCGTCGAAACGGGCGATGGGGTGGACACGGTGCGCTGCTACAGTGACGCGCTGCTGGCCAATCAGCCTTTTGATCTGGTGCTGATCGACCTAACCATTCCCATGGGCATGGGCGGTGCGCAGGCCATGGAAATGCTGCGCCAGATGGATCCTCAGGTGGATGCCATCGTTTCCAGCGGCAACCGCCACGATCCTACCATGCTCGATCCGGGGGACTTTGGCTTTGCCGGGGTGCTGCCAAAACCTTATGACAGCAGCGCCCTGCTCAGCGTGGTCAACCAAGTCTTGCAAAGACGCCGCCTCCGGCAGCATCACTGAGTCTGGGTGCTGTTTGACGCTATAAAATGAAGCGCCGCCCGCCGGAGTGACCAGCGTGCGGCGCGACGTGAGTGGCTTACCACCGAGTAATCTTAGTGCTTGTGACCCTTTTGGGAATCACAGCAGGCACTCTTGTCCTTCGGGCAGCAGCTCGCAGCGGCTTTACCGCTAGGAGCAGTGCAGGAAGAGCAATCAGATGGCTTGCTGGCGCAAGAAGCGAGCAACAAGGATGCTGAAGCGAGGCCTACGGAGAGAAGACGGATCATAGAGAGAGTGTCGGTTGGGAAACAGGTTGTCTATGAGACGACCTCCAAACCAGTCAAATTACTTGCTGTACTGGACAGGTGCTGGTGGTGGCGGTGGGGGAGCCTTGGATGCGCAGGAGACGAGGCCACCGGCGATAACCGAAGCTGCGAGAGCGAGGAGGGCGTATTTCATAGTGTTGTTTGTAACGTGTTTGTTTGAATGCTGCAGCATCCACAAGTGAGACTGAGCGCCGCGAGGCTACCGATAATTCCAGTATTTGCAACGGGCCAAATCGCAATGTTCAAGCCTATGCCTTCTCAAGACTGAGAGGATTGAGGCCCTTCAACGCGTATTCCCCTCCTACTTTTTTAGGAATTTGTGTCCCCAATTGTTTTATAGCCTCATTTAAACCCCCGCAACATGGGGCCTAAAACATTACCCCCGAGAGTTTCTGGAAGCTCAAACTCTGGCGTGCAGCTTGACGTTATAACATCCGTTGCTACATTGGGGCTATGGTTCTTGAACTCAAACTCCGCAAAATCGGTAATTCCGTGGGCTTTGTCCTGCCGAAAGAAGCTCTGGCCCATTTGAAAGCGGAGGAGGGGGATACCGTACTTTTGACTGAGGCTTCGGATGGAAGCCTTCGTTTAAATACATCCAAGCCACAAATCAGCCACCAGATGAAGGCCGTCCAGAGCATCATGGAGCGCTATCGTAACACTCTCAGGGAACTGGCTAAATGATTGAACCTGAGTGGATTGAAAAAGAAACCGTTCTTGGATTGCACGAGCAATCACTGTATGAACACGGAGGATCTTCCGGCATCAGGGATGAAGGAATGTTGGATTCTGCCCTTGGTAAACCCCAGAACGTCTTCGCCTACGGACATCCGAACATATTCGATCTGGCGGCAAGTTACGCTTACGGGCTGGTTAAGAACCATCTTTTCATCGACGGCAATAAACGCACAGGTTTTGTGATCACAATTTTGATGCTGGAACTTAATGGACACGGCTTCACTGCCGATGAGGCGGACGCGGCTGTTCGTACGCTGGCCTTGGCTGCGGGTGACATGACGGAAGAGGCCTATGCTGCGTGGCTGGAAGCGAATTCAACTCCTGTCCCGGCCTAAACTGATATCACCCGCCTAACGGCTAAAAGAAGTTGGTTGGGCCATGACAGTGAATTCCGCCCGACGCACTTCTTCATGGGATTGGCCATCCGCAGGGCTAAGAACAGCTCCACTTTTGGCCCCGGGTCCATGGTTGGAAGAGACTTCAGCACGGCGGATTTCTTCAATCGGCCGGGCTTCGCTGGAACCGGCAACCTCTGCGCGGCGAATTTCCAACAGTGGCTCATTGGATACAGCGGATTCGGCGCGCCGAATTTCCATCAAAGGTTCACTAGCGGGGATCTCCGCGCGGCGGACTTCTTCCATGGCGATGACGGGGCGCTGGCTTGCGGGCGTGTAGGAATTTACTGCGGCCATCACCATAGCCGAGCGCCCAGGTGCCACTTTCAGTGCCGTCTCGATGATCTGCTGCACCAAATGGGGCTTGGCACGCACGGCATCCATAGCGGCGGTGACGATCTCTCCTGCACAAGGTTCATTGATAACCAAAGCGTCTTCCAACCTCATGACCATGAGGTCGGGGCGCTCTTGAATCGCTTTGGTCAGATTCGCACAAAGAATTTCACAGGGGGATAAATAAGGCTGTGCCCGGAGCGCCTGTTCCTCTTCGGCATGGATCATCCGCCCGATAACGAGCAGAAGGATCCATGGAAGAATACGGTGCATAAGCGTGTGTATAAAAAAGATCAAAGCCTACCCAGAGAAGGTACGAATGCCGCTGCATCATTGACGTGCGCCATCTGTGCCAGATTCAAGAATATGCTCCTGGAGCCCGGAAAGGCGACGTTTTTATGCAATGGGCCCTCTTCCAAACCGGTAAAAAGCCATCTCATATCCGCACGTTTCGTTTATGGCATTGGGGAAATGGACCGTCTTTTATCGCAGCGGCTGAGTTAATCAGGCTAAAGATCTGCCCTTCCCATCCGTTGCATCAAGACGCAGTGGAGGTTTTTAGGCCTTTACACCCCGCGGCCAGCTTTTCATCCACCATGTTACGACCTATCTTTTCACTCTTCGCTTTGACGCTCGCCCTCAGCCTGACCTCCTGTGGGCGTCCATCTGGTGAAAAAGCCAGTACTGAAATAGTCAGCCCGCCACCAGCCGTGCAGGTCAAAGAGGAAGCCACACCCGCGCCAGCCTCGGAGCTTGTCACACAGCCAGAGATCAAGGCGGCTCCTGTGGCCCCGGCAGAAACGGAGGTCCCGGCCATGGTGGACATCGGGGGTTTTGGCAGCGACGAGCCAGCAGAGCGCAAAGACATGCCCAGCCGTGGCATCATCACCCTCGGTCCAGATAGCTGGGATCACAGCAATGGCGCGCACTGGGAAACATACACAGGGACGAAGTTTAAGGCCAAGCGCTGGGGCAAGTATCAAGTTCGGATGACCTATACCCTTAACCGCAGCGCACTGGGCATGCAGTTCCGCATGGGAGATCTGGTGGTTAAAAAATCGCTCCCATCGGCTCCTTCAGTGCGCAAGACTTACCTGGGAGAATTGTACATCGCCCAGCCTGGAGACGTGCCATTCGCCCTCCTGACGCCCCCTACCGAGGGGTCCGCTTTGGTCATTCATGAAATCGCCCTCATTCCCACCTGTGAAGGTGAAATGCCCAAGCAGGCGGAGGATGGCAGCATCACCCTGGAAGCCAAAAACGCCGTGACGTGGTCAGAGAATATGCGCTACGAACCCAAGCCTGAAAAAAACTGCCTGGGCTTCTGGACCTCTGAAGACGATCTGGCGGAGTGGGAGTTTGAGGTCACCCAGCCAGGCCGTTACAAAGTCACCGTCAGCCACGGCTGTGGCGGTGGAAATCATGGCAGTGAAGTGGAGCTCAAACATGCCGACCAAACTCTGAAATTTACCACGCAGGACACGGGTGGATTTCAAAACTGGCAGGAGCTGTCTTTGGGTGAAATCGAAATCAAAGCTCCAGGCAAACAACGGCTCCAGATTGATCCGGTTAACAAAGTAAAGTCTGCTGTTCTGGACGTCCAAAAAGTGGTGCTGACTCCAGTCAGTTAAGTCGCTTTGTCCGCCACGAGGATCTTCAACACTTCCGCCGCTAGGGCAAATCCGAAGGTGCCGGTGACAAAGGTCGCCGCACCAAATCCTGCCGCACAATCAAGGCGCAGACCTGCTTCGGTGCCGACCTCACGTTCCGTGGAGCAAGAGCCGTCCGCCTGCGGGTAAACAGCCTTTTCCGTGGAATAAACACAGGGCACCTCCCAGTGCATGGGCTTGCCTTCGAGACTTTTGGGGAAGCCGTGCGCCTCACGCAGGCGGCGGCGCACTTGCAGCAGCAGAGGATCCGCCCCGGCCTGGCCCAGGTCGGCCACTTTTACCTGGGTCGGGTCCCGCCGTCCGCCAGCGCTGCCGGAAACAACGACGGGAAGATTTAACGCACGAGCTTTGGAGATGATGAGGGCTTTAATGTTGGTGCTGTCCACAGCATCGACAAGGCAGTCAAAGCCAGATGCCAGCAGGCGGTCGGCATTGTTTTCCAGGAAGAATTCCGTCACCGCATGGATCTGGCATTCCGGGTAGATTTCCACCACCCGGCGGGCCAGCACTGCCACTTTGGGATGCCCTACGGTATGCGACAGGGCAGGTAGCTGGCGGTTGGTATTCGTAATGCAGACATCATCCATGTCGATCAAGGTCAGAGAGCCGACACCGCTTCGTGCCAGCGCCTCCACCGCCCAGGACCCAACTCCACCTACACCTATAACAGCTACCCGCGCTCCATGCAGCCGCGCCAGGGCCTGCACTCCGTAGAGCCTGCCGATGCCGCCGAAACGCTGGAGATAACTTTCTGTCATGCTTTCTTTCTTAGCCGTAAAAGAAGACAGGCAAGGCAAAAAACTGCGGACTGAATTCTTTGCCTTCCTTGGGCCTTTTTACAGCTATAGCTTACGCGGACATGTCTGATCTCACGCTCACTTTTCTCGGCACCGGCACCTCCGTCGGTATTCCGATGATCGGCTGCGGGTGCGAGACCTGCCGCAGTACGGATCCCCGGGATAACCGCCTGCGCTCCAGCCTATGGATGCAGACACCTGAAATGAGCTGGGTGGTGGATACGGGGCCGGACTTTCGTACCCAGTGCCTGCGCGCAGGAATCCTTCACCTGGAAGCAGCGCTCTTCACACATCCGCACATGGACCACCTCACCGGTTTCGATGACTTGCGTCGTTTTACCGTGGAGCCGGACCAGTTCATGCCCATTTTTGCCATGCCTTCATGCTTGGCCATGCTGGAGCGCATGTTTGAATTCGCCTTCAATGGGGAAAACCGTTATCGCGGGTATTTAAAGCCCTTCCCGAAGCCCATCCATGGCCCATTTCCCCTGGGGGATACCTGGGTCACGCCGTTGCCAGTGCAGCACGGAAAGGTAGAAACCATCGGCTACCTGTTCACTCGCAATGAGCGCAAACTGTGCGCCTATTTTCCGGATGCCAAGGTTATTCCGCCGGAGTCCTTGGACGCTTTGGAAGGCGTGGATACCCTCATCCTGGATGCGTTGCGTCATACGGAGCATCCCACCCATATGAACTTTGCTGAAGCCCTGGCCATTCAGGCGCGCATCCGCCCCCGCCGCACTTACCTTACCCACTTGCAATGCGAGATCATGCATTCGCGTGAAGAACCTCTGCTGCCACCTGGGGTCAAGATCGCTTATGATGGACTGGAGCTAACCTGGGAAAAATGATCATGGCAGAAATCAGGGCATATCAACATGGGTCACGCATGACAGGCACGGCCTGTGTGTGCTGGCTCTTGGGCTGTTTGCTGGCCTGTGCTCCTTTAGTTAACGCCCAGGATCCCCTTCCCTCCCCCGACTTGAATGGCGAAACGGTGGTGGTTTACAATCCGGATTTCTCCCAGTCACGTGAGCTGGCTGAATATTATGCGGAGAAGCGTGGCATCCCGCAAGACCACCTGATCAGCCTCGCTTGTCCGATCAATGATTCGATGACCCGGCAGGAGTATGACAATCTTTTGCGCAAACCACTCTTCGAAGCCCTGGTACGCCGTGGGTTATGGCGGCTGGGCCAGCAGGAAATCAAAGATCCCACCACGGGTAAAACCATGCCCGCCATGACCGTGGCGGAATCCGCCGTGCGTGTGGTGGTGCTTATGCGCGGAATCCCGTTTCAAATCCAGCGGGATGCGCAAAACCCAAAAAATACCCAGGAGGATGAGGCTAGCGTAGATAGTGAGCTCTGCCTGCTGGGCCTGCCGCGTCAGCCCATCGCCGGCGCGTTGCGGAATCCCTACTATGGCCAGGACATGCGGTTCCAGATGTTTCAGGGCACGCCTGGACTTCTACTGGTGGGGCGGCTGGATGCGCCGGATTCAGATACAGTGAAGCGCATGATTGATGATGCCATCAGTGCTGAGCAGAACGGGTTGCGAGGCCGGGCCGTCATTGATCTGGCGCAGAAAACGGGCGCGTATCAGGAGGGCGAGGACTGGCTGACGCGCAGCGCCATTCTCTTCCGTCAAAAAGGCATTCCCGTTTATGTGGACAAGGCGGAAGCCGTGCTGCCGGACCACTGGCCGCTGCCGGATACGGCTTTTTATTTCGGCTGGTATACGACGAATGCCAGCGGTGCCATCGCCAGTCCGTCCTTTCGGTTTCAGACCGGTGCCATCGCCTGCCATCTGCATTCATTCAGTGGTGCTGCCCTGCGCTCTCCAGACCGGCATTGGGTAGGCCCACTGCTGCGACAAGGAGCAGCGGCGGCGCTGGGGAATGTCTTTGAGCCGTATCTCAGCCTCACGGTCCATTTTGACATCTTGAACCAGCGGTTGCTTGAAGGTTATACCCTGGCGGAAGCCTCCTGGAATGCCACCCCGGTGCTTTCATGGATGAATGTCGTCTGCGGGGATCCTCTGTACCGTCCGTATGCCAAGGGCCCCGGCTCCAGCATGGGGGAAGGGCGTGACCGTGACTACGCCCTTTACCAGGGCACCGCCCTGCGTCATCCAGGAGAAGACAGCCGCGAACTGAAACGGACGCTCACTTCCCTGGCTGAAACCCGGAGCAAACCCCACATGCTGGAACTGACCGGCCTTCTCTCCGCCAGTGAAGGGAAAAATGCCGAGGCCATAGACCTGCTGGAGCATGCCCTGAGCCTTTATGTCATCGCCTCGGACAAGGCCCGCGCGCATCTTTACCAGGCCCGGCTGTACCTTCTGGAAAACCGTCCGTCTGAGGCCAAGGCCACTTTGCAAAAAATGATTGATGATCCAGATCAAAAAGATCTGCCAGCGGCCCAGGCTGCACGTTTGATCCATAGCCAGATTCCGTGACGCCAGCTCTTTCGGGATTTCGAGGTTGTCTGAGATGGGTCTCAGCGGAAAGTGAAGGCATGATTTCTCTAAAGCCGCCGTCTTCATCCCAGGTGATGGAATGTGTGAGAGCCTGCCAGGACGCACCGCTGAGTTATGCCCATCGGCAGGGTGTGGAGCAGCCCCCTGTAGAAGGTTTTATTGAAGAAGAGCATCGGGTGTGTTTGGGGGTAGGGACGACTATTTATCATCGGGCACGCCGTGCTCTGGATGCGTGGAAAATGTTTCCCGCCTGGACGGTCGTTTACCCTTTTCAGTCAGCCCAGCAGCCGGGGCAGGTGGTGGCCATGGTGGTGCGCATTTGCGGTATGTCCTGGATCAATCCTTGTCGCATCCTGAGCCGTTGCGATGATGAAACCCACCATGGATTTGTCTATGGCACGCTGCCTGAACATGCAGAATGCGGAGAAGAGCGCTTCAGAGTGGAAAAGCGGCCCGATGGCTCCGTGTGGTATGAGATCCGCGCTTTTTCCCGTCCTCATCACTGGTTAGCCTGGATCGGCTTTCCGCTGGCCCGCTGGTGGCAACTCCGCTTTGTGCGAGATTCCCAGGAGGCGATGAAAAAGGCGGTTAGTTCATGAGCTGGGGTCGCTTCATTCATCCTGCGTTACAGGGTGCCCTGGTCTGGCTAGTGGTCATGGGCGGCTGGTGGCGGCCGTATCCTCAGGATCCTGTGTGGATCTTGGGTCTGCTTTTTATGTCCATCATGATTTTGATGCCAGGCAGTCATGCTTTGCAAAGGCGGCATCCTCGATTTTGGCATTCCCAAGCCGAGGTAGTGTGTGGTTTTTTGCAAATGACCGCCTTCTTTGTCGCTCCGGGTCCGCTGGCTTTACTGATGTCCCTGCCCTGGTTCATCTACCGCGCATGGTGGGCGGTCGAGACGCTCAAAGAGCTCCTCCATTCATCATTCGATCCCGCAGGGTGGATGATAGGTGCAGCGGGTATTTTCCCGGCCATCGGTGCCGCATGGCTGCTGGCCAACCGGTTAAATTGGATGCCCTTTGGCTTCGACGCATTGATCGTGCTGCTGACCGCTGCTCACTTTCACCATGCCGGATTTACCCTGCCTCTGATGGCTGGACTGTGCGGGAAGGCTCTCCCCGGTATGTTTTCGCGGAGTGCCTGCCTACTGATCCTGGCCGGAGTACCGCTAGTGGCGACGGGCATTACCTGCACACATTTCCACCTGCTGCCGTGGGTGGAGCCGGTGGCCGTCTGCGTGCTGGTGACGGGGGCATTGGGCGTGGCGATGCTGCAAATGAGGATGGCTTTTCAGCCCCGGCATTCCGTTTGGATACAGGCCATGTTCTGGATCTCGGGAGCCAGCCTGCTGGTGGCCATGTTGCTGGCGCTCAGTTTTGGACTCCGCTCTGTTTTGCCCCAGTGGACTCTGCCCATGCCTACCATGTGGGCTGTGCATGGTTCCTTGAACACCTTTGGGTTTGGCCTCTGCGGCCTCTTGGCCTGGAGTGCAAAGCAGCGTCGATCATCAACCGCCCTCTCCAAAGGGCCAGCGCAAGACTAACAACAGGCATGTTCATTGAGCGTCTTCAACGGGAACTGGCCATCTGCTCCGCCATTCAGATCGGCCCTTTTCTGGCGCGGGAGCCAGACCGCTGGCACGTGGTCAGCATCCATGATCCCATCCAAGCCGAAGCGGATTTGGCCAAGGCCAAAAGTGCTCTCCAGCTTTCCTTCGAAGATGCCCTACCAACGCCTGGCGACGACACCCCCGGTCCGAAACCCGCTCATTTGCAGAGCTTCCTCGCGTTTGCCGGAAGTACCGCTCACGAACCTCTTGTCCTGCAATGCTGGGCAGGCCGCTCCCGCAGCACCGCCATGGCCCTCGTGCTCATTGTCAAAGAACTGCATGCGCAAGGGCTAACGGGCTCAGAACTGGTGACCACCTCCGTGGACATCCTGCTGTCCCTTCGCCCCAACGCCAATCCCAACCGCTTCGTTTTGCGTCTCGGACTGGACCAGTTTCTTCCTCCAGAGATTGCTCAAAAACTTAGCACCGCTTTGATCCGGGAGCCGAGGCTGAAGGCGAATTTTTTGTGAGTGGTCCAATCTTGAAATGCTGGCCATCATTACAGCGGCGATGAATCAGAGTCCCCGCCAGCGAAGACCCATGAAGCCTGTATCCAAAGCAATGAGAGCCATGGGGACCAACAACCATTTATACGAAAGCTCCTCGCGAATAAAGTAGATGGCAAAGGCAAGACACAGTGGATACGTGAGGAGACCGGCTCCTAAAAACAGGCTGATGAATGCCACGGGTAGGAGAATCCAAGGATGCAGCAAAATCCCGACCAACATGTCAGGGTCGCCATGCAGGATGGCCTGGGGAATGGCTGGCAGCAGCATCCCCAGCAAACATGCCCCATAGAAACAAACTAGCCGCCCAAAAACAGTTTGGGCAGCCGATAGAATTACTTCCGTCGGGCTGCCCAAAAGGTTCATCGTTAATTTGATGGGTTACACGTGGATCGGATGCCCCTTAGCCACTTCGGTCGCTTCCTTGACCATTTCCGACAGCGTCGGGTGGGCATGGATGGTGGCTTCGATTTCGTCCCAGGTGGCTTCGAGGTTCATGGCGAGGCCGATCTCGGCGATCATCTCGGTGCTTTCGCTGCCGACGATGTGGGCGCCAATGATCTCACCGTGAGGTTCACCGTAAAGGATTTTCACAAAACCTTCCGGCTCAGCGGCAGCGAGGGCCTTGCCGCTAGCGACGTAAGGGAACTTGCCGACCTTGAATTTAAGGCCTTTTTCCTTGGCGGCACGCTCGGTGAGACCAATGCTGGCGACCTGCGGATGGCAGTAGGTGCAACCTGGGAAGACCGTAACCTTCTTCGGCTTGTGCTTGGCGAAGATGCCTTCCACACACTGGACGGCCTCATAGCTGGCGACGTGGGCGAGCCACGGTGGCCCGATGATGTCGCCAGCACCATAGATGCCTTTGACACTGGTTTGATACTTATCGTCCGTCTGCAGCCAGCCGCGGTCGGTCAGCTTCAGTTCGATGCCGCCGGGCAGAACCGGCTTCACACCGATGGCGACGAGGCAGACGTCGGCTTCGAGAGTTTCGTTGGCCGCGCCTTCGACGGTTACCTTAACGCCTTTGCCGTCCTCGGATGTGCCGGTGACTTTGGTGTTAGTGAGGATGCGGATGCCAGACTTAGTCAGGCTCTTTTCCAGAAGCTTGGACACTTCCGTGTCTTCCACGGGAAGGACGTCGGGAAGCATTTCAACCACAGTCACCTTGGTGCCGTAGGCGTTGAAGAAGTAAGCGAACTCAATGCCGATGGCACCGGCACCGATGACGATGATGCTCTTCGGCTGCTTTTCCAGGGTCATGGCTTCCTTGCTGCCGATGACGGTGGTGCCATTGAAGGGGAAGCCGGGCATGTCACGCGTCTTGGCACCCGTGGCGATGAGGATGTTAGCAGCCTCATAGGTCGTCTTGGCTCCATCAGCAGCGGTGACTTCCACCTTGCCTTCGGCCGGGATGCTGGCGGTGCCCTTAAGGTAGTCCACCTTGTTCTTTTTGAAGAGGAACTCGATACCCTTGTTCAGCTTGTCAGAGACGCCGCGGCTGCGGCCGATGACCTTGGACCAGTCATACTCCACGCTGCCGATTTTCAGGCCGAACTCTTCGGCGCGGTGGGTGAGTGTGTGGTAAAGCTCGGCATTTTTCAGCAGGGCCTTGGTCGGAATGCAACCCCAGTTCAGGCAGGTACCGCCAGCGCGGTCATTTTCCACACAGGCCACTTTTTTGCCGAGTTGTGCTGCGCGGATGGCTCCGACGTAGCCCGCAGGCCCGCCGCCGATGACGATGAGGTCGTAGTTCATGTATGTGAGATTGGGAGGGAAATGATACGCGCAGAAAAGCGCAGGGGGGGGAGGAGTTCAACAAGAGACTGGAGCCGCCGGGAGAAACGACTTCTGCGGAAGGATGGCTGATATGGCCCAACGCCATTTAATTTCGCACATCTTCCGGGGATTCGAAGCCGAGGCGCGGACAGGAGGCTTGATCGTCTTGTGACAATTGCGTCACATGGTTGCCGGACCCGGTAGCGACAGCTAGTTAATGGGAAATAAGACATGGCTGACGTTCCCGCTCCCCTTCCAGCTCATTCCAGCGCCCCGGTTCCTGTGACTGCAGGCACGCTCGTCAGCTCGACGGCAGTCGATCTCACCCGGCTTATCTACATGCTTTATCAGGACATTGAGGGCCAGATCAACCGGGCTGATCTGAAGGCCCAGATCACCCTGAGCACCTCGGCCATTCTGGCTGCTATGGTTTCTAATCTGGGCCTGGGGCTGGCTTCACCGAACATGCAGGACTGGAGAGGCAGGGAATGGATTGTGGTGACGGTTTACGCGTTCTTCATTACCTTGATTTGCACCGCCATCGCGCATGCTCTGCTGGCCGCTTTTCCTCGCTCCATCGGAAAAAGCAAAAAAAGGCCTGAGGAAGCCAACCTCTATTTTACCGCCGATATCGTCAGCATGCCGCCCGAGAGCTACAGCCAGCTTTTTGGTGCCCAGCATAATTCTGACGTGCGTGACCGGGTGCTGAAGCAGATCCATGCCAAAGCCCGCGTGCTGGAAGTGAAGCTGGGCCATGTACGGAATGGCCTGAAGTTCCTCAGCTTTGCCATGGTCATCTGGCTGCTGGCCCGTGTCATGCTGGTTGTCTTGTATGCCCGCATTCCCGGACACTGACGGCGTCATGTGACAGCTTTTAGTTCCCGAGACACCGGCGGAAAAAGTCCACCGTCATGCCCAGGGCTTGGCGGGCCAGTTCGGCATCGTAGCGGAGACCTTCGTCACGCAGAAAGGCATGGGCGGCGTTGAATTCGTGCCAGGTGAAATTCACGCCGGCCGCCGTCAGCGTCTGGTAGATGAGCGCACGGCCTTCTGCTGGCACATGCGGGTCCTGGCGACCGAAAACCATCATCAGCTCTCCTTGGATATCCGCCGCACGGGCGAGAGAATCATCATTCATGCCTGCACCCAGACTGCGTTTATGCAGGTCCGTGGGATAAAAGCAGGCAGCGGCGGCCACATCCGGCTGCAGGGCAGCACGGTAGGTCAGGTGACCGCCGATGCAGGGTCCGAAGGAACCGAGGCGTCCCGTGCAGGCTTCGTGAGCTTTCAGATAGTCCAGCACAGCGCGATTATCTGCATCATAGGCGGCGACGGATTTCTCCGTCTTCAGCCGATTGCCCACGTCAGAGCCAGCCTGATCATAGGCGAGTACGGTCCCGGAGGCCAAATACTCATGGTAGATCTCCGGCACGGCGACGATGAAGCCGTGACCGGCCAGATAGGCTGCCGTGCGGACAATGGGGGCCGTCAGTTGAAAAATCTCTGAGTGAAAAAGCAGCCCCGGAAACTGGCCCGGTCCCGCAGGTCGCAGCACCATCGTACGCATAGGACCGGAAGGTGTGGTGAGTTCGACGATTTCAGGCTCGCGGAGGGTCATGGGTTGGTGGGGCAAAAAGATGTTTGTTGGCTGCCATAGTTGGCAAGGAGAAAGCAGGAAACAAGCTATCGCTAGGCATCGGTGATGGCTGTCACCGCATTGTTTCCGCCTGGGCCAGCACGTCGGCAAAGGGAATCTGCTCCAGCATGGCGAAGGTGCCTAGGCGCGTAAGGCGGGAGCGGCTGGTGGCGGGGCTGGAGATGCCGCAGAGGAACCGAGTAAGCTGGCGGGGCGTGCGCAGGGCGGCGTGGCGCTCATCCATGAGTTCGCGAATGATGGCCACATCCTCCGTGGTGATGCTAGGGCGGGCGGCTTGGGGAATGGGCCGGGGTTCGCTCATATCCAGGCCCTTCTCGCGTTCCTTGCAACTCGTACAGGTGCCGCAGTCCTCCTTCATCTCTTCGCCAAAGTATCGTAGCAGCCAACGGGTAATGCATTCGCGCTGACTGGCCAGTTCGAGGATCTGGTTGAGGCGCTGCACATCCCGCGTCTCGCGTTCGGCAAACAGAGCCTGCATTTTGAGGGCTACTTGATCTGGATCGCGCAAAGAAGGATCTCCGCACAGGCGGTAGCGCTGGCGGGCTCCGCTGGGTTTCATCTGGATCTCTCCCGCCTCTTCCAACCAGGTGAGAGCTTTCATGATGCGGTCACGAGATTCCTCCATCTCGGCAGCGGCCTCATCAGGGACGATGGTGGTCCATTTGGAGCCGCGCTTGCCGCAGGAAAAGAGCCTGCGCAAAAAGGCCTGCCGATCAGGTTTGTGTCCGGAAAGGATGCGGGCTTCCGGCTGGAGAAAACTGTACTGATAGCTGGAATAAAACATGCCGAGCGGACGCACGAGGCCGTTGAGCTCCAGGTTGGTGAGCACAGTCTCGATGACCAGCGGACGGATATCGGTACTGCCAGACAGCTCATAGATGGAGATGTCAAACTCATCTCCCTGGCGTAACAAATGATCCAACAATTGCCTCAGAGCTTGCGGTGTTGGCGTATCACCAAAGGTGAAATTGGCCAACACAATGCAATCATCCTGGCAGGCCAGCATCTCGCACACGGAGGGTTTGCCATCACGACCAGCGCGCCCGGTTTCCTGCATGTAGTTTTCCAGTGTCTTTGGCAGGTTATAGTGATACACGGCACGGATGTCTGCCTTATCAATGCCCATGCCAAAGGCGATGGTAGCCACGATGACATCCGTCTCTCCAGTCATGAATCCATCCTGTGCAGCATGTCGGTGCTCATCGGGCAGGCCAGCATGATAAGCCAAGGCATTGACACCGTTGCGCTGGAGATGGGTCGCCACTTCCTCCGCTGTTTGTTGCAGGGTCACATAAACGATGGAAGGCACCTTACGCTTGTTGAGCAGTTTGGTGAGGTATTCTTTCCTCTTCGCCGCTGGGCATGGCGTGATCCGATAGTAAAGATTCGCCCGGTGAAAGGACGTCTGCACATGGTCCGCATCGGCAACGTCAAAAGCCCGCCGGATGTCCGCTGCCACACTGGGAGTCGCAGTGGCCGTCAGGGCCAGCACGGGTGAGATGCCCAGCTCCTTCGCCACATGCGCCAGACGCAAATATTCCGGACGGAAATTGTGTCCCCATTCAGAAATGCAGTGTGCCTCATCCACCGCCATCATGGAAATCTTCAGTCGCTTCAGCCGCTCAATGAAGTTCTCATTCATCAGCCGCTCTGGGGCGATGTAGAGTAGTTTGGTTTTGCCCGTACGCAGGTCATCAAAGACCTGCTGTGCCTCCTCCAGCTTCAGCGAAGAATCCAGACGCGCCGCCCCGATGCCCCGCGCCCGCAATGCTTCCACTTGGTCCTTCATCAACGCAATCAGCGGCGAAATGACCAGGGTCACACCGTCCAGGAGCAAAGCCGGAAGCTGATAGCACAACGACTTACCTGCACTTGTGGGGAAAAGTGCCAGCGCACTGCGCCCCTCCAGCAGCGCCTGCATCACCTGCTCCTGTCCCGGACGGAAAGCCTTGTGGCCGAAGTGCTGGTGAAGAGTGGCGGTGAGATCGTGCGGCATGGTTATTCATGCCACCGTTCAAGGCTCAGTGGCAAGCGCGAGATGCTTACTCCGCAAACCGCTCACGCAAATGCTTGAGATGCCATTTGGCATCCGTCGGCTTGCCAGTGGCGTGTTCCATAATCTCGCCCGGCAATGGGGTGCCTCCTTGGGAATGGACGTTGCTGCGCAGCCAGCTAAGAAGCGGGGCGTAGTCGGCCCGGTCCAGAGCAGCGGCGATTTTCTTTTGTTTACGAGCGGTAGCGAAGAGCTGGGCAGCGTTCAGATTGCCCAGGGTGTAGGTGGCGAAGTAACCGAGGCCGCCCATGCTCCAGTGGATGTCCTGAAGACAGCCGTGGGCATCATCGGGAGGCACCATGCCGAACAAACTTTCAAATTCCTCATTCCACGCGGCTGGCACATTCTTGACAGCCAATTCTCCACTGACGATGCGACGCTCAATGCTGAAGCGGAGAAGGATGTGCAGGTCATAGGTAGCCTGGTCCGCCTCGACACGAATGAAGGAATACTCGGCGCGGTTGATGGCGCGGAGGAAGTCATCCAGCTTGATCTTCTTGAGGTGCGGGAAGATCTCGGCCGTGCGAGGCAGCCACTTTTCCCAAAAGCTGCGGGAGCGGCCCACATGGTTTTCCCACAGGCGGCTTTGTGATTCGTGAATGCCCAGCGAGCACGCACGGCCTGAGGGCAGTCCGAAATCATCCACGGGCAGGCCCTGCTCATACAAACCGTGGCCAGCCTCATGCATCACGCCAAAGAGTGAAGAAGTGAAATCACTTTCATCGTAACGTGTGGTCAGGCGTATATCGGCGGGGCCGAGGGTGGTGCAAAAGGGATGCGCGGTGGTATCGATGCGACCCGCCTCGAAGTCGAAGCCCAGGCTGGCGGCCACTTCTGCATTCAGAAGCTGCTGCTTTTCCACCGGGTATTTACCACGCAAAATGTTAGGCTTCACGGAGGCGCTTTGGTCCACCGCCTGCCGGGCGATCTGGGTGAGGTCCGGCTTCAGTTTGGCAAAAAGGGTAGCCACTTCACGGGTGCGGGCACCGCGCTCATAAGTCTCCAAAAGGGCATCGTAAGGCTCGTCGGCGTATCCCCAAAGGTCCGCTTTTTTCCGCGCCAGAGTGACCAGCTTTTGGAGGTGCGGGGCAAAGAGGCTGAAGTCGGACTTCTTGCGTCCTTCGGCCCAAGCAGCTTTGCCATGGGCGCAGAGTTCGCTTTCCTCGATAACCAGCTTTTGCGGCAGCTTGGCGGCGCGGTCATAGTCACGACGTAATTCACGGAGATTGGCAGCCGCTTTGGCATCCCGGGGCTTGTCAGATTCAGCCTTGGCCAGCAGCTTGCGGAAAACGGTGCCGGTAGCCAGGGCATGGGCCTTGCCATTGAGATAGGCCATCTGGCGAGCCCGATGATTCAGCGAGCGCGCAGGCATGTAAGTCTCCTGATCCCAGGAAAGGGCGGCCTCTGCAGAGGTGAGGACGGAGACCTCTTGGGCGAGGGCGATGAGCTGGTCGTAGGCGGAGGATGACATGGGAATTATTTCAGCTTCGTGAGCCGGTCCTGCGCCCAGATGAGCCCCTGCTGGATGGTGTCATCCCCAGGTACCAATGCGGCGAGTTTTTCCCAGCGTTTCACGGCGAAGCTGAAGGCATTTTTGGCATCCTCTTTTTTGCTGAGGGACTGGCTTGTGTGGCCCAAGACGCCATACATCTGGGCTAGCTGGATCTCCTGGCCTTTACGCTCAGGGGTCAGCCGTGCGTCCGGTTCCTTGGATAGCAAGGCTTCCAGGGCGGTCACTGCCTGCTGAACGATGGGCAGCGCAGCACTGGGCTTGCCGAGGTCGGACATCAGCTCTGCATACTCTCCGCGAAGTTTGGCCAGGAGTACGCCGAACTGCAGATTATCCGGCTCTTCGGCCAGGATTTCATTCAGCAGTTCAATGCCATCCTGCTTCTTCTTTACCGCCTCGGTATTGTTGCCTGCATCACGCTCCAGGAGGGCGATCCCGCCATAGTTTTTTGCCAGAAGGTATTTCACCTCAGCCCATTCTGGCAGCAGCCGGTTTAGCTCCAGCAAAATCGGGATGGCCTGCATGTAAGCTTCACGCGCTTCTTTGGCGCCGATGCTTTTGCCGATGAGTTCAGCCAGTTCAGTATAGGCATCCGCCAGCATCAGAGCCTGCTCCTGATTGCGCGGGGATGAGCCCATGACGAGTTCACCCATTTCTGTCACCGCATCAATCAAGGTCGTCAGCGCATCTTGGATGCGACCCGCATCCCGCTGAGCCAGGCCTTTGGCAAATTTGGAGCGAGCGAGCAAAAATTGCTCCTCAGGGATCGGCTCTGCACCGAGCAACTTGGGATCCAGCACATCCTGCACATGAGCCAATGCTTTCTCCGCTTCTGTTAATTCACCGTTGTGGAGCATGCGCCGTCCGTATTCCATCCACGCACGAGCACATTCATTGCGCGCCAGCCGATTTTTTGGGTCCGCCGCCAAACCTTCAGTGAGGCTGTTGGTCGCATCCCCCAGCAGCGCCAGTGAGGCCCCCTGGTCTCCCTTGCGACTGGAGAGGTCAGACAGCAGCAGACTGTATTTGCCGAACCATTGATGATACAAAGGAAGACGCGGGTGCCCCTTGCCGTCCCTCAGGAGCAGCGCAGCCTGGTCCCTGGCCTTTTCAAGGTAATTGCGCGCTTCTTCGTAATTGCGCATGCGGAGGTAGATCTGGCCTATGTTTCCATAGGACCTCAGTCGCTCAACACCCAGCGCGGGATCCTGTTCCAGCGGTGGCAAGCCTGCTAGGCAGAAGGCCAGGGCATCCCGAAGCTGGCCTTTGGAAAATTCGGTATCCAGCTCGTTGCTGGTCGGAGATTGCAGAAGCTGCGTCAGGAACTGATCCACTGCCGTCTGCGAATGCTGCAAATTGGAGTCCGCTGTTTTTTTCTGTGCCAGGGCAGTATCCCTCTGACTGGTGAGACTGGTGATCTTTTGCTCTCGGGCATTGATCTCCCGCTGCAATACCGTTTCATTTTCCTGGATGACGATTTCACCTTTTTGGGCACGGCGCAGTGTCATGAACGCATAGGTACCGCACATGACCAGGGCAGTCATCAGACTGAGGGCGATGACTTGCAGCATGCGAACTTTGACCGCCTGCTTTTTCCGCTCCTGTACCGTTTGTTCCCGGGATTCCTCCAGCAGGTAATCCGATTCCAGAACCTCAAACTCCCGCACCACTTCCCGCATGTCCGTCCAGCGGGCAGCAGAATTCAGGTCCAACGCACGCTCAATGATGTTGCGGCGGCGTTCATCCCACTTGGATTGGGGTTCATCCGGCCAGGTGATCTTGGGCTGCGCTCTGACGGCGGCCACAAGCGCTGCACTGTCAATCCCATAGGCTAGGCCAGAAGATGCTTTCTTTTGCACCGAGGCCACCTGCTCCACCCAGGCTCTGGCTCCACGAGGCAATTGCCCGGTCAAAAGACGGTAAGCCAGAACACCGAAGCTATAGACATCCCAACTGGCCCCGTATCCGGCAAAGACGCCTTCAGGATTCTCCGCCTGATCCGGGCAGAGATGCACAAAATGATCCGTCAGGTCCAGATGGTGAATGCCCCCCACCCAGCCCTGGGCCATATCCGTGAGCCGGATGCTGGCTTCAGCATCATCCTCCAGCAGCACATTGCACGGGCGCAGGTTGCCATGCGGGATGCCGTGCCGGTGCAGCCAAGAAAGCGCATCGGAAAGTTGGTAAATGTAGTTCCATGCCTGCTCCGGGTTCGGCTGGGTGCAGAGAGATTCCAGCGTCGGCGTCTGCCACAGGCGGCGGCCTTGCGCATCTTTCATCATCACACCCACCAGAGGCATCGCGGTGTAATACGGGCTGCGGTCGAAGTTAAAATTCTCCACCGGCAGCACACCCCGGTGGTGCGGCATCTGTTGCAGGGCACCCAGGGCAGTCGCCAGGGCCTTGCGATTGATCGCCATGGAGGAAAAGACCTTCACGGCGCAGGCTTTGCCGCCTGCACTTGCGCGATACACTGCTCCGCAACTTCCGCTGCCGATCAAGTCCTGCAATTCATGTCCAGCGATATCCGGCAAACTCATGCGAGGCGTGCGGCAGGGGTTGTCATGGTAAGAAAATAAAACGCGGGAAGCAGCGCTTACCGGAAACCTGCAACGCGCAGGAGCCAGGGTCAAGCCAGCGCTTTGACGGGAATTCGATGTAAAACGTTCATCCGTCATCCTTTCCAGGCACACTGCATCCTGCTAGCCGACAGGTTTTTGTGTGCTAAGCGTTGATTTCGACCTCATGATCCGCTGTCTCCTGTTCCTATTTCTCACTCTTTCCCTCGACGCCCAGACGGCTAAGACACCCGCTCTGGTGATCAAGGCAGTGACAGACCGGCCAGATGCCTTTTACAAAGTCGGAGAGACCGTGAAATTCGACATCACCGTCAGTCAGCAGGGAAAACCCTTATCCCAAGGCAAGGTGCTCTGCAGCCTGTCCAAGGATGGTGTCGAGCCACGGCGAACTGAAACTCTGGACCTTCAAAATGGCATAGCCAGCCTTACAGGAACACTAGGTGAACCAGGTTTTCTTCACCTGCGGGTCAGCACCCCTGAAAAGCCCGAATTTGCCCAAGCTGGCGCTGCATTCAGCCCGCTTGAAATTGCCCCCAGCCTGCCAGCACCTGATGATTTTGATGCTTTTTGGACGGCCCAAAAAGACGCACTGGCCCAGGTGAAGATGCAATTCACTCTCACGGCGGTGAAGAGTCCGGCAGCCCAAGTGGAGGCCTTCGACGCGCAGGTCACCTGTCTGGGAGCGCCTGTTTCCGGCTACTTTGGTAAACCGCAAGGCGCTACCCCCAAGAGCTGCCCTGCCATCCTCTTTGTCCATGGAGCAGGTGTAGGTGACTCCACCCTTGGTGCCCTGGCGTGGTCTGCGCGTGAAGGCGGAATGCTTTCCATGGACATCAATGCGCATGGCCTGCCGAATGGCAAACCGAAGGCTTTCTACGAAGAGCAGGCTACCGGTGCCTTGGCCAATTACCGCTACCAGGGAAGGAATGACCGTGAGCAATGCTACTTTAAAGGCATGTTTCTGAGAGTCATCCGGGCGCTGGATTTCCTCACCGCACAACCTGAATGGGACGGCCGGACATTGATCGTTTATGGGGGCAGCCAGGGAGGATTCCAGGCCTTTGCAGCCGCAGGTCTGGATCCTCGGGTGACTTTCTTTTGCGCCGGGGTTCCTGCGGGCTGTGACCACACCGGCAGTGTTGTCGGCCGCATCAACGGCTGGCCGAAGCTGGTGGAATTTACTGACGGCCAGCCATCTGCAGCAGGCCTGGAAACGGCACGTTACTTTGATAACGTCAACTTCGCCACCCGTGCCCGGTGCAAAGGGGCCGCAGTGACCGTCGGCTTCATCGATACCGTCTGCCCGCCTACCAGCGTGTATGCGGCTTATAATGCCCTGACCATTCCGAAAAACATTTTCACCATGCCCCTGACCGGGCACAAGAGCAGTTCGGAAGCCAGCACCTTCCTGACAGAGGCCGCCCTGGCCCATGTGCGGGCCATGCGGGGAAACTGAAGAGTTTATTCGTCCCGGTTCAGGATGATCCGTGCGCCCCGCTGCCAAGTGAAATAAGACCACACCCAGTGCAGGAAAACGGCGGCGCGGTTTCTCATGCCGACGAGGAACAGCAGGTGGACGAAGAGCCACATCAGCCAGGCGAAGAAGCCGCGAAAATTCATCCCTTTAAAAGTGGCCACCGCTGCCTTGCGGCCGATCGTGGCCATGCTGCCCTTATCCCAATAGGCGTAAGGGATGCGGTCTCCATCTTGAATCACTTTGGCGATGTGCTGGCCCATCTGGATGGCTGCAGGGCAGACCCCTGGGACTCTCACTTTGTTCACATCCGTCAGGCTCACCAGATCCCCTGCCGCATAAACTTGGGGATAGTCCGGTAGGCTGAGATCCGGCTGCACCTGGATGCGGCCACCCCGGTCCAGAGGAACACCGGCCAGCGTTTTAGTGACCGGGCTCGCTTCCACCCCGGCAGCCCAGACGATGATGTTCGCCTCGATCCGCTGGTCTCCAGCGATCACATAACCTGGGCCCATTTCGCTAACTGGACAGTTTAGGTGAACCTTGACGCCCATGTCCTCGAGGTGTTCGCGGGTGTAATTCGTCAGTTTATCGGGGAAAACCGGCAGCAGCTTGGGCCCCGCTTCGATTAGGTGCACATTGGATTGGGTAGGATCAATGTGGCGGAAATCATCACGCAGGACCACCCGCGCCAGCTCAGCCAGGGATCCGGCCATTTCCACCCCCGTCGGCCCACCACCCACGACTACCATCGTCAGCAGCCTGGCCGTCTCGGCAGGGTCGTTAGCAGCCTCGGCTTTCTCATAGGCCAGCAGCACTTCCCGGCGGATGCGCATGGCATCATCCAGGCTTTTGAGTCCAAAGGTAAAGGGTTCCCATTCATTGCGCCCAAAGAAACCCGTTTTAGCACCCAGGGCGATGACCAGGTGATCATAGGGCAGCGTGCGCTCCTTGGTGATCACCTGTTTCCCTTCTAGGTCGATGCGCACAACCTCATCCATCAGCGTGGTCACATTCTTGTGGTCAGATAGAATGGAACGCAGTGGCTGAGCGATCTCCGTGGTGGAAAGGCCCGCTGTCGCTACCTGATACAGCAAAGGCTGAAAAAGATGATGATTCCATCGGTCCACCAGGGTCACCTGAAAGTCCGGATTTGTCAGCGCCTTCGCGCAAGACAAGCCGGCAAAACCGCCCCCCAGAATCAGCACTTTTTGGGGACGCTTCAGGGCAGCGGATTCAGTGGGGGTCATGTGATTGAATAATGCAGTTTCATCTTTTAGACAAGCAAGCAACAGGCCAGACAGATGTGCAGAAAGCAGAGGTCATATGCAGCGGCGCGTCATACAAACTTCACCTCGCGGGCACACAGGTTCATGCGTCGCCCTTGTTTTCCCGTTTTGCTTAGCCTTCTGATGGCTCTTTTCTGCTTCGAAGTACAGGCCGCAGATACCAAGGCCTCCGCCAAGGATGGCAAAACCTTGACACTCGGCGTCCTGCTTTTTCCCGGGTTCGAGCTATTGGATGCGTATGGCCCTCTTGAGCTTTGGGGCAATATGAAACAACGGGTAAGCATCGTCACCATCTCCCAGAAGATAGGTCCGATCTCCAGTGCCCAAGGCCCGCAAACAGTTGCCACGCATGACTACGCAACCGCGCCACCGCTGGATCTACTCCTCGTCCCAGGAGGTTTTGGAGCGTTCAAAGCATTGCAGGATGAAACCACGCTCTCTTGGCTGAGGGAACGTTCAGGAAGCGCACGGCTCACGATGTCTGTTTGCAACGGTGCCTCCATCCTCGCCGCCGCAGGGCTGCTGGACGGTCGCCCCGCCACCACCAACAAAGCCTATTGGAAAGCCGCTACCCGCTATGGAAACAACGTCAAATGGGTGCCGCAGGCACGTTGGGTAGATGATGGTAGCATCGTCACTTCTTCCGGTGTTTCCGCAGGCATCGACATGACTCTCCACGTTATCAGCCGCCTCTTCACCTTGCGGCTGGCTGAAAAGATGGCGGATGAAATTGAGCACGAGTGGCATCGCGATTCTTCGTGGGATCCCTTCGCGGTCAAGAACGGACTGGTGCCTGCGCACTGAGTCCCCGCAGGCTACTCTTGATCTAAGGCCATCCTTGGCTGTTGAACATTCCCCTCCGCAGAGGTTCTTAGCTTGATCATGATCACCCGTACATTCGCCTGTCTTTTCCTCATTGCCGGACTGCCAGCGCTTGCAGTGGCGGAGACACCGAAGGTCATCCACGTTTTTGTGGCTCTGTGTGATAATGCCACTCAGGGTATCGTGCCGGTGCCTGCCAAAATTGGCAATGGAGACGACCCCGACCGCAATCTCTATTGGGGCTGCGATGACGGCATGCGTCAGGTCTTCAAACGGTCCGCTTCCTGGCGACTCGTGGAAAGTAAAAGACAGCCTGTCCCGGCAACTGTTCTGGAAAGGCTGATTTTTAAACACCGGCAGAAGGATGTTTGGCTAGTCGCTCATGCCTATCGCGGAGCTGAGATGAAACAGATGATGGATGATTTTTTACAGGGTGTTAGCGGCGTGGCAGGCCCCGAAATCCTCGCCAGAGAGGGAGAAAGGGAAGTGAATTTGCCAGGCTCCGGCCAAGCCCACTTTCTGGCCTTCATCGGGCACAATGGACTGATGGATTTCAGCGCTCCTTTCCCCAAAAACCAGCGTGGGGATACCCCGGTGCCAGTGACCGTGCTCTGCTGTAAAAGCCACTCGTATTTCACCCAAGGCCTGCGGGAAAGTGGTGGCCAGCCTGTTTTGATGACCTCCCAGTTCATGTATCCAGGCTCATTCCTCCTGCATGCTCTTTTAGACGGCTGGCTGGCTGGGGAAAAAGGAGATGCCTTGCGGGAGCGCGCCACAGCGGCTTATGCGCGGAATCAAAAAATCAGCTTAAAATCAGCCCGTGGAGTCTTCGTGACACCGTAAAAAAAGGCAGAGAATGGAAACTCCTTGGATTGTGGTCACCCGCCGCCTTGACGCTGGGGCCAGGGTCGTTTAATACTCCGCGCCCCTCTCCCCTGTCATGATTGAGAATTATCTCCCCGTCCTTCTTCAAGTCGTCCTCGCGGGCGGGTTTGCCGGTGTCACCCTTCTGGTATCGGTTTTGTTTGGAAAATCCGCCAAGCGCACAGCCATTAAAGACAGCTCCTATGAGTGCGGGATGCTGCCGCTGATGGAAGGCCAGCCCCGCTTCAGCGTGAAGTTTTACGTCGTGGCGATGCTCTTCGTGCTTTTTGATATCGAAGTCGTCTTTCTCTATCCAGGAGCCATCATCTATAAGGATTACCTGGCCACTTTTGGCCTTGGTATTGCCTGGGCAGCTCTCGGTTTCATCAGCATCCTCGGTGTGGCCTTCCTGTATGCCTGGCGCAAAGGTGTGCTGGATTGGAAGAACTGACCCGTTCCCTGCCATGATCGCCTATCTCAGCCTCTACAAACTCAGGCCGGAGGTTACTGAAGAAAAATTGGAGGACATGATGTCCCGCGCACGCATGGCCCTCCTGCGGGTGCCGGAAGTGCTCACTGTTAAAACCGGCAAGCGCGTCAACCCCAACGATCCCTTTCCCTGGTTCGTTTATCTGGAAGTGGAGAGCATGGACAAGCTGGCCATCTGCCAGGATGACCCCCATTACATCAAATTCCGTGAGGAAGTCCTGAAGCCCAACGTGGCCGAGCAGGACGCCACCGCCTTTGAGATGGAGCCTCGAAAGAACGTTAAGTATTCCTAACTTGGGAAGCCCCACCTCATTGAGAAAATCGGTTTCGGGTTATACCCGGCTCCACCTCTGAAATGTCTCGATGGCCTCGTATTCAGCGAGGCCGAGTGCATCGTAATGGCGGGCGTTTTCGCGGTTGGATTCTGGAGACGAGAGTTCAAGGCTGGAAAGCGAGCCGTAGCGGGAAAGCGCACGACCTTTGCGCCCGAGCTGCATCGGGCTTAGCGGTACCGCCATGTCGATCTCGTGCGCTGCCAGCGGCTTTTCCTTGCCCCTGTAGAGCCATAGGCTGGCGCTGCCCGCCCACTCTTCGCCCCGGCAGGTCTTGAGCGTTTTCTCTAAAATCTTGAAGCAGATGCCTGCCACGCTGCTCGGGTCGGCTGCATCACCGGTGGCATAGATCTGATGTGGCTTGTGCTCCCGCAGCAGAGAGGTCAATGCATCGACATCCGCTTCACAACTCTTGAACCGACGGTAACGCCCTTGCTCGTAGAAGGGCAGGTCCAGGAAAGTCACATGGTCATTGCCCACACAGCATGCATGGGCAGCATCGCGTAGTTCACCTCGCAGGATCAGACCTTTGAGCTGGCGCAGGACGGGGGTGTCTTCGCCAAATTCACCCTTCTCCTCCAGCAGGCGCAGTACCTCACGTGCATAGGCTGTTTGGTTCTGCCAGGCAGGACTGTCTTTGACAATCCCTGCCAGTTCCAAAAGTGTACCGGCAAATTTGTCCGCCTCACTGTCGGCAATGCGCAAACTGCCGCTGGTCAGAGCCACGATCCGCACGTCATGGCCTTGCTCCACCAGTCGCTCAATGGTGCTGCCCATGGCCACGATGGCATCCTGGGGTTCAGGACTGAAGACGAGCACCCGCTTCGGATAAGGGGTCGCACGTTCTGGACGGTAAGTATCGTCCTCGTTCGGCTTGCCCCCCGGCCAGCCGGTGATGGTGTGCTGGAGCTGGTTAAAGATGCGGATGTTGAGTTGGTAGGCCGGCCCCTGCTCGGAGAGCAAATCGCTCAGACCATGCTCATTGTAGTGCTCATCGGTCAGCTTCAGCACCGGTCGATTGGTTTTAAAAGCCTGCCAGCAGACGGCGCGGCGTGTCTCCCTCGGCGTCCAGGAAACCGGTCCCACCAGCCAGGGCAGCTTCACTCGCGTCAGCTCCCGTGAAGCACCACTGTCAATAAAGAAGCGAGCATCCGGATGGTCTTGCAGGAAGGAGGCGGAAATGGCTTCGGTCACGGGTCCCTCCACCGCTTTGGCCACCATCTCGGCCTTGTTTTCCCCCCAGGCCATGAGGACGAGCTTCTTGCCCCGTAGAATGGTGCCCACCCCCATGGTGATGGCAAAGTGCGGCACATTTTCCTCACCGCGGAAATCAGCAGCTGCATCCTGGCGGGTCACCCGGTCCAGTGTGATGCGGCGCGTCAAGGAATCCCGGCTGGATCCCGGTTCGTTAAAGCCGATGTGACCCGTTCGGCCAATCCCCAGAATTTGAAAATCAATGCCGCCTACTGCGTCCATTTTTTCTTCATACTCACGGCAGTGGGCGAAAACTTGATCTCCCGGGACTAGGCCACTCGGGATATTGATGTTCGCCTTTGGGATGTCGATGTGATCAAAAATCTGTTCCCGCATGAAGCAGGCATAGCTTTCCGGGTGGTCACCGCTCAGGCCATAATATTCGTCCAGGTTGAAGGTGATGACGTTTTTGAAACTCAGCCCTTCCTCCTTGTGCAGGCGGATCAGCTCCCGATAAAAAGGCACCGGCGTAGAACCTGTGGCCATCCCCAGCACCACGTTTTTCCCCTCTTTCGCCCGTTCTTCAATCAGCGCCCTCACTTCCTCAGCCAGGGCCTTGGCAGCAATGCCAGAACTGGGGAAAATATGCGTCGGGACGTGCTCGTAGGACTCAGCTAGGGTGCGGCGGGACATGGGGGCGGTTGGCAATGGTTGGTAAAGATAAGCGGCGAGGCGCTGATTCCTTATACGCGGATTCTGGCCACGATTCGTCAGCACTCAACACCGAACACAGCCACTCTGCCCCAGTCGGGCTGAGCGCGCACGTATTCCTGTGACGTGGATAGGCCCTGCCGGGACCTGTTTTGTCCACTTATGCAGACTTTATATCCCTGTGCACACCGTCTTCACCGTTTGAATGCTGGCCTGGCGGATCTTTTCCCATTCACCTTGTTGCACCCATTCCCGCTTGGCCATCCAGCTCCCGCCACAGGCAAAGACACTAGGATTTTGTAAATACGAGGCCAGATTTTCAAGATGAATGCCGCCTGTCGGAAGAAATTTCATTTGTGAAAACGGCCCTGCCAAGGCTTCGATGGCAGCCATGCCACCGAAGACATGACTGGGGAAAAATTTCACCATTTTGACGCCCAAGTTCTGCGCCTGCATGATCTCCGTCGGTGTAACCGCACCTGGAATGACCAGCAGATCCCGCCGCGTAGCATGACGCAGAATGTTTTCATCCAGACCCGGAGTCACAATGAAGCGTGCACCCAGCCGCCAAGCCGCATCAAATTGGGCTAGCGTCGTCACTGTCCCCGCACCCACGATCATGTCACGCCTGTCGATGATCCGCTCCAGGGCGGCGAGTGAATCCGGTGTTCGCAGCATTACCTCAACGATGGGAAGACCGCCTTCCACCAAAGCATCCGATAGTGGTTTAGCGGCCCTTTGATCATCAATGACCACCGTGGGAATGACGCGGTGCTGGGCGAGGAGATCAAATGTCTCGTTCATAGGTCAGAAGGATTTAAGGTCCCTTCATCAGTACCGGAATGATGATCATGGGTTACATGAAAATTATATCTTCCATAGAGGCAACCCCTTGAAACCGCCGAAACTCCCGCTAACCGGCGTCAGGAAAATCAAAACGCTTCTTTCTTTCTGGACGCAGCCGGGTGGGTCCACCGCGCTGTTTGCGGAAGACATCAAAGACGATGTCTGAACCGTCCACTTTCATCTGGTGCACCATTTTCAAAAGTGTGCCCAGCCGTCCTTTGGGAAACCCTGCTTTGTTAGCAAACCAGCCCAGGTATTCCGCCGGGATGTCATAGATGGGCACGCCATACGGAGGATGGTGCTGGGGGCCATACTTTCCAAAAGGCATGTGCGTCCGCCCGATCTCTTCAAAATCACGCTGCATCTGGGCGGCCAAGTCATCCATGTTTCATCAAGCGTCCAGCCACGCGTTTTGTCCAGTGAGGAAAATATTCCAGGCTTCAGCCCGAAGACAAAAACGGACCGGAAGTTACCTTCCGGTCCGTCGTTGGGGGTTTGGGTTTTTATCGTAAGGTCTGCCTCCGCAAGCTCCCGGTATGCGGAGGCAGCTCTCTCAAGACAAAAGGGTTGAAGAGTAGCCTCCCTTATACAGACAGGCCGCTCCGAGATGAGTTCAAAAAAGAACTCATTAATTCATTACATCATGCCACCGTGGTCGTGGGCGTGACCTGCGTCAGCCTTCTCTTCCTTCGGAATGTCAGCGATGAGGCACTCAGTGGTCAGAAGCAGACCGGAGATGGAAGCAGCGTTCTGGAGAGCGCTACGAGTCACCTTGGCTGGGTCAACGACACCAGCTTTGATCAGGTCTTCATATTTGCCAGTGGCCACGTTGTAGCCATGGTTACCTGTGCCTTTCTTGACTTCAGCGACGATCAGAGCGCCTTCGACGCCGGCATTGGCAGCCAGCTGACGGAGAGGAGCTTCGATAGCGCGAGCCACGATTTCAGCACCGGTTTTTTCGTCACCCACCAGACCCAGATCGCCGATGGCGGCCTGAGCGCGGATGAGTGCGACACCACCGCCAGGAACAATGCCTTCTTCCACCGCAGCGCGGGTGGCGTGAAGGGCGTCTTCCACACGGGCTTTCTTTTCCTTCATCTCTGTTTCGGTAGCAGCACCGACGTTGATGACGGCCACACCACCGGCCAGCTTGGCAAGACGCTCCTGGAGCTTCTCACGGTCGTAGTCGCTGGTGGTTTCTTCGATCTGGCGCTTGATCTGGCTGACGCGGCCGGAGATGGCTTCGCTGCCGCCTTCGCCTTCGACGATGACGGTGCTTTCTTTGCCGATCGTGAGGCGCTTGGCCTGGCCGAGGTCGGAAAGCTCGATGTTCTCAAGCTTGATGCCGAGGTCTTCGGTGATGCAGCGGCCACCGGTGAGGATGGCGATGTCTTCCAGCATGGCCTTGCGGCGGTCGCCGAAACCAGGAGCCTTCACAGCCACGATGTTGAGCGTGCCACGGAGCTTGTTCACGACCAGGGTCGCAAGAGCTTCGCCTTCCACGTCTTCAGCGATGATGAGGAGAGGCTTGCCGGAGCGGGCCACTTTCTCAAGCAGAGGAAGCATGTCCTTCAGGCTGCTGATCTTCTTCTCGTGGATGAGGATGTAAGCGGACTCAAGGTTCGCTTCCATGGACTCAGGATCCGTGACGAAGTAAGGGGACAGGTAGCCTTTGTCGAACTGCATGCCTTCGACGACGTCGAGGGTGGTTTCGATGGACTTGGCTTCTTCGACCGTGATCGTGCCTTCCTTGCCCACTTTGTCCATGGCTTCGGCGATGATGTTGCCGATAGCGGTGTCCCAGTTGGCGGACACGGTTGCGACCTGGGCCACTTCCTTGCTGTCCTTCACCGGAGTGCTGATTTCCTTCAGCTTGGCCACGATAGCTTCAGTAGCCTTGAGGATACCGCGCTGCAGGGAGGTCGGGTTAGCGCCGGCGGTCACGTTGCGGAGACCTTCGGAATAGATGGCTTCAGCCAGGACCGTTGCAGTCGTGGTGCCGTCACCAGCGATGTCAGAAGTCTTGGAGGAGACTTCCTTGATGAGCTGGGCGCCCATGTTTTCATAAGGATCAGGAAGTTCGATTTCCTTGGCCACGGTGACACCGTCTTTGGTGATCGTAGGGGAACCGAATTTCTTCTCGAGGATGACGTTACGGCCAGCAGGGCCAAGGGTAGCCTTGACAGCGCGGGCGAGTTTGGTGACGCCGCGCAGGAGAGCCTGACGTGCGGATTCGTCGAAGTGGAGTTGTTTAGCCATAGTAAGTTAGCGTGTTTGAGGTGTGGGGTTGTGAATGGTGGGCAGTCTCACCTGCTTCAAGTGCACAGGCTTCAGACCTGCATTTGCCGGACACGATATCCGGCTCACTCGGAACAGGCAGGATGCCTGGGCCGGTTAGGCGATGATACCGAGGATGTCGGTTTCGTTGACGATGAGGAGGTCCTCACCGTTGACCTTGACTTCGGTGCCGCCGTACTTGGAGATGAGCACTTTGTCGCCAGCCTTCACGGTGAAAAGAGTGCTGACGTCTTTGCCTTCGTCATCTTTGCCAGTGCCAAGGGCGAGCACTTCAGCTTCCTGTGGCTTTTCTTTGGCGGTGTCGGGGAGGAAGATCCCACCGGCGGTTTTTTCTTCGCTGATGGAGCGCTTGAGGAGGACGCGGCGTCCAAGCGGGGTGATTGCGGTAGCCATAGTTGGTCTATTTTCTGCTAGCGGTTTAGTTGTTCTGTTTGGTTTGGTTCATCTGCCCGGCTCGCAGTCACGCATGACATGTGTGGCGGCCAGCCGGGCGGAAATTTTTTTGAGGGGAAAATTGCGGGAGAGGAGAAGTCGAAGACGGGCGGAAATTATTTCGCCGGAGGCTGATTTTCTTTGATGGCGACACCATTACTGGCGCGCTCGACACCGCCATAGCTCAGCTCTGGCGTAGCTTCACCGATCTCCTCGACGAGGAAGCCGACGATGCGTTTGGGGTCTTCCGAAAGGACAGCCTGCAACAAGTGGGACTTGCGCTGGTCATCGTATTTCGAAATGTCCATGTCCAGACGCACAGAGCCGGGCTCACCGGATAGACCTTGCATCTGGGCCGCCAACTCCACGGTGGAGTTGATCTTGCCTTGCAGGGCCTTGTCCTGTCCTAGCTTTTCCAGCGCCTTCATCAGGCTCGGTTTAACTTCGGGTGTATTCAGCAAGTCAGCAGCGTTTTTGTCAGGGTATTGGGCGATGATGTCATCGGCCTCATCGGCCAGTTCATCATTTCTTATTGCCTGTGTATCCCTGGGATCTTCAGCCAAAGCCTTGTTTAGCTCGGCCTCAATCTGAGCTTCGGAAACGACCACAGGTTTTGGAGAAGGTGGCGGTGTAGGGACCTGGACCGTCTTTTTTTGACCACATGAAACGAGAAGCGTGAGGACAACTGCCATCGCGAATCCTGGGATGAATCGACGATTCGCGGACCCTCCTGGGCTTTCACAATTGCTGCAACCTTTCGGCTGCGATGTCATCACGCTTCGCATATTCAGGAGGTCAGCGTTTACTTGTCCTTGTCCACGACTTCGAAGTCAGCGTCCACGACCTTTCCTTTGTCCTGAGACTTAGGCTCGGAAGCGGCAGGACCTTCGGAAGCACCGGCCATGCCTCCCATGTCGGGCATGCCACCAGGAGCGCCTGCGGCACCGGCCTGGGCAGCAGCTTGATAAGCGGCGGCAAAGAGTTTTTCGAGCTCTTCAGTCTGGGTCTTCATCTTGTCTGTGTCAGCGGACTCGATGGCGGACTTCAGGCTGGTGAGCTTGTCCTTGATCGGGGAAAGCTGGTCGGCTGGGACTTTGTCTTCCCATTCCTTGAGCTGCTTCTCGATCTCGAAGGACAGGCCTTCAGCCTTGTTCTTCACTTCGACGGCTTCCTTGCGCTTGAGGTCTTCCTCGGCGTGCTCTTCAGCATCGCGCTTGGCTTTTTCGATCTCGTCCTGGCTGAGGCCTGAGCTGCCCTGGATGGAGATCTTCTGTTCCTTGCCCGTGGTCTTTTCCTTGGCAGAAACGTGAAGGATGCCGTTGGCGTCGATGTCGAAAGTCACTTCGATCTGAGGTTGGCCACGTGGCAGCGGCGGGATGCCGTCCAGCTTAAAGGTGCCCAGCGTTTTGTTGTCGCGGGACATGGGGCGCTCACCCTGGAGGATGACGATTTCCACGCCGGGCTGATTGTCAGCGTAGGTGGAGAACACCTGGCTGTGCTTTTTCGGAATGGTCGTGTTACGAGGAATCATCGGGGTGGCGACACCGCCGGCTGTCTCGATGGAGAGGGTCAGAGGTGTGACGTCGAGAAGGAGCACGTCCTTCACGTCACCTTTGAGCACGCCGCCCTGGATGGCAGCGCCGATGGCGACGACTTCATCCGGGTTCACGCCCTGGTGAGGATCTTTGCCAGCGAGTTTCTTCGCGGTTTCCACCACTTTAGGCATGCGGGTCATACCGCCGACGAGGACGAGTTCATCAATCTTGCTAGCGTCCAGCTTGGCAGCAGCCAGACAATCCTTCACCGGCTTGATGGTGCGCTCGAACAGGCTGTCCGTGAGCTGCTCCATCTTGGCGCGGGTGAGGGTTTTCATGATGTGCTTTGGCCCGGTGGCGTCGGCAGTCACGAAAGGAAGGTTGAGGTCGTAGCTCTGGCTGGAGCTGAGGGCGATTTTGGCCTTCTCGGCTTCTTCCTTGATGCGCTGAAGCGCGTCAGGCTGGCCGCTGAGGTCAATGCCGCTGTCTGCTTTGAATTCGTTGACGATCCAAGTGATGAGGGTGTTGTCCCAATCGTCACCGCCCAGGTGGGTATCGCCATCGGTAGCCAGCACTTCGAAGACGCCGTCGCCGATTTCCAGCACGGAGATGTCAAAAGTGCCGCCGCCAAGGTCATACACGGCGACTTTTTCGTCGGACTTGCTGTCCAGGCCGTAAGCCAGGGCGGCTGCGGTCGGCTCGTTGATGATGCGGCGGACGTTAAGACCGGCGATTTCACCAGCCGCCTTGGTGGCGTTACGCTGGCTGTCGTTGAAATAAGCGGGGACGGTGATCACGGCTTCCGTGATGGTCTCACCCAGCTTGGCTTCGGCGTCTGCCTTCAGCTTGGCCAGGATCATTGCGCTGACTTCCTGAGGGGAATAAGTCTTGGTTTCGCCGCCGACTTCCACCTGCACGTGGGCATCGCCATTGGCGGCGGCCACGATCTTGTAGGGCATGCGCTTGTCTGCATCGTTGAGCTCAGCGAATTTGCGGCCCATCAGACGTTTGACGGAGAAAACAGTGTTGCGCGGATTCGTCACGGCCTGGCGCTTGGCAGCCTGACCGACGACACGTTCGCCACTCTTGGTGAAAGCGACGACGGAAGGCGTCGTGCGTGCGCCTTCTGAGTTTTCGAGCACCGTAGCCTTGCCACCGTCGAGGACGGCCATACAGGAGTTGGTGGTGCCGAGGTCAATGCCGAGGATTTTGCTCATGGTGTGTATTTAGAAAAGGGGGTTGGGAAAACGGTCTGTTCTGGTGCATCTTCTATGGCACACAGCGTGCCAGCACGAAGCATCAAGCCCTAATCCGTTGATAATGAATGAGTAACAAAATAGAGCGCTTGATATTCCGCCCTATAACCGAGTCTAATAATGCCATTTAGACACATTTGGCGTGACACTTGGCACTTTACCACGGCGCAACTGGCACTTTGAGGCCACCGTGTTTCATGACTCCCTTACCCTGCCCATAGATCGCTAGGCAAAGCTACTTTCGATGCCTTCACTCCTTAGAAAATTCTTTGTCGAGAGCGTCCAGATATTTGGAAATTGGGTCCGTCCGCGGAGGCAGTTCGTTTTGGATCGTCTCCGGCAATTTCAAATAATCTTCAAAAAGACCTGACATGGCAGGCGTATCGTTGGCCTCGTGGAGGTCCAGGAGGTCACGCACGGCATCGGTTTTCGTCCGTGCTTCCTGGGTGCGTGTACGCAGCGTGCGCAGGCGATCATCCAGCCCCTTGGTCTTACCCTTGAGAAGGTCCTGCATAACCAAAAGGTAGTCACCGATAATGGGGCGGAACAGTACAGCAGCACGGTTTTGCAGTGCCCCGAGGGAAACGACGTTTCGTTCCAGAATCTGGGTCAAATCTTTCCGCTTCAGAATCACCGCGTAATCTTCAATAGGGATCGTTGCTGCAATCGGTTTCTCATCCTCTGGCGGAAGGGATTTGGCGGCAGCCTTAGGCTGAAGAGCTTTTGCTTTTGGGGCAGGCGCAGGCTCCACAGGCAGCATGATGGATGGTTCCTCGACCGTTGTTTCCTCCGGGCTTTCATTCTTTTTATCACCAAAGAAAGGCAGGCGGGGGAATCCACGCTTTTCCTTTTCCACAGCCTCGCCGGCCTCGGCTTTTTTATTTTCTGAAGCAGCAGCCTCAGTTTTTTTAGGGGCTTCGGGCTCGGCAGGATCGTCCTCCGTTTTCTTTTTTCCGAACATGCCGAAAAATCGTTTTTTCCCTTCCGCCGACTCTTCCTTTTCAGCCTCCGCGCCGACCTGCTGCATCACAAGAACACAGACCGGATTGTCAGAAAGGAGTTCGGCGACGAGAGGATCCCGTGGGGATGAAACCGAGGCCTTTTTATCCTTGTCTTCTGCTGGGGATTCCTCAGTGGATTTCTCCTCCTTGCCCTTTTTACCTCCGCGAAACCAGTTCATCGGATTCAGGTTTGAGGGCTTTTCTGCCTCAGATTCTTCAGCAGGTTTCACCGGAGCCGCCTTTTTTTCCGGGGCAGCCTTAGGTTTAGCTTCAGCAGGGGATGTCTCTGCTTTCCCCTCTTCTGTGAAAAGGCGATTCAGCAGCGGCTTGCGCTTGCTGGTTCCAGGCGATCCGGTTCCCACTTCAGGTGCGGTTTCTACAGATTCCGGCAGGTCTTCTGGCAGGGCAGCAGCGCTGCTTTCAGATTCAGCACGGGCTGCGGCTTCGATGGCAGCATCGATTTCGTCGTCGCTAGTTTTGCGCCGCGGGAAAGGATTCAGACGGCTCATCAAGCCACGCTTTTCACTTCCTTCTTCAACCGTAATTTCAGGAGGAATGCCGATCTCTTCAGGCTTCAGCACAGGTTCATCCACAGCGGCCTGGCTCACCCGAAGCGGCTCCGGCGCAGCTGCACGGGGAGGGCTGGGTTTTACAGTGGCAACAACGCGGCGGGAAGTGGCGGGAAGCTCCGATGGCTTTGCCTGAATGCGAAAGGTCAGTGCCTCCTCCAGCGCTGCGAGTGTGTCCTGCGGACTGAGGGGCTCCCCCATGCCAGGGCTGGCCAGGGTGGCGAGTTGCAGCGCCCACCATTTGTTCAGGCTAGCATCGCTGGCCGCAAAGTTGGGGAACCATTGGTTGAGGAGCTCGCGCTCACTGCGGGGATCGCTAGCCAGGGCGTTGAGAAATTTGCCCATCCGCAGTCCGCTCTCCGGCTGGTCCAGCAGGGCGAGAACGAGGGCGCAGCAAGAGGTCTGGTAGATGGTTTTAGAAAGCGAATCGTCGATGTCGGAAGCGGATGCTTCAATGATCTCCTCAATGCCGAAAATCTTGCCGCTTTTGAAAATGGCGGCGAAGAGTGTACTGGGCCGGGCACGCTGGCGGTAATCGGAGGCTTCCAGGATCCCCAGAAATAGCCAGTCTGGCAGCAGCAGTTTGCGCTGGGCCGTGATCTCCTTTTGATCCCGAAGGATCCGCTCCGCCAGAAGTGCACGGATGATTTCCTTACGCAGATCCGTCGGGCGCAGATCTGGACGGAAATTGACATTCACCTGGATGTGAAACCCGCCATGCGTGAGCTGGGAGATGACCGTGGTGGCAGTTTTATCCGCCTTCCGGGCAGCCTCACCTGAATTCACCAAAACCACGACTGGCAGCGCCCAGGACTGCTTGTCATGCAAAAGGGTGCGTAATTCCTTGGAAATGTCTTCACATTTGCTGGATAGGGCACTGCGCAGCGTCAGGTCATCCCCATGGACGATAAACTGGCCGCTGGTGCTGGTAGAGGAACCGGATTTCGGCTTGCTCAGCGGCGGAATGGCAGAGGCAGCCGGGCCACCTAACGGGGGGAGTGCGGCCAACGCAGAAGGGGGCACAGCGGCTGGCAAAGCCTGCAACTGGCCAGGCAAAGGTGGGGCCACGGGTGTGCTCAATGTAGGAGAGCCCGGCACCGGTGGCGGGGACTGCGGAACCTCAGGCGCAGTCTCCTGAGCACCCAGGCTGGAGATGAAAAAGAGGGAGACAAAAACGGCAGCGCGTGACATCGGACGTAGAAATTAAGGGAAACGAGGATCCAGCAGGAGCTTGTCCTGGGCTATCTGGATCTGGTTCATCTGAAACAAAACGTGGATCTCCTCCTGCAATGCAGCGGCTATTTTTTTGAGGGCCGGAGCCAGTGGCCGGAGCATGCCCTGGGGCACTTTCAGATGCCCATAACTGCCCCCGATGACTTCCACACGGAAAGTTTGATCCAGACGCTCCACTTGGAAATCCACAGTCGCCGTCGTCAGGTGGCCGCGCACATTCCAGACCAGCGTCGCATGAGCGATGCCGGGCTCCAGTTCCAGTGCTACACGGTCAAACTGAGCCCACTTTCCCGCAGGTTCAGGCAGCGTACCCACGAGTGCCTTTGAAAGATGCCGGTTCAGTTCCGCCTCACCAATCTCAAAGATGGCGGAGCGCTTGATGGCGGCCTGCTTTAAATCATCCACCAGTTCTCTTTGCCGGGCACCGGGTTTTGGAGGCTCCACGGGTGCCACGTCCACCGGACGATGGGCCACCCAGGCAGCACCGGCCAGCGCACTCAGAGCTGCAAGCAGCAGAAGTTGGAGAAGAAATTTCACAAGCACAGGGATGATGCATCAAAAACAGGGCCGAGGGCAAGCTCAAAGCCAGATCATGAGCTGTTGAACCAGATCTTTGGTCTGACTGACCCGATACTCATCCCCCGCTTGCAGGCGGATACGGCGGCCTCCGTTATAGGCGAAGTCAAAGATCACCGGCAGTTCTCCCGGATGCTGGAGCAGCACCTCATGGATACGCTCCAGGTCGATCTGGCTGTGGCGCTTGCAATCCAGCCGCAGGATGAGAGGCTTCGGCGGAGCCGGAGGAGCGGCTGGCTTGGCGGGCGTTTCGGCTCCTGCCTCCCCGGCATTGGCTACACGCGCCTTTTTCGGCAGGAGCGGTTTCGCATCACCTAGAGTTAGGCGGTTTCCTTCCGTCCGCTGATCCTTCATGCACCGGCAGCGCAGGCCTAAAACTTGGCCCACCTTGAGTACGTCTTTGAATTTCTCATACTCGTCACTCCAGACCATCATTTCAATCTGCCCGGTAAAATCCTCAAAGGTAAAGGTGGCAAAAGGCCGGTTGTCCTTCTTTGAATATTTGACGTCCAGGCTGTTGACGATGCCGGCGATGTAAACCGTCTGCGGCTTGCCACTGGTGTCCACTTCCTCCAGCGCGATGATCTTGGTCAGCTTGCTGGATTCGAAGTTGCCCCGGTAGCTGTCCAGGGGATGTCCACTGACGTAGAAACCCAGCAGCTCTTTTTCGAAAGCCAGGGTCTCGTCCATCGTCCATGGCGTGATTTCCACCTGAGCGGCCGCCTTTTTCGGCGGGGCCATGGCAAAGTCATCAAACAGCCCTCCTTGACCGGCTTTTTTGTCTTTCTGTGCTGAGGCCGCTGAGGCCAGCACCTGTTCTAGCTTGGCGAAGAGAGACGCCCGGTGCTCCTTGGTGAAGTCGAAGGCTCCGGATTTTACCAGCGCCTCCAGCAGCTTCTTGTTCACGGCCCGCGTGTCCATCCGCGCCGCAAAGTCTTCCAGACTCTTGAATAAACCGTTTTTCTCGCGCTCTTCGATGGCCGTGGCCATGGCCGCTTCCCCCACGTTCTTGACCGCACTCAGGCCAAATCGGATCGCGTTGGGTCCCTCGATTTCCGGATTCGCATCCTTCGTGCGCTCCGGGGAAAACTTGAGAAGCGACCGATTGATGTCCGGTGGCAAAATCGGGATTCCCATGCGCAGAGACTCGCTGACAAAATTGGCAATCTTGTCCGTGTTGCTGACTTCCAGGCTCAGCACTCCAGTCATGAATTCGACCGGGAAATTAGCCTTCAAATAAGCCGTGCGATACGTGACAATCCCGTATGCCGCCGAGTGCGATTTGTTGAAGCCGTATTGGGCGAATTTTTCCAGCAAGTCGAACACCGCATTCGCCTGCTTATCCCCGATGTCATTGGTCGTTTTGCATCCGGCGACGAAGGCGATACGCTGCCTTGCCATCTCAGCCGCATCCTTCTTACCCATGGCCCGCCGTAGTAAGTCAGCCTGCCCCAGACTGAATCCGGCCAGCACGTTGGCGGCCTGCTGCACCTGCTCCTGGTAAACCAGAATCCCATACGTTTCCTTGGCGATCTTTTCCAGCAAGGGGTGCGGATACTCCACCTCCTCCAGCCCCTTTTTTCGGGCAATGTAATCTGGAATAAACTGCATGGGCCCCGGACGGTACAGGGCCAGAATAGCGATGATTTCCTCGATCTTGTCCGGACCGAGCTGCTTGCAGGTATTGATCATCCCACCAGATTCCATCTGGAACACCGCCACCGTTTCACCGCGTTGCAGCATCTCGAATGTCTTGGCGTCATCCAGCGGTGCGTCGGAGGTATTGAATCCAGGCACCCGCTTCTGCACCCAGTATTCCGCCTCGTGAATGACGGTGAGCGTTTTCAGACCCAAGAAGTCCATCTTGAGCATGCCCAGCTCAGTGAGCGGCTTCATGGCAAACTGGGAGACGATTTCCTCCTCATTCCCTCTTGTGAGAGCGATGAAATCATAAAGCGGCCGATCCCCAATGACCACACCAGCCGCGTGAATGCCCGTGCCACGGGTGATACCTTCCAGGAAGGTGGCGTGCTTCCACAGCTCTTGCGCGTTGCTGTCGTTCTCAATGTAGGCCTTCAGCTCAGGATTCTTGTCAATGGCCCCGTCAATGTGGACCATCTTCCCCGTTGCCTTATCTTTCTTGTCTTCACCTGCGAGCGTGATGTTCAGCTCCGTGGGAATCATTTTGGAAAGGCGGTCCGCATCCCCATAACTCCAGCCGAGTACACGGCCTACATCCCGCACCACAGATTTTGCACCCATGGTACCGAAGGTGATAATGTGGCTGACACTGAGATCACCATACTTCTCACGCACATACTGGATGACCTCGCCACGCCGTGTCTGGCAAAAGTCGATGTCAATATCGGGAGGGCTCACACGCTCAGGGTTAAGGAATCGCTCAAACACCAGTTCAAAACGCAGCGGATCAATGTCCGTAATCCCCAACACATATGCCACCACCGAACCCGCCGCCGAGCCACGGCCCGGCCCGACCGGAATGCCATGTTCACGCGCCCAGTTGATGAAATCCCAGACGATGAGGAAGTAACTCGTGAAGTTCTTTTCCGCCAGCAAGGCCAGTTCATAATCCATGCGAGTGCGCAGGGACTCATCATTGAGGGCGCGGTCACGCCCATAACGCCGGATCAGACCTTCTTCACAAAGATGGCGCAGATAGACCACCCGGTCCGTCCACTGCCCTTCCAGCGGATATTGGGGATAACGGTCAATGCTGGTGGAATCCAGCCGGATGTTGATATCGCACTTCTCCGCGATCTCCAGCGTGGCATCGCAGGCCTCGGGATTTTCGCGGAAAAGCGCACGCATTTCCTCCGCCGTCTTGAAATAGACCTCCGGCGAATAAGTGAGCCGGTTGGTATCGTGGACATTCGCACCCGTCCCGATGCAAATCATGATGTCGTGACTCTCATGATCCTCGCGGTTCATGAAATGCACATCATTGGCCGCGACCGTTTTTAATTGGTACTTTTTCCCCCATTCGATGAGCTGGCGCGCCACCGTCTGTTGCTGCTCCATCCCGTGATTATGCAGCTCGAGATAAAAATTGTCTGGGCCGAAGATGTCGCGAAACTCCAGGAGGCTTTTTTCGGCCTCATCCTTCCGGTCTGTCAGCAGGAGCTGGTTGATCTCTCCATTGATGCAACCGCTCAGGCAGATGAGTCCCTTGCTGTGCTTACGCAGCAGTTCCTTATCCATCCGGGGGCTATACCACTGCCCGTAAAGATGCGCCTCCGTGACGATGCGGGACAGGTTTTCATACCCCTCATTGCTCGAGGCCAGCAGGGTCAAATGTGAGGCACGCTTGCGACCTGTAACCTCCTTTTTGTCATGCATGGAGCCTGGGGCCAGGTACACCTCACAGCCAAGGATGGACTTCACCTTGGCCTTCTTCGCCGCCATGTAGAAATCAATGGCTCCATACAGATTCCCATGGTCCGTCACCGCCACAGCCGGCATGCCCAGCTCCTGGGTGCGGCTGACGAGATCGTCAATGCGGCAGGCACCATCAAGGAGTGAGTAATCAGAGTGAACGTGGAGGTGGACAAAAGAATCTGCCATTGGCCTGCCTAGCCTAGCCAGATGACGCCACTTTTCTTCCCAAAAATGCAGGGGTTTTCAGATTCAGCGCCAGCCCTGCTGGCAGGTCTCACAGCTCAATCTTCATCGTCGGCGGCGGCTTCAGCTTGATCACGGGCTGCTCGGAGAAACCACCTTCATCCACACCCACAGGGACGGCTCGCAGAATGGGGGTGCCGTCATCATTCACAGGACGGGCACGCAGCACGGGTTTTTCAGAATTGTAGGGGTCATCTCCAATGATGATGGGATCCTGGAGATGAACCGGCTCAATATTGACAAATTTGCTGGATCCCGCCAACAGGGCGGTATCCGTTGTATGCGTGATCGCCTGATGAAAGGCAGCCAGATCCGCAGGCAATCCTTCTCCAGTATGGACAGGGCAGGTATTGTTGAAGCTGGTCCCTGGGCGCAGAAACTCGAAATAGGTGCTGCGCACAGAGCGCTCAACACCATCTGACCCCTTGATCTTGTCATAGCAGAAATCCGTCGCACGCAGGCCACTGACCCGGCAGACCTCAATCCTTTCTGCCGATTCGGGAGGAGTTATCTCCTGGGGGGTCCGCACCTTTGTGGATGCATTGATGACGTCCGTCCAGATCGGCAGGGCGATTTGATTGGAAAATGCTCCAGGATAGATCGTCTTCTGCCGGTCAAACCCGACCCAGACGCCGCAGGTGACGGCGGAAGTATATCCCAAGAACCATAGATCCTTGGATTCGTAGTGTGTTCCAGTTTTGCCACCCGCAGGGAAATCACCCAAGCCGTATTCGATGGACGTTGCTCCCGTCCCACGATGAAGAGCTTCACTCAGACAGGTATGCGTTTGATAAGCGGCAATCTCATCCATCGCACGGACGGGTTGCAGTGTCTTTTCGTCCAGTTGGAAAACCGTTTTACCCCGGAAGTCCGTGATGCGTTGGATCAGATGCTGTTTGGCCGGGCGCTTGCCCAGCGTGGGGAAGCAGGAGTAAGCCAGGCACATTTCATCCAGTCGGGCCTCCGTTGCACCCAGGAAGGTGGAAGGGAATTCACGAAGGGGTGTGCGAATCCCAGCACTTTTCGCAAAATCTCGGAAATCCTGCCTCACTCGTCCACCTTCCAGGCCGATGCGCTCACCCAATCGCACGGTGGCGGAGTTATGAGAACCGACCAAAGCCTCCCGTGCGCTGATGGGATTGCGGGACCATTTCGGATCCGCCACTTCCATCCCCCATTCGCCTAAAATCCCGGTCAGACCGCCGATCATCACGCGCCTGTTATCCAGCGGCTCGTCCGCCAGCGGCGTCATCGGAAAATATCCTGGCTTGGAAAACGCAGCAGCATAAACAAACGGGGTGAAGGCGGTGCCCACTGGGCGCACACCGTCCGTCGCCCTATTATACTGGCTGTCGATAAAATCACGCCCGCCGACCATCGCCAGGATGGAGCCATCCGTGTTATCCATCACGATAGCAGCCCCTTGCAAATACTCTGGCACCGGGCGGGGCATGTCTGCCGTCAACAGGCCCTTCGTTTTCAGCCCAAACCAGTCGCCCAAAATGCCACGGAACTGGGTATAGGTCTGATGGGGATATCCCGCACGTGTTTCCACCTCCGCCAGGCGTTTCTTCATCGCTTCCTCCGCCGCTTTTTGGAGGTCTCTGTCAATGCTGGTATAAATCTGGAATCCGCCAATGGAGGCCCTTTCTTCACCGACCAGTGACACCACTTCCTGACGCACTTCGTCAAACACGTAGCTTAGCCTGGGATCACTCGTCTGCGGCGTAGTCACCATCGGCTTCAGCTTCAGGCGCTCGGCCTCATCCCGCTTCAGGGTGCCTTCAATGACCATGCGCTCCAGCACGTAGTTTCGTTCTTTCACAGCACGCTCAGGGTGCCGGATCGGCTCGATGTTGTTGGGGCTCTTGATCAGACCGGCAATGGTGGCGGCTTCATCCACACTGAGGTCTTTGGCATCCTTGCCGAAGTAACCCAGCGACGCTGCCTGAATGCCGTAGAAGTTTTTACCGAAGAAAATGCGGTTCAGATAAAGCTCCAGAATTTCAGGTTTGCTGAATTTTTTCTCGATTCGCTGGGCCACAAACGCTTCTACAATCTTGCGCTTATAGTCTTTTTCCATCAGCCCGAAAGTCTGCCGGGCCAGCTGCTGGGTAATGGTGCTAGCGCCTTGGGTTGTTCGGCCAGCTTTCAAGTTTTCCAGCACAGCACGGGTCAGACCAATGTAATCCACCCCGTCATGCTGAAAAAAGCGGCTGTCTTCCTGGGCGGTCAAAGCATCAATAAAATGCTGCGGCACATCCTTGATGGGAACCGGAGTACGGTTCAGCACATAAATGCGGGAGAGTTCCTCTCCATTCCGGTCATAAATAATGCTCGCAGCTTCCAGTTTGCGGATCTCTTCAAGGTCGTACGTCTGCGCCTTCACATGCAAAGGTGCCACAATAATGGAATACGTCCCCAGGCCTGCCAACCCGATCAAAATGATCAACGCCATGAGGGCACTGAACCAGACTCGGCGGTAAAATGGGAGCTTCAGGCCGGACTCGCCGCGCCAGTTCTTCTGGGGTTTAGTTTCCGAATCTTTGCCGAACATGAGGAGATGCCCTTGATTCCAAGGGATGGTAATCTAACGGCTCTGCCACTGTTCCGCCACTTGTTTCCCCATGACCTCACTGACTCGCATTTTGCACGATGAAATTTCAGCGTCATCAGCATGCGGACTTACCTTTGCCCATGTCATGGAACAGGCGCTTTATCACCCTGTTCAGGGATACTATGGCCCAAAGCCCCGCCGAATAGGACGAGGGGGAGACTTTTACACCGCCGTATCCGTCGGCCCTCTTTATGGAAAACTGCTGGGGCACCTGGCTGAACAAACGTACCAGGAGATGGGCCATCCGGCAGACTTTGTCATCATCGAACAGGCCGCACACGATGGACAGCTAGCGGAGGATATCCTCTCCACCGTGGATAAGCCCTATCTGATCGTTGAACCCAATCCACGCTACGAAGCTGTTCAGCGTCAACGTCTTGCCCCTTTTGGCGACCGGGTCCGATGGGTCTCCTCCCTATCCGCAGTGCCTGCCGTAACTGCCTTTTACCTTTGCAATGAACTGCCGGATGCCATGCCGGTACACTTGGTGCAGTGGGACGGTACAGCCTGGAAGGAGCTGTATGTGCAGGCGCAGGAAGATCATCGCCCTGGGTTGATACCCGGCCCACCCTCCACAGAAAGACTGGCCAGAGAGCTAACTGGCCTGCCCCAAGACCTACCTGCCGGATACACAACCGAGGTGAATCTGGCCGCGATGGACTGGATAGTTGAGCTGGCAGCCTCCCCCTTCCGGGGAACCATCTACATCGCTGATTATGGATACGATGCAGCAGAACTGTATTCCCCTGAGCGCAATACCGGGACTATACGCCGTTATCGAAATCACCAGACCGATGATCGGGTGCTGGAAGATCTAGGTGAATGCGACCTCACAACCCATGTCAATTTCACCCGCCTCATCGAAGTTGCCGAATCCTCCGGCATGAAACAGCAGACGTATGAATTGCAAGGCCGCTTCCTGGGCAAACTAGGCCTCCCTTGGCTGGCAGGGCTGGAAGGAAAGATGGATTCAGAAACCCAGGCTCTCTTACGCCAGTATCACTCCCTGACACACCCAGCCTTCATGGGCAGACTTTTCAGGGTCCTGCTCCTGAACAAGGCATGATCAATCTCCTCAATACCCCTTCACCAGCGTCTTCACACGCAGCAAAAACATGTCCGCAGTGACATACATCGTACCTTTGTCCTCACCGCCCCAGGCGCAGTTCCCCGTGGGAACACCGGTAAGAATGGAGCCCAAATGCTTGCCTTCAGGGCTGATGACCAGCACTCCACCAGGACCTGTGGTCCAGATATTTCCCTGAGCATCCACCTTCATGCCGTCGCAGCCGCCTTTGCGGGATTCGGACTTGAGCGGCTGCGCATGGAAAAACTGACGGCCATTTTTCACACTGCCATCTGCCTGGAGATCATAGGCCATGAGCCGGGTGTTATCCTTGTCCGACACAGCAATGTACAACGTCTTTTCATTCGGACTGAGAGCGATTCCGTTAGGCCAGCGGATGTCCTCAATGATCAGGCTCACCTCGCCACCTGCATCCACTCGATAGATGCCATGATAGGGCGCATCAGGTTCCGTCCCCTTCTTCATCCCATAAGGTGGGTCAGTGAAAAATAAGCTGCCATTTTTAGCGATGACGAGGTCATTGGGGCTGTTGAAACGCTTTCCTTCAAACTTGTCCGCCAGGGAGGTGAAGCTGCCGTCCTTCTCCAATCGCGCGACCCTACGCTCCCCATGCTGGCAAAGAATCAGGCTGCCTTTCGCATCCACCGCCAGCCCATTGGACCCCTGACCTTCTCCACTCAGACTACCGCTGGGTTTCAAGAAACTGGCGGCACTGGTATCCCCTTCCTTCCAGCCAAAGACCGTATTCTCAGGCACATCCGAAAAGAGAATCTGCCAATCTTTCCACACCGGTCCTTCTGACCAGTTGAAGCCAGTCGCCAGGATCTCAATCTTCGCATCTGGAGCAATGAGTTTGTCAAAAGCCGGGTCAAATCGCTCGATGCCACCTCTAAACTCTGGAGCCGCATCGGCGGCAAAGGAGCAGGGTGAAGCGAGTAAAAGAATGCTAAGGACGAGTTTTTGCATGTCCTTCCAGACTAGCGTCATGGGCAAACAGGGTGCAAGGACCGTTTCCAAATCATCCATTCATCGAGTCGTCGTTATTGATCGGACAATGACTGGATGAATTGTTTATCCTCATCAGAAAAGCGGTCCAGGGGCACTTCAAAGACCTGGCCATCTTCACGTTTGAATTCGCCCGTGCTGCGCTCCTCATTCGTGAACCGAATCATGGCAGCACGCATCGGCCTGCCGGACGAATCTTTCCAATCTCTGACAGGTGTGGGCAGAGAACTGACAGGGGCCTCCACAAGCACTGTCGAGGACGTCGGCTCCACAGCAGGAGGGGCCTCTGAAGAAGCAAGCTCCACAGCAGGGGAGTTTGAGGGCGCAGGTTCTGCTTCAAGAGCGGCAGTGCTGGTCGGCGTTTCGGATTCTTCCGTAAGAGCAGGGGTTTCTTCAGCCACAGCCGCCAGGTCGGGAGTCTCAGTTTCCGGCTCAAAGAGAAGTGCGAGAACCTCTCTAGCGTCCATACCCTTCACCTCCTGGTCAATGCCTTTGGAGTCCTCTTCGTTACTCACGGGGTGGCCAATGTAGGCACGGTCATACAAAATGTTGCCTCGGATTCCCAGGGCCACCTTGGAAGGCTTGGGAGTTAGTTTGGCGGCAAGTCCCTGTGCACTTAACCACGCGATTTCCGACATGGTATCTTTGGCCTCTTTCGAAAACTTCCTCAACTGAGGCACGTGCAGCAGAAAAACGCAGCGTGTGGGGGTCAAATAGACATAGGTCAGGAATTCACTATCCTTGCCCTTTTCGATGAAAAGATCCCGGAACTCTTTGGATGCAGCGGCAAAGTCTTTGGCCAGACTTACGGCCTGGGGTGTATTGCCATGAACCGTCCCTTTGCCTGAAGACGTGATCAGGCTGTCCGCTTTTTTGAATGCAGTTTGCGCAGGCCCGCTGTCTTCAGACAGTTTGTCTCTGGGTATGAAACTGATGAACAAAGCCAGGATGGTGAGCAACACTGCCCAGCCTTTGGGAGGAATGAAGTAGAGGGTGTGCGCGTTTTTGAAGACCACCGGCCGCTGTGTTTGGGGGTCCACCAAAATCCGCTGGGTGGTTTTACCCACCGTAAGCGCAAATAACCATGCTCCAGCCACCGCACCCCAAGCTGCAAGGACCACAGAATCAAAGGCCAGGCCCAGCATAAAGCCGCCTACCACGAATAACAAAATGAGTATGCCCCGTCCTTTCCAGATGATCATGAGTAATAATTGTTTTGATGGTTCCACCCCATCTAATCCATTAATACAAACATAGTCAAACCGTTAATTCCCAACACAGGATATGGGCTGCGAAGTGACAATGGCGCAGGATTTTAAACGCCAGGTCCGTTGGTAGCCCATGCGTATTCCAGCCCTGTTCATTGCCCTAACACTGCCCCTACATGCAGCCCCGGATCTCATCCTGCATCATGGCCGTGTGATCACCATGGATGAAAAGCTAAGCTTTGCTGAGGCCGTGGCGGTCGAAGAGGGGCGCATCGTCGCAGTGGGAGGCAACGAGGAGGTTCTGGCGCTGAAGAATGATCAGACCCAACTCCTGGATCTCAGCGGCAAGACCCTCATGCCAGGGCTCATGGACTCCCATGTCCACCCTTCGTCCGCAGCCATGGTGGAGTTCGACCATGAAATTCCCACCATGGAAACCATCGCCGAGGTGCTGGCCTACATTGCTTCCCGGGTGAAAGTTTCCAAACCGGGCGACCTCATCGCCCTGCGCCAGGTTTTCATCACACGGCTGGAGGAAAAACGTTATCCCACCCGCGCTGAACTGGACGCCGTAGCACCGGAAAATCCGGTGGTCTTTTCCACCGGACCCGATGCGATGCTCAGCAGCCTTGCCCTCAAAATGGCAGGCATCGACCGGGATTTCGCTTTGCCCAAGGACCACGCCGGAAAGATCGAAAAAGATCCCGCCACAGGAGAACCAACCGGGCTTCTGCGCAGTTTCAGCCCGAAGCTTTCCGCCAAGGCCATTACCCAATCTCCCAAAGCAGAAGACAAGTACCGGCGCACCAGGGAACTGTTCAGGGATTACAACAGCGTCGGCCTAACCACCGTCGCTGACCGCGACTCCAGCCCTGGCCAGACAGCGTTGTATGAGGAACTGCGCCAAAAAGGAGATCTCACCGTGCGCATGCGTGTCTCCATGGGCATCCCCGCCATGAGCCTGTGGCCTGCCTCTGAAAACGCCATTGAAGAAGTTATCAACAGCCCTCTGGCCAAAGCAGACCCCCAGCTCCAGATCATCGGCACCAAGGTCTATCTGGATGGCGGCATGCTCACCGGCAGCTCACTCATGTCAGAGCCATGGGGCATCAGTGAAGCCTATGGAATCAGCGATCCACAATATCGTGGTGTGCAAAAAATCACCCCTGAACGCTTGAAGCAACTGGTTGAAAAAGTGACCGCTGCCGGCCTCCAGTTTACCGCTCACTCCGTGGGTGATGGAGCGGTGAAGCTGCTGGTGGACACTTATGAAGAAGTGAACCAGCGCCATTCCGTACGGGCTGCGCGTGCTTCCATCACTCATTGCAATTTCATGCAGCCGGAATCCATCGCCAAGGCTGCCAAGCTGGGCGTCTGCATTGATCTTCAGCCCATCTGGTTGCACATGGATGGCCGCACCCTGACCGGTCATTTTGGCGAGGACCGCATGGCCATGTTCCAGCCTCTGCGCGCCTGCTTTGATCAAAAAGTCATCGTGGGCGGAGGCAGCGACCACATGCAAAAGATCGGCTCCTTTCGCAGCGTGAATCCATACAATCCCTGGTTAGGCATGTGGACCGCCATCACCCGCAAAGCCCGCAAGCTGGACAAACCTGTACACATTGAAAACGCCCTGACACGTGAGGAAGCGCTGCGCCTTTACACCACCAACAACGCCTATTTGCTGAAACTGGAAAAAGAAACCGGCTCCATTGAAAAAGGCAGGCTGGCGGATCTGATCCTGGTGGACCGCGATCCGCTCACCTGCCCCATTGATGACCTGCCGCAAACGACGGTATTGAAAACCTGGTTAGGCGGAAATGTGGTCTTTGAAAAATAATGTTTATCGGCCCCTCGCTGGCTAGAGATCCGAAGCACTTTTCTTTCACTCCTTGGGCTTCGTCGTCATCGGAAAGTCATCCGTCCGGAAAGGAGTGACCGGCAGACCGTCCACGCTGTAGAGATTGCACACCGGATTGTTGGCCCAGGCATAACGAACGGCCACAGGCTTAGCCACCTCGGCCGCGCTGACTTCCACCTTATCACGCCCAATGATTTTCGCAGTGGCCCAGACCCACTTGCGGTCTTCACCACAAATGGCGAATCCTTTGACCTCGCTCACATCCACGGTCCTCAGGCTGGATCCGAAATTGTCCAAGGTGACAACCGCCTTGCTACCTTCAATGGCGACGGATTTGTATTCAGGGCTGCGAGATGGCAGCTTGAAACCGTAGTCATTGACTAGCGCGTGGCGGGCCAGACGCTCAGCCACATCGCGTTTATTTTTGGGATGGATGTCGTTGGAATCCCCCAGGTCAATGATGACTGCCTGACCGCCGTTCTTGATGGCTGCCTGAGTCTTTGTCTGGCTTTCCCGCAGTTCGGCCCAGGAGCTTTCTTCTGGAGTGCTGACTTCACCCATGAAGTCGGCAAGTTGCACCCAGTAAAATGGGAAATCGCCCTGCTTCCATTCCTGGCGCCAATGCTCAATCATCAGCGGGAACAGATATGAGTATTCATACCCGCGCCCAGCATTGGTTTCCCCCTGATACCAGATCACGCCTTTGATGCCATATCCGATGGTGGGCAGGAGCACGCCGTTATAAATATTACCCGGACGCGCGTTGCCCTTCAAAATTTCCTGCGGGCCTTTTGGTGGACGCGTGGCGAAGGGTTGCTTGGCCTTATCAGCTTCGTCCTTCTTTGCATTCCAGTCGGCCATCGCCTTCTCATGGTCCTGACGGACCTTGTCGGTCTCCAGATCTTTTTCACGCTGCACCCAGTCAGCCATCAGTCCCTTGAAACGCGCATCATTTTCCAGCACATCCCGCCGTACCCAGGCCTCCGCTGCACTGCCGCCCCAGGCATTGTTGATGAGCCCGACAGGGACATCCAGCATGCGGTGCAAGATACGACCATAAAAGTATCCGACGGCCGTGAAGGGTCCGACAGTTTCTGGTGAACACTCTTTCCATGCGCCTTTAAAGTCCTGCTGCGGTTCTTGTGTACCAATCTGCGGCACAGAAATGAGGCGGATGTTCGGATACTTCGCCGTGGCCATTTCCAGATCTGCATCCCAGCAGCCATTGACGGACCACTGCATGTTGGACTGGCCCGAGCAAACCCACACCTCACCCACCAGGACGTTTTTCACTTCCTTGGCCGTCGTGCCCTGGATAGAGATCGTCGCCGGTTGCGCATTCGCAGGCACAGCATCCAGTTTCACCGTCCACTTGCCATCCGCTCCTGCTTTGGCCGTCTTCGTCTGGCCAGCAAACTTGACGGTCACCTCCGCCCCAGGCGTATCCCAGCCCCAGATTGGATTGGCCTGCTTCTGCTGCAGGACCATGTTATCCCCGATGATGGAAGGGAGCTTGATTTCCGCCTGCGCCAGAAAGGCCAGGCTGGTAAGAAGTGAAGTGATTGCGAATGGGCGCATAAAGAGCACATGAGTACGCAGAGATCCCACGAACCCTTCGCCCATATCTGCTTTTTTATCGCTCAATGAACACGTCGCGAGGCGTGTGATCGGTGAGAAGTTTTGTCGCATCCACTTCGATCAGGCTTTCACGCCCCAGGAACTCCATCAAGATCTTCACTCGTTCCTGGCCATCATGAATGCTGTTCACGATGCCTTTGAGACCCCGCAGCGGCCCTTCTGTCAGCTCCACCGTATCACCCACATTCATCCCCACCTGGACAATTTTGACGTCCTGCCCTTCCATCTCCTCACGAAGCAGCCGGATGGTTTCATCCGTGACTGAGATTAGTTGATCTCCAAACGCGACAATACGAATGACGTTTTGAGAATATCTGACGGCGCGGAGAGAATTCGCAGGAGCAAACCTGGCAAAGAAATAACTTGGGAAAAGGGCCTCGACGAACCACACCTTCCCCCGCTTCGTATTGCGCTGGAACCGGATGCGCGGACAGTAAGTCTCCACATCAGGCAGTCCAAGCATCATGGATGCTGCCAGATGTTCACACTTCGGCTTGCTATGGATCACATACCAGGCGGGTTGGTCGGAAAACATGAGCCATAAAATGCAGCGGCCCGGCTCCATGAGCAACATTTAATGCCACGACTTGGCACTGCTTTTTTAGAGGCACCCCCCCAATACAAAGGCTTGGTTAAAACCATATTCCCACCATCACATCCGCCAGGATCAGCGGCAGCACCCTTCGTCATGGTCATCACTCTCACACTCAACATCCGCTTTTGATATTTGAAGGAGGGCGTAAACAAGGCACGTTGAAAGGTCATGAAGTTTGTCCCCGCACTCCTGCTTTCATCCATCTTCACCCTCAGTGCGGCTGCCCAGGCCCCTCAGGCGGAGATCGTCGCCGTCCAAAAGATCTGGGACAAAGCACCTCATCAGGCCTTCACGGATCTGGTCCGCTTCAAAAACCTGTTTTTCTGCTGCTTTCGCGAAGGCAGCGCCAGCATGGGGGGCGAGGGCATCGTTCGTATCCTCATTTCTGCCTCCGGGGACAACTGGGTGGACTATGCGACCATCTCCGAAAAAGGGACCGACCTGCGTGACCCCAAACTGGAAATCACCCCAGACGGCAAGCGCCTTTACCTTATCTGCGGAGGTTCCGTTTATGACGGCGCTCAACTCAAAAGCCGCCGCCCGCGTTATGCCACCTCCATTGATGGCAAAGTGTGGACGCCTCCCCAAAAACTGCTGGCCGAAGGGGACTCTCTCTGGCGTACCACAGTGAATCCTGCCGACCAAAAATTCTACGGTGTCTCCTTCAATGTCTATCCGACAACAGGCGGACCCAAGTTCGAACCCGAATGGTCCTTGAAATCATATACCAGCGCCGATGGCAGCGTATGGCAACTCTCCTCCATCATGCAGGTGCCCGGTCAGCCAAATGAAACCACCCTGCGTTTCCTCAAAGACGGCAGTGCCGTAGCCCTGGTACGCCGTGAAGCCGGTGACCGCAAAGGAGCCATCGGCGTGGCCAAAGCCCCCTATCGTGAATGGACCTGGACTCAACTCCCCGTCCCCCTGGGAGGACCCAATTTTATCGAGCTACCGGATGGCACCCTCATCGCCGGCTCACGCGGATTTGGCAAAACCCCCGGCCCCCACATGGTCCTTTATACCATGACGCCGACCAGCCTCGTCCCGCTACTTGAACTCCCCAGCGGGGGTGATTGCAGCTATCCCGGCCTATGCTGGCATGAGGGGCATCTCTTTGTGAGCTACTACTCCAGCCACGAAGGCAAAACCGCCATCTATGTGGCCAAAGTGAAACTGCCGGGGGTGAAAGCACCGTAATGCCAGCCCGTCTCATCGCCATCGTCGCCATGGCCAGCAACCGCGTCATTGGCCGCGACGGCACCCTGCCCTGGCATTTCCCGGAGGACTTAAAGTTCTTCAAGCGCACCACCTTGGGACACCCCATCCTGATGGGTCGCACAACGTATGAGTCCATCGGCAGACCCCTTCCCGGGCGTCAAAACATCGTGCTCAGCCGCAACATGGAACCGCTCGAAGGCCTCACCGTCATCCGCAATGTGTCAGAATTGCCCTCCGTTTGCCCAGATGCAGAGACCATTTTCATCATCGGGGGTGCCCAAGTCTATGCCGAGCTGCTACCGCAATGCGATGGCCTCTACCTCACCCTCGTCAAAGAAGCCCACGAAGGCGATACCTTCCTGCCGCCCTTTGAGCACCTGTTCACCCTGAAGGAAGTCTTGGAAACAACAGACGCTCTCGAATTTCGCTATTACGAGTCGGCAGCAAAGTAATCTTGCTGCAACGCAAATGATCCGGCTCGAAGCAGAGCAACCTCGATTCTGGGGCCTTCTCCTCTCCACGCAAAAACACCCCAGCAGATCATGCTGAGGTGAATTTGAAAATGGAGGAAAAACCCGAAGGGTTCCGAAGCGGATTAAGCTTCGTTGCTGTTGTAAGCCTGTTCCTTGACCGTCATGGCCTGCTTGCCTTTACGGCCGCGCAGATAGTGAAGACGGGCACGGCGGACTTTACCGATTTTGACGACTTCGATCTTGGCCACCTTTGGGCTGTGGACTGGGAACACACGTTCCACGCCTTCACCATAGGAGATTTTACGGACCGTGAAAGCTTCGTTCAGCCCCGCACCTTTGTGGGAGATGATGATGCCCGCGAAGATCTGAATACGCTCTTTGTCGCCTTCAATGACTCGGGTGTGGATTTTGACACTGTCACCCACATGAAAGGAAGCGACTTCCTTCTTGAGTTGTTCAGAATCAATGTTGGCGATGATGTTGCTCATAATGTGCGGGGCGAATTTATCCTTCGGAGTCAGATCCCATGAGAGGCGAACCGGGCGAGGGGCAGGGATTGTGGATGCTTTCTCTTCTTTCGCAACCAGTTTTTCCATCTTGCTTGCCCAGATCTTTCTTCCCGTCCATATGCACGCCCATGACCGCTGATTTTCTCCTCATCGATGTAGGCAATGGCCGCACCAAGCTCGGCCTGGCCACCCGTGAGGCCATTTTGGACCGCCGGGAGCTGCCGACCCGTGAGGCAACGCCTGATCTGGTCAGGCAAACCGTAGCTGGTTGGACCTTTCAATCCGCCTTCATTTGCAGCGTAGTCCCGGCTGCCGTTCAGGCCTTTCGGGATGCCCTGCCCAACCTCACCGTCCTAAATCATCAAACTTCCATGGGCATCGGCATCCGCTATCCGAAGCCGGAAAGCATCGGCGCAGACCGCCTGGCCAATGCCGTCGCCCTGGCACACCTCCACGGGGCACCGGGTATCGTTATCGATTTCGGTACCGCCGTGACTTTCGACATCCTTTCTGCTGACCGTCACTACATTGGCGGCGTCATCGCCCCAGGTCTACGCCTGATGACCGATTATCTACACGAGCGCACCGCCCTGCTGCCCCAGGTGGAGCTGATGGAACCCGAAACAGCCATTGGTCAAAGTACCGTCGGGGCCATTCAGGCCGGCGCAGCCATTGGTTATCGTGGCATGATCAAAGGCATCCTCGAAGCCCTGAAAAAAGAGCTGCCCCCCGGTCCTCTCCACATCGTCGCCACAGGGGGTGATGCGGGCTGGATCATCGCCGGCATGGACGAGGAAATTTCTGTGGATGCGGACCTCACCCTCCATGGCCTGCGGCTCGTGGCCAGTCTGCCAATTCCCCCCTCCGACGGCTTAGAACCACCCTTTGGTTGATAGACCAGCCTCCTCCTCATTCAACCTTTGCCCTTGCACCCTCCTGCTGCCCGCGCATCCTCCGCGCCCCTTCTCATGTCTGAAAGTTCCATCACCTCAGTCGGCATTGATTTCGGCGGCACCTCGGTCAAACTCGGTGTCTGCCGTGGCGGTGAATTGCTCACTACCGATGCCCCCATTCCCACCGCTGACTTTGCAGGCCCTGCGGCGCTGATCACTGAGATGGCCAACCGGGTGGCCAAACTGCGCGAAACTTATCCAGACATCGCCGCCATCGGCGTAGGCGTTCCAGGACTCGTGGATTTTGACCACGGCTTCGTCCATGTGCTCACCAATGTCCCCGGTTGGAAGCACGTCCCGCTGAAAACCATCCTGGGTGAAAAAAGCGGCCTTCCCGTCACTGTCGAAAATGATGCCAATGCGATGGCCTATGCAGAATTCCGTTATGGTGCCGCTCGTGGACTGAAAAACGTGGTGGCCCTGACCATGGGCACCGGCATCGGCGGCGGCCTCATTTTAAACGGCCAGCTTTATCGCGGCAGCGGCTGTGCAGCCGGGGAGATCGGCCAGATGAGCATTGAATGCGACGGCCGTGCCGGTCATTACGGCAACTTGGGTGCCCTGGAAAAATACACCGGAAACAAGGAAATCGCCGAGCATGCCGTCCAGCGTTATGCCGAGGCCCATGTGCAAAAAACCATCGAAGAATGCACTCCAAAAAAAATCGCCGATGCCGCCAAGGCCGGTGACGACATAGCCCGCCAGATTTGGGAAGAAATCGCCGAATGGCTGGGCACCTCCCTCTCCAGCATCGCCTGGCTTCTTAACCCGGATGCCTTTGTCATCGGCGGCGGCGTGGCCCAGGCAGGCGACCTCATTTTTGATCCCCTCAAGCGCAAGGTACAGTCCATGCTCAGCACTGTTGTCTGGGAGCGTCTTCAGATCGTTCCCGCCCGCTTCAGCAATGAATCCGGCATCATCGGCAATGCAGCTCTGGCTGCCGACCAAATCGCCTGAGCCACAGACTCTGCCTCACTTCTTGAGGACAAACTTCTGCACTCGAGCTCCCGTTCCTTCAGCCGTGTAAACGGCCCCATCCGGCCCGATGGCAATGTCATGCCCCATCTGAAACTGCCCTGGCGCACTGCCAAAGCTGCCGAAGGTATCCCGGACCTGCCCACTTGCATCCAATTGTACCGCTTTACCTCGGGAAGCAGATTTTAACGAAGGAATGCCGCCATCCATGATGAAAACGTCATCCTCGGGACTCACGGCCACCCCGTAGGGTTTTCCAACGTGTTCCCCTTCCCACACCTGGAGGAAGTTGCCTCGCGCATCGAAAACTTGGAGGCGGTGGTTTTCACGGTCACAGACATACACCCGGCCTTTGGAATCCACCGCCAGCCCATGCGGCAAATTGAATTGGCCATCGCCCTTCCCCTTGGCGCCCCATTCAAATTCGAACTGGCCATCCGCACTGAATTTCATCACCCGGGTGTTTTTGTAGCCATCGCTGACATAGAAGGACCTATCAGAAAGGACAGCCACATCCGTGGGCAGATTGAAATGAGTCTGATCATTCCCAGGCACACCCGCTTGGCCCAGCGTCAGCAGTACCTGCCCTTCAGCCGTGCATTTGAATACCTGATGCAGCCCCACATCTGTCAGCCAGACATGCCCCTCCTGATCCACCGTAAGCCCATGCGGCATGATGAACCGGCCTGCGCCCCAGCTTTGCAAAAGCTTGCCGGAACTGCCATCAATCACGCTGATCGTAGGTTGAGAAATAGGTTCTTTCGGAAAGGGATTCGACCACTTCCTGCCGCTGCGATGAAACACAAAAACGCGATTTTGCGCATCCACATCCACCCCCGCGCAGAGGCCTAGCTGATGATCCGCAGGCAACTGCGGCCAGCCGGTCACCACTTCGTGATGCGCCTCCACAGCGAACACTGGCAGGCAGGCGAGAAAACAATAGATTGTTAGACGCCAGCACATACTTCAGGGGTGAGAAATATCACGGTCAGACTCGCTCCGCTTTTTTATTTGGCAGCAGCAGCAGCTTCAGCACGGGCTGATTTCTTCTTCACCGGACGCACGAAGGAGGTGAATTTGGACTCGAAGCGCTTCGGCACCACACATTGAATGTCGGCCACGCCACGCTCGTAATCTTCGGACAGCACCTTGCCCTCTTGATGCGCCAGGGCCACCAGATCCATGCGGTCCAGGGGAATACACAGGTCCAGGCGCACCACCCGGTCGATGAGCATATCGTGGATGCGGTGAAACAAATCGTCCATTCCTTGGCCGGTCTTGACGGAAATGAAGACACCTTCAGGGAACTGACGTCGGAGCTCGGTCTGACGCACATCATCCGTTAGGTCCACCTTGTTCAGGGCCAGGAGCACACGCTTGTCCCCGGCACCCAGTTCTGCCAGCACCTCAGTCGTGGTTTGATAAAAGTTGTAGGCATGGGGGGAGCTCGCGTCCACCACGTGAATTAGGAAATCCGCCAGCACGGCTTCTTCCAATGTCGCCCGGAAACTTTGCACCAAGTCATGCGGAAGATTACGGACAAAACCGACCGTATCAGTCACGAGCATGGCTTGGCCATCCGGCAGATCCATCCGGCGCGTGGTCGTATCCAGGGTCGCGAAGAGCTTGTTCTCCACATAAGCATCCGCATCCGTCAGCTTATTCAGCAGAGAGGACTTCCCTGCATTGGTATAACCAACAATAGCGGCATGGGGCACCGGGACGCGGCTACGTTCCTTGCGCATCGTATCCCGCTGCTTTTTCACTTCCTCCAGCTCAGCCTTTACCCGGTCCAGCTTTTTATAAGCCATGCGCCGGTCCACTTCCAGCTGGGTTTCCCCTTCACCACGAGCCGCCCCTGCACCACCGACACCACCGCCAGCACCACCGCCCTGACGGTCAAGGTGAGCCCACATGCGCGTCAGACGTGGGATGGAATATTCCATGCGCGCCAGCTCCACCTGGAGGCGGGCCTCCCGCGTCTTGGCGCGCATGTTGAAGATGTCCAGAATGACCTCATGCCGATCAATGACGCATAGGCCGGATTCGCTTTCCCAGGCACGCTGCTGGCCAGGGGAAAATTCATTGTCGAAGACGATGCACTCAGCACCTGCCTCCTTCGCCGCATCCATCAGCTCCTTCGCCTTGCCTTTACCGATGAGGTGCCGGGCCGTATGTTCACGGGCATACACAAGCTCGGACCCGACGACTTCGATCCCCAAAGTCTCGACGAGTTCATTGAGCTCTTCGAGCAAATCAGTAGCCTCCTGAGCCTTACGGCGGTCAAAATAAGCACCCACAAGGAAGGCACGATCCACATGCTGAGGCTTTTCACGAATATCGAACATCATCAAAGTATAGCGAGGGAGAAACGCTTGCCAAGCACCGCCAGTTGCTCTCATGCGTATTCCGTGGCACAGACCGCCTCCATGATCCGCCGCCTTTTCACCTGCCTCTGCCTTGCCACTCTCGCCGCCTGCGGGCCCGTAGATCGTGAAGGCATCCGGCTGGACAGTTATGAAACCGATGCCACCGAGGCCCTGGTGCGCGAGATCATCCGGACACTCCCGGACCCCAATCCAGGCGTGCCGAAAAGCTATTCCATCTCCCTGGGGGAGATCGTCCCCAACCGTGACTATACCCCAGCCACCGTCCCGTTTCTCAGGCGTTTCGATGATCTCAACCTGCGCATGATCAGCGCCAGTGTGCTCACCACAGCCCAGCCGGATAACCTCATCGTGGACCCAGAACGAGGTATCGCCGTTTACGTGATTCAAATCCGCCTGATGAAAACCACCGGCCCGGCCTCCTGGGAATACGAGGCAGGCTGGTCCTATAAAAAACACTTCCAGCGCAAAACATGGGAAGTCATCCAGGAAGATGAAAAGTATAAGGTTACGGACAAAGGCGTGCGGGATGGCAACTGGCAGCCCTAAAGGCAGGTGCGGCAAAAGGCTTTAGCGGGAAGAAACACGGCCTCCGTGCCGTTTTTACCCGCCTATACCTTCCACCATGCGCCCAACCTACCTGACCCTCTGCGCTCTTTGCGCCCTCAGCGGAGCCCTCATCGCTGCCGATACTCCCGTTAAAACCAAAGCCCCCGCGAAACCGAAAACCGCAGCCAAGCCCGCTCCCAAGCTGCCGACGCCCACCCAGGCCAATGTCCCCTACGGCACCCACGAGCGCCAGGTGATGGACTTCTGGAAAGTGGAATCAGCCAAGCCCACCCCCCTGCTTTTCTTCATCCATGGCGGCGGCTGGATGGGCGGAGATAAAAACCGCCTCGCTTCCCTTGAAAAATATCTGGAAGCCGGGATCTCCGTCGTCTCCATCAATTACCGCTACGTGTCCCAGGCCCACGCCGCAGGCATCAAGCCTCCCGTCAAAGCCCCCCTGGAAGATGCCGCCCGTGCACTGCAATTTGTGCGCAGCAAAGCAACGGAGTGGAACATCGACAAAGAGCGCATCGGTGCTGCTGGCGGCTCCGCCGGAGCCTGCTCCAGCCTCTGGCTCGCCTTTCACGATGACCTGGCAGATCCGAAAAGCAGCGATCCGATCTCTCAGGAGTCCACCCGCCTCTGGTGTGCCGCCGTCAGTGGCGCACAGACCACCCTGGACCCTCAGCAGATGAAAGAATGGACCCCTAACAGCTCCTATGGCGGTCACGCCTTCGGTTTCATCACCACCGACCCCAAAAAGCGCGGCCAGCAGTTCAGCGAATTCCTCGCCGGGCGGGAAGGCATCCTTCCCTGGATCCAGGAATACTCCCCCTATGCCAACGTCACCAGTGACGATTGCCCCATTTACCTCATCTACAGCGCCCCCCCAGCCCTGGGCCAGATTCAGAAAGACCCCACCCACAGTGCCAACTTCGGCGTAAAACTTGAAGAGAAACTCAAAAGCGTCGGCGTTCCTTGCGAACTCGTCTATCCCGGTGCCCCTGATGTGAAACATTCCCAGGCTTACGAATACCTCATCGCCAAGCTCAAAGCACCCACAGCCAAGTAAGCTATAGAGCATCTGAACTTAAGGCGGCTAGATACCGCTAATGTAAGCAACCAGCCTTCAAGCTCACCCCAAAAAACTCAACGCCGCTACGGCCCGTCTTGAGCAAGTAACCTTCAGCCTTGGATCTTCGCCCTCGCCCAATTCCCGCGGAATCATATCAGTGGTTTAGTCGGGAGGGCGGACAAGCGGAGGAGGCAGAAAATTCGGGTGAATAGGTTAAGAAAATTAGCCTACTTTCCCTTTGCACCTCTGTGTGGTTAACCCAAGCTTTCGGGGGCATATCCATCAGCGTATTTGAGGAACTCGTCCCAGAGTCCCCCAACAAATACGAGGGATCTTGGCGTGGCCCATAATCTGGTTTACACACTAAATGCTCTGGGAGTCTAGATGAAAATGTGTGCATAAATTTAGATCGACCCCCGAAGATCCGTGCTTAATATGGAACTAATGAAACGTCTTATCGTGATCTTTTCGTTTGTTGCATTCACAGCCATAGCCGCAGAACCAGCGGTATTATTAGAGTCGTTGCGAAACGAGATTATTGCGGTGATCAAAACCGCTCGAGAAAGCAAAAATCAGACGGACCGAGTGAAGGCACTTCAAGCTGAAACCTTGCTCAGTTCATTCAGCTTCGATGATTTGCTATCTGAGAGGGAGTACATTATCATCTCGCGAATCGAGAAAATACGTGCCGTGCCACTTTCTGAAAAGATCGATGGGATGTGCATTGAACTCATTGCTGAAATCAAAGCGCGCACGGCCCGAAAAAATGAAGAGTGGCTGGCAAACTACGACAGCACTTTGCTAGCCTCTTTACAAGATGCATTCACTGCGACTACCGCCAGGGAACTGGATGCCTCCATAAGCACCTTGGAAAAGATGCAGAAGGATATTGTCAAAAAACGCAGTACGGAGGATTTGCCATCTGGATACAATCAGGAAGCATTACAAACCCTTGTTTTATTACTGACATCGATCCAAGATATCATGCTTGAAAAGGAGAATCCATTGGTTAAACGCCAAGGCGAGTTTGCTGACCGCTTTCAATATTCGACCATCAACACCTATAGCAAAAGTCTCAACTCTATAATCCCACGCTCAGAGTTTATTGAAAAACTTAACAGGCAGCTGATACGCATTTCACCAGAATCGCGAAGCAAACCCCTGACAACTATAGAGTTTGAGGAGCATGTGAAACCATGGATTTTGGCAATCAAAAGCCTGGATGATCTCTCTGAGGTAACAAAAAAGGCCGAGGATTTGAGCAAGCAGCAGCAAGATGGTAATTTCTCAGGCAACTACCCCCTGGCAACTCAGTTACGCAACTACCAGATGGTGTATGAAAATTTTAAAAGGGGTTCGGTGATAACTTCGCGCTTTAATTACAGCGAGTACAATTCTGCCAGTTCCGAAACCCTCTTTGCCGTCAAGGACATGCTTACGAGATACGCGATAGCCCGCCTGCTCAATGTTCCAGAAAGCCCGTCAAATAAAGACAATGAAAGCGTTAGCACTTTTTTACAGAGAGTGTTGAAAGAGGCCATTGCGACAGAGGACTGGCCGTTGCTGGCCCGTTTGCTTGAAATCCTTCAAACCATGCAAATCCACACGGCCATCAGCAGTTCCGATCAAGCGGTATTCAAACAATTTTTGGGCGCTATCAATCTGGAAAAGGCTCAACAGCATGCCGATGCAGTGGCGGTTTATATAACCGTTCTCAGGAGCGGTTCACAACTTATCCCCACAACCAAAATTGCAGAATCCCTGGCTGCCATAAAAAGAGACTATCCCGAGGAGTATAAGGCAGGGCTATCATCTGCATATTCTTACTCCCCAAGACGCGAAGCCGGCATTTATTCCGATATTTCTCCCATCCTTCAGCAGCAGTCTGGATCCAAATCGTCTGCGTCACCTTTACTGACGGACAAAAGTGCATCCAAGACATCTCCAAAGACTGAGATATCAAAGGGTGAGGCGGAAGCGAAGCCTGTCACCAAAGAACTATCTCCGAAAGATTTAGAAAAAAAACCAGCAGGTCCAGCCAAAAAATGACGGTGCACTACCTCTCGCTTAATCAACAAAGGAGTTTGCCTGAACAATCGAAGAAGTTACGAAGGATCGTGGCTCAGCTGAACATTTGATGCCTCAACGTATTTTTTGAAATTCGTTCCAGGCTTCCCAGGAGATGCGTTGGAGGTCGGCGCGGTCTTTATCTGAAAAGGTGCGGGTGAGGGGGAGGCCGTCGCGATCTTTGGTTTTATCGGCGGGTTTGCCTTCGAATGTGCGGATGTCGGTGATGGAGTCGATGGGGAGGCCGACGGGGCTTTTTTCGAAGATGGCGGCGTATAGGGTGCAGGCGGTGAGGTAGGCGAGGTTTTGGTTGAGGTGGGCGTCGTTGATGAAGCGGTGGGTGATGTCTGGGCGCTGCTCCTGGCAGCGCTGGACGACGAGGGCCATGGGGGCGACGGAGGCTGCGATGCGGTTGGCGAGGGCGGCGATGGCGCGCTCTTTGGCTAGAACAGGGGCAGGATCGGGTGCTGTGGTGAGGGGTTTTTCGTTCTGGGTGGTGGGGGTAGTTTCGTAGAGCACCACGCGGGCACCCTGGGCTTTGGCCAGGGCGGCGAATTTGGGAGCGTATTCGGCGTAGAGGGTGGGATCTCCGGTGAGGTCATCGCGATAGGACTGGAGGACGATGATGTCCCATGGCTGGCGGTTGGATTCCATGTTAGGCAGCAAGCTACGATGGCGGGCGAGGGCGCTTTTGGCGTATTTGTCCTTGGGATCGGCGGCGGCTTTTTCCAGGGCGGCGATGGTAGCTTCGGCCTCGGCCTTGGTGAGGGTGGACTGGCTGACGATGTTTTGGGTGCCTAACTGCCAGTGGTCTTTTAAGGTGCGGCCGCCATAGATGACGTCGGTGCGGTTGAAGGTGAGGCCTGGGTTTCCGGCCTCGGCCATGGCTTTGACGACGGTGGAGAGATTGTGCCGGGCGGTGTAGCTGTTGCCGATGAAGAGGACGTTGAGCGTCTTTTTTTCATCCTGCGCGCGGGTGGCGGTGGGAAGGGTAAGCAGGGCGAGAGCGGCGAGGCTGAGCCAGTGAGAGATGCGGGTCATGGTGATGGGATAGGTGCGAGCGTGGAACGACGGTACGAGGCGAGGTCTGTCAGGGAATGAGAGTGAGCCACGACCAGGGACTCCGCCGAGGAGGTGGGTGGCAACTGCCAGTTCACTCTCCTTTCAGGATGGGCCAACCGCCGACGTCGGCTTGGGAACGGAGGGTGATTCCAAACTTTTTGTTACGCACTTCTGTGACGATACGCTGGTCCACAGAATCGCGAGCATGGGAGCATCCAGCGTGATCAAGGACTTCTTTGAGGACGGCATCGGGGGCCAGTGGCTTGATGGGTATGGGTGAGGTGAAGAGAGTTTTGGTGGATAGCTGCTGGCGGGCGCTTTCCATCTTCTCTTCACGGCCCTTGGTATCGCTCAGTTTCACATGCCGGGCATCATCCACAAAGGCTTTCACGCCAGGGTGGACATCGTGCTTCATGACGGCCTCAATGGCGGGGCGTTTAGGATCGCCCAGGTAAACATTGCCGATGAACTGAAAGGCGTAGTTTTTGCCCTCGGTTTCATCGCGATGGTCTTCGACACCGGTGGTGTAGCGGGAGCCGGATTTTTGATAGTCAAACATGACGTTATTCACGGCTTCCATCTGGACATCGTACGTATCTTCACGGCGCATGTCGTTGGCCTCGAACTGGGGGCCACGCATCACGTAATGAGCGAAGAGGCAATGGTAAACGCTGAGGGTATTGGCGCTGGAATTGAAACAGAAGGCGTGGTTGTCCCCGTAGGGATGGAGGGCGGGATTCGTCAGTGGTTCAGCCAGCAGGCACCACTGGACGGTGATGCCCTGGCAATGCACGACGCTAAAGAGCTCGTCGCAGCACCAGGAGGTGGAGACGTGATCCACAATGACATCGCGACAGCGGGTGAGGGAGATGCAATCGAGGCCGCTGGAGTTTTTGGGACGTTTGACGCCTTGTTCTTTGTTGCGGCGCTGGGTGGTTTCATCACCGAGGCGCACACGAAAGTAACGAAGGATGATGTCATGCGTGTCTTCGAAATCCAGGGTGCCGCCACGGATACAGATGCCCTGCCCGGGGGCATCCTGACCATTCATGGTGAGGAAGGGTTCCTTCACCTCCAGGGTATCGTGCAGGAGAATGGTGCCGCCGACGCGGAATTTGATAATGCGGGGGCCTTTTTGTGTGAGGGCCCAGCGCAGCATGCCGGGCTGGGGGGATTTTACATCGTCGTCCAAGCGAGTGACTTCGAGGATATGGCCGCCTTTGCCACCTTGAGCATAGGCACCAAATCCTGTGGCCCCATCAAAGGCGAGTTCCCTGGCGGTGACTGTGCCGCAGAGCAGGCTGAAGGCAGCGATGAAGGACAATAAAGGATGAGACATGGGGAGGGTAAACGCAGCGCGATTTTACACCTAACACCAAAAAATCGGAAACCTTGATGCCAGGAACAGGGTACCTAAAATTAACCAACCCTCCCCGGTTCATTTTTCCAAGGCTGTAGATTCAATGCTCCACTTTTACCCGGAGAAAGCTCCGGTCAATGAGAGGTAAGCGCACGGTACTAGAGCCGTCAGCATTGGCAGATATCTGCTCCGTAGTCACGTCTGACCAGATGCGCAAGTTGGTTGAATGTTGCAGCTTTGCGGGAGCCCATTCCATGGCGAGGGGGTTGAGGCGATAGGTCCAGGTGAGAGATTTAACCGGCCCTGCGGTTTCCACAGAAGGCTGGAAGAGGCCTGGTGAGGCGACAGCTGGCGATGAGCCATCGATATAAAATTCAGCTTCGTTGGTTAGGCCGTCGCCATCGGGGTCATCCTGAAGTCCAGTTTGCCCACTGGGGAGACCAAAGGCGGCGATCCATTCCTGGAAAGGGAGGTTGGGGTTCAGATCGAGAACATCGGAAAGGATTTCTGAATCGGTCAGGGGTGGAATCTGGACGGAAGGGTACTTGGTGAGGAAGGCTTCGACGACTATTTGAGCGATCTTGGCATGGGCACTGGTGGCGGGGTGGAAACCATCTCCAGAAAAGACGTAGCGGGCACGGGAATCGGGGTCGGCCTCTTTATAAAATTCGATGCCGCGAATGCGGAAGGGCGAGCTGATGAGGTCCTTGGTGAGCTGGTATACGCCGGGCGCAAAACCGATGCCCTTGCTCTGCGCGAACATGGCCAATTGGGCATTCAGGCTATCGAGAGCGGAAGTGACGCGCGCGGTTTTGATGGGGTCCGTAGGATACTGGCGCTGGATGTCTGGAGTACAGCCGAGATGCGGCACGGAGACGAGCACAATAGGCAGGGAGGACTTCACATCGCGCACGTAATTGACGATGGCCTTCAGGTTGCTGACGGTACCATTGATGTAGGAAGTGGCGCTGCTGCCGTTGTAGATGGGGCCGTAGTATTCATCCACGTCATTGCCACCGGCAAAGATGACGACGCGCTCGGCGGAATCCTTCAGCTGGTCATCCAGTTCTGTGGACCAGGGGAAGAGATCGTAAAGGCGGAGCTGGGCGGCGATCTCGGTTGTTTTAGCACCCGGAAAAGCCCAGTTGTGCTCATGCCCAGTCAGGCGTGGATCCGGAGGATAGTAGGTGGAGAAACGACCGATATCAAACCAGGCATGGCGGTGCTCATCGAGGATTTCGATCCAGTTGCGAGCAGACCAGGAAGCAGGATTTTGAGGGAACAGCAGGGGAAATTCCACCTGATATTCCTTGGTAAGGCTGTCCCCCAGGACCACGCACTGCGCTCCCCGCAGGGGCAGGCAGAGCAGGCCCAGCAGCAGGAGCAGCGGACGAAAAAAGGGGGGCATTGAGTTATCTGACGTCTCAGAGGGTCAAAGAGTTCACATCGGCCTTCATTTTGCTGTGATTAGTGATCCGAGATTGAATTTTCCTGAACGCTGAAAGCGTGTTACTGTCTCCCGCCCCATGGCTAACGTCCCTCAATCCTCCACCTGGAGCAGCACACCCCGCTCCTCATTCCGGTCCCGTGAGGACTGGAGCCTGAAGTGGTGGACCATGTTTGCCCTGATTCTGTCTTTCTTACTGCACGGGTTCCTTTACGTCAGTTTTGACAAAATCAGCCGCTTGATGGGGCACAGCGTTCCGCAGGGAAAGGTGGCCGAAAAGGTGCCTGAGCGGATGAAAATTGACCCTAAACTGCTGCAGGAGCAAAAGGCCATCCAGGAGATCCCGGAGATACTCGCCCCTGGGGATCAGCCGGACATCAAGTCCTTTGAGCCGGATCTGGACAACTTCGACAAGGCGCAAATGATCCCAGAGAACCAGGAGATCGACCTGACACCGAATGTGAAGGAGGTGACCAATTTCATCCGCGCCAATGAGATGGGCGATGACCGGACTCCCGGTGGCAAAATGCCCGAAATGGCGGCACTGCTGGCACCGCAGGCCATCGCCACGCCGGATCTGGCTGAGGAGATGTCCCGCATGCGGCGTGACGTGCTGTCCCGGCCAGTTTCTGAAAAACAGATGCTACTGGATTCAGGCGGGCTGGACCCTGCGGACAGCGGCAAGGTTGACATGAATCTGCTGGATCAGGTGAAGGCGCAGGGTGACGGTGATGGTGCCGGAAAGCGGGTGAAGGGCTTCAGCAATCTGGATGATCTGCTGGGCGGTGGCGGCAGCATGGGTGGCAGTACGGCTCCCATCCTGATGCCGACTGATCTGCTCTTCGAATACGGCAGCGACCAACTGGCTGAAGGGGCCCGACTGAGCCTGATGAAGCTGGGTTTCCTGATCCAGAAGAATCCAAACTCCCTTTTCATCATCGAAGGCCATACAGACAGCTTCGGCGGGGATGACTTCAACCTTCAGCTAAGCCTGCGCCGGGCCAATGCCGTGGTGGCATGGCTGCAAAATTCACTCCGGCTGGGGACGGACCGCATCCAGGCGGCTGGCATGGGCAAAAGCAAACCCCTGGTCAGCACGGCGGGAAGTGTGGAAGAACAAGGCCTAAACCGCCGGGTGGAAATCAAGGTCCGTCAGCGAAATTAAAAATCATGAGGCACGAACGTTGCGCTTTCACCCGCAGCGACGTAGATGATAACACACCCATGAGCGCCCCCGACGAGTCCAAAGATCAACGGCTGAAACAGGCTGAGAAGATCAGCAACCACCCTGAGCAGTATAAAGTCTGCGAAGGTTGCGGCTCCATCGTGGTCACCCGCGCGGTAACATGCCCAAGCTGCCATGCCTATAAATTTGATGCCACGGCGATCCGTGTAGTAGCACAAGCCAAGGACCTGGCGATGCGCACCGCGCATTCGGTGCTGAGCTCAGATTTGACGTGAGGATGGCAGAATGCCTTCAGTCCGTGGAATGGAACCTTACCGGCTGAAGCCGGGACTACAGAGCGCGGAAGCTAGCGGCGGAAGGGTGACTGAGGGGGAGCCTCTTCGCGGACGCGTTCTTTATCTGCGCTGTTGCGGTAAAAGATGACGCCGTTGCGCTTCAGGTTGGAGATGAGGTCTTTAAATTCGTTTTTCAGTTCCGGATCATTCATCAGGGCACCGAGGAGACCTTTACCGGAGGTGATATTGCGGGCGGCGACAGAGAAGCTGTCTGCGGCGGTCTTGATGGATTTCAGGGATTCATCTGCCGTGGCCATGGCTTTGTCTGCTTTGGCGATGACGGGGTCCAGTTTCTCGATCATGGGGCCGAGCTTCTCCGTGGTGGTCTCGACATTTTTGGCGGAGGTCTTGAAGCTGGCAGCGGCCTCCTTGATATCAGCGATGGCAGTTTTGAGATTGGCGGCATTTTCATCCCCCAGCACGTTTTCATCCACCCGGGTCATGGTCTTGTTCAGGTGCTGCATGCTCTCCTTGAAGTCGGTGATGGTGGTGTCTGAGAGGGCACCTTTGTTCACCTTTTCCATGGCTGCTTTCACATCCACCAGGGCCGTGCGGACATCGTCGAGGACGAGGTCCACTTTTTTGGCCACGACTTCGGCCTGACCCTGGAGATCTGACAGGCCGCCGGATTTCGAGCCTTCAATCACCACACTGTAATCATGCGGCAGGAATTCATTGGAAAGGAGGCCACTGGGTTTGATCTCCACCAGAGCATCTCCCATGAGACCTTTGGAGCCGATGCCGAAGGTGGCATCCAGGGGGATGTCCACACTGTCGAAGATCTCCAGGGTCATGACCACACCGGAGAAGGTTTCGTTAAGTTCCGGGTGTTTGATGACCTTTCCCACCTTAGATCCACCGAGGAAAACGGGAGATCCTTCCTTGATGCCGGAGGCGTTTGGGAAGGCTACCTTCAGATGATAAGTGTCACGGAAAAGGGTGCGCAGGCTGCCAAATTCCAGGATGATGCCCCCCAGCATCAACAGGCCGATGAAAAGGAAAAGGCCGACCAGGATTTCTGTTTTACGATCTTTGTTCATACAGGTCTATGCACGCAGGCCAGAGTGGCCGCCGATGAAATTTTGAATGTCAGGATTGGGAGACTGGCGAAGTTCGTCCGGAGTGCCCAGGAATGAAATGACGCCATTTTTCAGCATGGCCACACGGTCGGCGATCTTGAAGACGCTGCTCATGTCATGCGTGATGACGATGCTAGTCACGCGGAAGCGTTTTTGGAGGCGGATGATCATCTGGTCGATGACGTCGGTGACGATGGGGTCCAGGCCGGCGGTGGGTTCATCATAGAGCACACACTCAGGCCGACAGATGATGGCGCGGGCGATGCCGACACGCTTGCGCATGCCGCCGGAGAGATTGATGGGCATCTTGTTTTTGTGCTCGACCAGTTCAACGAGTTCGAGGGCCTCATGCACTTGCTGGTCGATGTCGCTACGGTCTGTGACGCCGGCTTCTTTGAGGGGGAAGGCCACGTTTTCCGCGACGGTGAGGCTGTCAAAAAGGGCGGCGTTTTGGAAAAGGTATCCCATGCGACGGCGGAATTTCACCAGCTTGCGTTCATTGAGGCTGCAAAGGTCCACCCCGTCCAGTTCCACGCGCCCCTCGTCAGGATGAAGAAGACCGATGATGTGCTTCAGCAGTACGCTTTTGCCCTCACCGCTGGGGCCAATGAGGACGAGCGTTTCCCCATGCTTGATGGTCAGATCCACGCCCTGAAGGGTCTTCTGGGTACCAAAGGTCTTCCTCAGCCCCGTGATGCGGATGAAGGGGACTTCAGGTGTGGCAGCAGTCTCTTTCATCACAAGGCAGTCCCCAGGGGGAAGAAGTAATTGAGGAACATGGTGAGGAAAAAATTGGCTACGAGCAGGGCCAGGGAGGAATAAACCACGGCACGGGTCGTGCCCAGGCCGACGCCGACCGCGCCATTGGAGGCGATGAGTCCCTGGTGACATGAGATAACGACGATGAGGATGCCAAAGACGAAACCTTTGATCATGCCAAAGCTGAGGTCTTCCAGGTTGGTATGGTCACGCACATGTTCCCAAAACCAAGCAAAGGGGATCTCAAAAACACAGGTGGCCACAAGAACTGAGGCGACGAGACCTAAAACGATGCACTCTGCAATGAGCAGAGGCATGGAGATGACCATGGCTAGAAACCGTGGCAGGACGAGGTAATCCACCGGATGCGCGCCCATGACACGCAGCGCGTCGATCTGCTCGCTGACCTTGAGCGTACCAATCTCCGCCGCCATAGAGGCTCCCACACGGCCTGTGACCATGAGGCCGGCCAGCACAGGACCAAGTTCCCGGCAGAGAGAGACGCTGACTATGCCACCCACCGTGGACTCGATGCCGAAATCCTTGAATTTGAAATAAGACTGGGCGGTAAAAACAGCCCCGGTAAAGGCCCCGGTCACCAGCACCACCGCCTGGGAACCGTAGCCGATCATGACCATCTGCTCTGCCATCAAGCGCAGGCGCAGGGTGCCTTTCGTCAATGACTCCCACAATTCTCCCATCAGCGCCCCCAACTGTCCCAAGTAGCCCAGGTAGTTTAAAAAAGCGCGTCCAGGTAGAGCCAGGAATCCAAGCAGTACATCCATCAGGCCTCCATGATGGCACGGTGTGAGATAAAGGCAACCCACAGCACAGAAAGTGCTGGGCCATAAGAAAAACCGCCGCAGGTCCCCTGCCCCTGAAACGAGGCTCATTTAAGCCTTCAGGGATGAACCCTGGAGAGGGCGTGGAAATCAATGTCGTTGAGAGCAAGCTCTCTCGAGTGACGTTTTATTTCCCCATGCGTTTTCTGATTTTTGCTCTGTCTCTCGTATCCTGTGTCCTGGCCCCCGCCCAGAGCGGGCCGCGTGTGATCCTGGCAGGTGATTCTACCGTGGCCAATTACCCTAAACCGCCAAAGGACCGGCCCAACATGGCAGGCTGGGGGCAGATGCTGAGTGAATTTTTGCCACAGGCCACAGTGATCAATCATGCTCGCAGCGGTGCCAGCACGAAAAGCTTTCGCAGCCTGGGGCTGTGGGACAAGGTCATCGCCGAAAAGCCAGACTACGTGCTGATCCAGTTTGGCCACAATGACCAGCCCGGCAAAGGTGAGCGCACCACGGACCCGAAAGGTGAGTATCGGGATAACTTGCGCCAGTTCATCAACGAGGTGCGAGCGGCAGGTGGCAAGCCGGTGCTGGTGACCTCCGTCGCGCGCCGGGTTTATGTGGATGGCCAACTGACCTCCACGCTCGGTCCCTATGTGGAGGCGATGAAGGCCGTGGGCGCAGAAACACAGGTTCCAGTCATTGATCTGCATGATCGCAGCTTCGCTTTCTTCCGCCAAATGGGAGAGAAATTCGGCGTGGCCTACGGTGCCTCCGAGACGGACCGCACCCATTTTAACAAAGAAGGCGCCCGCATGATGGCACGTCTGGTGGCTGAAGGGCTGGTGCGTGAAGTGCCTGAAATCCGCGAGCAGGTACAACTGCTGCCGCAACCGCCCGCAGGTCTGCCTTATCAAGTGAAGCTGGAGACGGTGACCAGCGGCTATGATGGCAAAACTTGCTGGGTGCATCCCCGCGCCGGAGCCATCCCCGGACCCACGCCGACCGTGGTGATGACGATGCAAAAACTGCTGCTCACTGGCAGCGACATCTTCTTTGCCCTCAATGATGTGCGCACCGATGACCTGGGCAAAACCTGGAGCAAGATCACCCCGTATGATGAGACACTGGGCCGACGCAACAAGCCCGATGGGATCATCGTCGCCGCCTGTGATTTCACTCCCAAATGGCATGCCAAGAGCGGCAAGCTGCTGGGCACAGGCCACACAGTGCATTATCAAAATGACAAAGTGATGCATGACCAGAGGCGCGGCACCAGCTACGCCGTCTATGACGAAAAGGCCCGTACCTGGTCCGCCTGGGCCACACTGGAGATGCCCGATGAAGCTAAGTTTTTCAACTCAGGAGCAGGCTGCGTGCAGCGCTTTGACCTGGAGAATGGCGACATCCTGCTTCCTGTTTACTTCAAAGGACAAGGGGAGAAATATTACAGTGTCACCGTGCTGCGCTGCTCCTTTGACGGACAGACACTGAAGTATCTGGGCCAGGGCAATGATGTGAAGCTGGCGTCTGGGCGTGGAGTCTATGAACCCTCGCTCACCCGTTACCAGGGCAAGTTTTACCTGACTCTCCGCAACGACACCGCTGCATATGTCACCACCAGCGATGACGGCCTGCACTTCGGCCCCATCCAGCCCTGGCAGTTCGAGGACGGCAGTGAACTGGGCAACTACAACACGCAGCAGCACTGGGTCTCGCATAACAAAGGATTGTATCTCGTCTATAACCGCAGGGGGCTGAACAATGATCATATTGTGCGTCATCGTGCGCCTCTGGTCATGGCCCAGGTGAATCCAGAAACCCTGAAAGTCATCCGCGCCACCGAGCGCATTCTAGTGCCCGAGCGCGGCGTGCGCCTGGGCAATTTCGCCATCACCGAAGTGAGTGAAAACGAGACCTGGGTGACTGTAGCCGAGTGGATGCAAAACATGTCCCCGAACTATATCGTCACGCCCGACAATGCCTTCGGTGCGGACAACAGCGTGTATGCAGCGCGGATCTTGTGGAAGGAGTGAAAGCACTCCCCGGGCTTATTCGGGAGAGACCTGCCCTTCTTTTTCAACTGGTCAAAATGAACGCTCTTGGATAAAAAGGGGACTGTGATGGCTACAGCCCCTTTTTATCCATGAAAAACATCCTCATCCCCATACTCGGCGCGGTCAGCCTCATCTCGACGGCTGCCGTCGCTTGGCTGCTCGCCACCCCGGCGTCCGTGGATCCTCGGGCCGTAAAGCTGGAGTCAGAACTGCAAGCCGCCCGCCAGACCATCGCCCGCCTCAAGGCTGAGCTAGCCCGCAAACCTGCGGCCCTTGCCCCCGTTGCCACCACCCAGCCGGACGGCCCCACCATGGAAACACCTCCTGCCGAGGTCGCCGCCCCCAACCAGGGCAACCTGCGGCAAATGTTAAGCTCACCGGCCATGCGCACCATCATTGATCAGCAGCAGGCAGCCCAGATCGAAGTCGGTTACGCAGAACTGTTTGAGCACCTCCAGCTCAACCCTGAGGAAAAAGAGCATTTCAAAAAGCTGCTCACCTCCCGCCAAAAAATCCTTACCGACATGAGCCTCCAGCTCATGGATCCAAACATCACTCCTGAAAAACGTCAGGAGCTCCTGGCTGAAACCAAGCGCCAGCGCTCCCTCTATGATGCCTCCATCAAGGAATTCCTCAATGAAACTGCGGACTGGAATACCTTCCGCAACTGGGAGGACACCCAGCCCGAACGCACCAACTACAATACCCTGGGCCGCAGCCTGTTCGGCGCTTCTGGCGAGCCTCTTTCCTCCAGCCAGGAGCAACAACTTCTGTCCCTGATGGCCGAGGTCAGAAAAAGCCCCTACTCAGTTGGCGGTCTCAATGACCAGACCGGTGCCGATCCCAACCAGCTTACCGATCAAGTCATTGAGCAGCAGATACAGCAGATCGAATCCAATAACCGCATCATTGCAGAACGGGCTGAATCCTTCCTCACCCCCAACCAGCGGCAGACCCTGAATTCTTACCTGGATCAGGTAAAAGCCATGTCCCGCTCCAGCCTCGGCGTTTCCAAAATGATCCTCCAAAGTGGCAGCGGAAAATAAAGCCTCCCCAAGAAATCAGCTCCTGGTTGAACTCACACGCCTGAGCTAAGGCATCCCCATGCAGCAGCGCGACATCCAGCCGGAACTCCTGGAGTCCCTCCCTCACGATCACCCCGATGCCCTCCGCAGTCGGCAGGACCTGCTGCAGGTCAATGGCATCATGGGCAACCATCGCTGGATCGCCCGCATGCTCCGCCGTCATGCCGCCCCAGGCTGGAAAATCACCGAGATCGGCGCCGGGGACGGAGCCCTCTCCCTGCAGCTGGCCGAAAAAGGACTCTGCCGCGCCCAGGACCTCCACGCCTTCGACCTCGCCCCACGCCCCGCCTCCTGGCCACCCGCAGCCGCCTGGACCCAGGGGGATCTCTTCGCCCATCCCATGCCTCCATCGCAGGTCCTCATCGCCAATCTTTTCCTGCACCACTTCCAGCCAGCCCAGCTCAGCCTGTTAGGCAGCCGCATCCCGCCTGAGGCAAAACTGATCCTTGCCGCAGAGCCCGCCCGTTACCGCATCCATACCTTCCTAGGCCGGTTTTTTTGCATCCTCGCAGAGCTTCATCCCGTCACCCGTTACGACATGCAAGTCAGCATCCGCGCCGGCTTTCGCAGCCAAGAGCTCCCCCATTCCCTAGGCCTCAAAAACAACTGGGAAATCACCATTCACGAGACCCTCTTCGGCGGCTATCGCATGATGGCCCTACGCAGTTAGAATGATTACCAAAAGTGAAAATGGGGAGAGGGCCGCATAGACCAAGCCCACCAAAGTATCCCAAAGGTTTAGTTCGCCCCAGCGTTTCGTTCACTCCCACTGGCTGCCCTTGCTGCCCACATAAGTCATGCACAGACCGATGATGACATGGGCGAGCAGGACAAAACCGGCCAGCTCCGGCGTGACCAGGGATGTCTCAGTGACTTGTTTCACGGCATCGTAAAAGGAGGTGTCGCTCATGCTGCGGAGGCTGCCGGACCAGGACCAGAAGGCGGCGATGAAAGGATTCACAGCACCTTCCAGCCAGTCGGGGAGAGTCAGCACAGCCCCGGAAAGTGGGAGCTGAAAACCGACAAGGTAGATGCTCAAAATGGTAGCCTTTTCCGGCGTGCGGCTCAGCGCACTGATGCCCAGGCAGACGCTGGTCATGGCAGCGGAGGCCAGCACCAGAAGGGCCAGCTTCACGATCAGATCCCCCGGCAGACCGCCGACGACCATGTCCACAAAAACACCCATCCAGATGCTCTGGGCCAGGACAAACACACCGAGAAAGAGCACCTTGCTGATCACATACGCCAGCGTGCTAAGCCCCCCCAGTTTCTCACGCTCAAGGATCAGCCGCTCTCCAGCGATCTCACGCGCCGCGTTGTTGCTAGCCATGAGCGTGACGAGCACAACTTGCAGCATGATGAGCCCGCTGACAATGCTGCCAGCCTGAAGCTGGTCCAGTTGATGCTGCGCCTGCCGCTGCATTTCGTAAACGATGTCACTGTCCTGCCGCTGGTTGAGCTGCTTCAGCGGCTTAATGCCGTCCAGAGCGAAGATAACAACAAGCAGAGGAAAACCGATGAGCATGGCCAGATGCAGCCATACTTGGCCTCTGTCCCGCCGGAAGATGGTCCAACGCCGGGAGAGCAGGGTGAAGACCTGGCTGAAAAGGCCCGGCAGTTCTTCGGAGGCCAGAGGATGATGCTCATCCTTTTTACCGTCACTGGCCGTTTCTTCGTCTTCTTCGGATGCGGTCTTCGCTGCATCGGCCCCAGGCTCTTCCTCATCCTTTTTTTCCAAAAGCATCGCCTCGTAATAGCTGCGCTTCTTCTGCCAGGATTCATGCCATGCCTGTGCCTCTCGCATGGTCAGGCGGCGATACACATCCTCTGGATGCTCCACCGTAAAGTAATGGGTGAGCAGCTTCGGCGGACCATGATAAACTAGATGGCCCTGATACATGACCAGCACACTGTCAAAGGCCTCCAGGCTGGCCAGACTGTGGGTGACATTGATGACCACCCGCCTTTTGTTTTCCCGGGCCAGCACACGCAGCAGCTCCGTGATCTCATGCTCAGACTTGGGATCAAGCCCGCTGGTGACTTCATCGCAAAGCAGCAAGCATGGATTGGTGACCAGTTCCAAGGCAAGCCCCAGACGTCGTTTTTGCCCCCCGGAAAGCACCTTCACCCGGCGATCCGCCAAGTCCGTCAGCCCGGTGATGGACAGGATGTGATCCAGCTTCGGTTCAAAGTCATCCGTGCCGGGAAGCTGGGTGCGCAGGGCCATGCTGCTGGCCACGCATTCTTCCACCGTCAGCAGATCATGCGCCACGCTGAATTGAGGGACATACCCCAGCTCCCCCGGATGCAGATCCTCTTCCTCCTTGAGGTCTCTTTCCTCCCATTTCAGGGCTCCGTCTGTCTGTTCCAGAATACCTGCAATGACCTTCAGCAGCGTCGTCTTGCCACACCCGGAAGGTCCGACGATGGCCATCAGATGCCCCTGGGGCACGCTCAGACTCACCTCGCGCAGCAGGTAAAGACTTTCCTGCTCCGAGCCAGGAGGGGCATCCACTTCGAGACCAACGTTGATTGCTTCGAGCATACCCGTTTGTTATACTGGTAAAGGAGATAAGTATGACAAGATAAAGTGGCCCTTCTCCCCTATTTTTTTCGCGTATTCCGGGTTCCTTTGTTGTTATTCTATTCTCATGAGCACTCGTACCCGTCTCCGTTCCGGTAAAAGACCCCGTTGGCTTTATGCCCTGGGCAGTCTGTTAGTGGTATGCATCGTGATCCTCCTCGTCATGCCCATGCTGGTGATGGGCTGGGTGCGCAGTTACCTTCAAGAGGAGGCCTTTCGCGGCAGAATGGAACAGCTTTTTGGCACCCAGATGCGCGGAGAAGTGACCCTGGCCCCGCTGCATTGGACAGGTGATGAAGTGACCTCCGCGCAAGCCTCCGTCACCACGACCCAGGGCTGGCAGGCAAATCTGGACGGGCTGCATCTAATGCTGGACTGGAACGCCTTCCGTCAGGGCAAATGGCGTACGGTGGGGGCGGGCATAGACTCCATCACGCTGGAAAAGAAGGTTGTCTCCCCGATAGCCAAACCCGTGGTCTTCGTCGCTTCGGCCCCGCCTCTAGGCTCTACCGGCAGTTCGATTCCTATCTGGCTGCGCCGGTATTTGCCGACGGAAACTGAAGTGGATGGGGTGAGTGTGGAGCGGTTTTCCCTTCTCCACCCAGGTCCCTGGAATGTGAGAAACACCAAAGTGCGTGCCGCCACTTGGCGTCAGGGGGAGACCTCCATCCAGGTCACCGCCGAAGACGGGATTGTAGAAACCCCGATTATGCTGCCAGCCCAGTTGCAGCCCGTGAAGCTGAATCTCACTCGCGCCTCCGTACGCCTGAGCCGTGAAGAACTCCAGTTGAAAGAGGCCAGTCTGAAGTGGCTGGATGCCGGGGAAATCACCGCACGCGGTCATCTGCGCCCCCAGGAAGGCACCTGGGAGGTATCCACTCATATCGCGGGCATCCCCCTTCAGGAATGCCTGACGGAGGACTGGCGCATCCGCCTCAGCGGCTTCATTGAAGGAGATTTAACAGCCCGTGGCTCACGGACTGCGACCCCGGTAATCACCGGCCAAGTGGACATCCGTCAGGGCATCCTCACGGCCCTGCCCGTGCTGGATCAACTGGCATCTTATACAGGAGTAGAGCGCTTCAAGCGACTGGTGCTGGATGTAGCCACTTCCCAGGTCAGCATCACTGGCCGCACACGGCAGTTTGAAAAGGTCATCCTGCAATCCAACGGCCTGTTGTATCTGAATGGAAACCTCAAGGTGGAAGGAGATCAAATCGACGGTAACTTTATGTTAGGCGTAACCCCTGAGACCTTGAAGTGGATTCCCGGGGCCGGTCAGCATGTTTTCACCGCCACCCACCCCACCGGCCCTGTCGGCATGATGTGGACCCCACTCCGCATCACTGGCACCCTGCAGGCTCCGCGCGAAGACCTTAGCACCCGCTTGGCAGCGGCGGTCGGGAAAGTCCTTCTGGACGCACCCGGTCAGGTGGTGAACAAAGGCAGCGAACTGCTGATTGCGCCTGTCCTTGGCAAAGATGCGGCAGCCTTGCCTAATGAAGCGATCAAAGGAGCCACGGACACCACCGGCAAGGCAGTGGACACAGGCGTGAAACTTCTGGAAGGAATCAGCAGCGGCCTGCTGGGTCAATAAACCCGCCATCAAATAAAGGTCGGCATCCACGTTTCCATGGCCAGGCTGGCTGCCCCTAGCGCCCCGGCATTATCCCCTAACTGAGAGCGCACCAATTGCAGACGCAGATCCCCCAAAGCCGGGGCGATCTTCAGCGAAGCATCCATGATGGCCTGACAAAAGCGGTCACCCAAAGCAGTCAGCGGGCCGTGCAGCAGGCACACACTCGGATCCATCAACAACTGCACACAGCCGAGCACACGGGCATAATCCATCACCACTTCATCCCACAAGGTTCCCCGGTCATTCACCAGGCTTGACATGGCTGTGTATAGATCTTCAGGCACCGGGGCCGTTTCACTGATGCCTGCCAGCCGACGATAAGCCATCGGCGCATTCAGCCAGTGATGCAGCTCCCCCCGCGTGCATTCTCCTGCCAGCGGCCATGGCCATAGCCCTACCTCGCCAGCCGCATGATTTGCGCCATGGATAAGAACTCCTCCCTGGACACAGGCGATGCCGAACCCGCTGCGCGCCCCCACAACCACATAGTTGCTCTCCTCCCGGTGACTGCCAAACCAACGCTCAGCCAGGGCGATGGCTCGCAGGTTATTTTCCACCATCACCGGCACACCGAACTTTTGAACCAGAAGATCCCGGACCGGAACATTTTCCCAACCACGGACAAAGGCGTAGCGCAGGGAGATACCCTCCTGAGAATTCACCAGCCCAGGCGCACCGACACCGATACCGAGGAGCGGCAGGGCTTGCTTGCTCTGCCAACGGGTCAGCCCGGCACAAATGATCTCCTTAACCTCGGCGATGGAAGGATCCTCAGGAAGCCTGATCTCTTCCATCTCAATCATCTTTCCGGAGAAATCCAGCCCGATGAGCTGGACGCGGCTTGCTGTGAACTCCACGCCGGCAAACCAACCGAGAGAGCCGCTGACTTGAATCCGCCTCTTGGGCCTTCCCATGGAGCCGTGCTCCAGGCCAGATTCATCCAGATGCCCCGTGGCGATGAGCTGATCCACATAGATCCCTACGGTGGAAGCAGAGATCTCCAGCGAGCGCGCCAGACCCGTCCGGGAAGTCGCCCGGCCGCTCCTCACATGCAGTATGGTGGAGGCAAGAAGCTGACGAAGGTCCGAAGTTTTTTGGCGCATGACGGGGGAGGCACGTAAAAAGTTTAGCAGGCGTATTAGAATTACACATCTCTTTTCGCGTTCTTTTCCTCGTTAAATACAAGAATTTGAATCATTCGAGGTACTCTCCTAGGATTACATCTTCGTCCGCATCGTTTTCATGCACCCCCTGGCGGATGACCTGATCCGTCATTTCATCCAGATAGTTTTTCAGAACCGTGCTGAGTTCCAAAAATTCCGGCCATAGGGTTTGATCCACAAAACTACGCGGCACCCGTACCATGACAGTGGTCCGCCGCTGCCGGGAATAGCGGTATGGGCGGAGGGAATACCGGCGCAAAAGAGCAATAAACAGCTTCTTGGACCAAGCGTCGGTCAGGGTGAATTTGTATTCGATGGCGGGCTCAGTCCTCACAGTTTCCTGGAGGCGGCGGGTGATGCGTGCCATGGCATCGGCGGCGGCATTCTTTTCCCCAGGTGAAGTAGCCCCAGCGTAGAGACGCTCGATTTTACGCAGCTTTTCCAGCAGTTCTTGATCCATTAGTCTGACTCCACAGCGGCACCTTAAACCTCTAATTGGATACCCAGTTCACAAACCTGACGAGGAGGCAGTTCAAAGTAACCCGTGGCCGGCCGCGACATACGGCTGAGAGTGACGAAAAGATTTTTCCGCCAGCGCGCCATTTTCCCAGGGCCGTTGGTCAGCAGGATCTCACGGCTTTGGTAGAAGGTAATGCTGGCCCGTTTGAGCTGGGTCTTCTCACTCAGGGCATCACACAGGTCATCAAAGACCCGTGGGGATTCAGCAAATCCATACCGCAGCACCACCCTGTAAAACTCATCGCAATGCTGCTCAATTTCATGCCGCGCATCCCGCCCGACATGGGCCACGTCTTCGAACCGGACGGTCAGCAGCACGACCTGCTTATGCAGGGCTTTATTGTGTTTCAAATGATGCAGCAGCGCCAGTGGCAGGCCATCCGCACTGGCAGACATAAACACCGCGGTACCCGGCACCCGGATAATGCGGTCCTTTTGAATCTCCTCAATCAGGAAGCTGACTGGCAGACGCCCGCGTTGCATCGCCTGAAAAAGCACTGCCCGCCCGTCCATCCACGTTTTCATCACGATCCAGATACCAGCAGCCACCACCAGCGGGAACCAGGCACCCTGCATGAACTTCACCAGACTGCCCGCCACATAACCCACCTCAATGCTGATGAATACGAATACGGGCAGAAATGCCTTCCAGAAAGGCCAGTCCCACACACGCCGGGCTACATAGTAAAAGAGGATGCTGGTCAGCAGCATTTCCATGGATACGGACAACCCATATGCGGACGCCAGTGCGCTGGAGGTCTGGAAACCGATCACCAGGGCGATGCATGCAGCCATGAGAAGAAAATTGACCTGTGGCATGTAGATCTGGCCGCGCACATCCGGGTTCGTATGCACAATACGCAAGCGGGGCAGGTAGCCGAGTTGCACCGCCTGCTGCGTCAGTGAAAATACCCCCGTAATCATCGCCTGGGAGGCGATGATGGTCGCCCCAGTCGCCAGAATAATCATTGGCACCAGAAGCGCCTGCGGCACCAGCTTGAAAAACGGATGTTCCAGAGCACCCGGATCATTCACCACCAAAGCTCCCTGACCCAGGTAATTTAAAGTGAGCGCAGGCCAGACCATGATGAACCAGGAACGCTGCAACGGCTTATGACCAAAATGGCCGATGTCCGCATACAGGGCCTCACAACCAGTCACCGCCAGCAGCACCATGCCCATGATGACAATGCCATGATACCCATGATCCCAAAGATACAGCAGTCCCCAGTGTGGAGACAGAGACTGAATGACCTCTGGATGCTCTAGAAAACGATACAGCCCCAGCCCGCCAAGCGCCAGGAACCACACGATCATGATCGGGCCAAAGGCGACCCCGATTTTGGCCGTGCCGTGCTTCTGCACCATGAACAGCCCCATCAAAATGGTCACCGAAATCGGCACCACCCAATGTGCCAGGTCAGGATTGATCTGCTTGAGGCCTTCGACAGCGGAAAGCACCGAGATTGCCGGCGTGATCATGCCATCGCCATAAAGCAACGAAGCTCCAAACAGGACGACTAGCAGCACAAAGGCCATGCTTTTAGGGGTCAAAACTTCCTTTTTGGATTTCAGCAAGGACAGCAGGGCAAACATGCCCCCTTCCCCCTGGGCCGTCGCATAGCTGAGCAAGCTCAGATACTTGACAGAAACCATGATGCTCAAAGACCAGAACATCAAAGAGATGGGGCCATAGACCATTTCCACCCCATGGATGGCGGGGTCATACCCCGCGTGATCCAGGCACTCTCGCAGTGCATACAGAGGGCTGGTTCCAATATCCCCAAAGACGACACCCAAAGCCACGAGGGCCAGGGACCAATTATTAGACGGTTTGTGATCGGACATTTTGGATACTCCGAGAATGCCGGAGACCAGTTGGAACAGGGAGGCCGGATAAGTAGCAGTGTTAAACTAAAGCCGGAAATTGCATTGGTGAGTGGGGCGCTGGCGGACAATCCGGCGACTTCACTTGCTCACCTCCTCTGCACTAGACACAGCGATTGGGTTTCATCAACAATCCCATTGGCTGGAATCTGATCATTTCGAAATTTTTTGAGCTTCCATTTAATGAGACGAGGGTCAGAACGGGCAAAATCCACGGAAAAGCGCGTTTTTTCGAAGAATTTGAGGGTGATATCCGTCATTTCATGGCTCAATCGCCCCAGCATGAAGTGTATTTCGGAAAACTTTTCGCTGGGCGCTTGACTTCCTGGCGCTAGTTGCTTCAAGAGTTGTTCGACAAAATCATCATGCCTGCCTTTCTCAGAGCTCACGATAAAGGAGTGGAGCACTCTCTCGAGGACTTCACCCTTCTGGGCCGTAGCCCGGATGCCACCATCCGCCTGACGGATGCGGGGGTATCCCGGCAGCATGCGACCATCCGCCGCGATGGCAGCCTCTACTGGGTCTCGGACCTGGGCAGTGCCAATGGCAGCTTTGTGAATGACGTGGCCGTCACCACCGCACGTGCCCTCCGCCATGGAGACCGCATCCAGTTAGGCACCTGCATTTTTATTTTTGAGACTGATGAGGGCGATAATGCCCAGGGAGCAGGCAGCGGCACCCAGATGCTGCATACCGTGGCCCTGCCCATGCGCACCGTCCGGGCGACACTGCTCGTCGGGGATCTGCGCAATTTCACTAACATCTCTGCCCGCCTCAGTGCTGAGCAAGTGGCCACGATGCTACGTGAATGGTATGCGGACTGTGAACGCATCCTAAAACCTCGCGGTGCCATCATCGACAAATTCATTGGCGATGGCGTCTTCGCCTACTGGGTGGGAGACAGCATTGAAATGCGCGAACAAGCCACAGAAGCCGCCCGTTTGCTCAGCAGCCCCGAAGCCAGCGAATCCCCCGTGCGCAAAATGATGCGTGATGAGATGGACATGGAAGTTTACTGCCATGTGGGTCTAAACATCGGCGGTGTGGCGCTGGGTGCCATGGGCCGTGGCGTGAATACCGCCGTGGGAGAAGCGGTGAACGTGACCTTCCGCATCGAAAGTCTCACCCGTAAGCTCCAGGTACCCGTCCTTGCTGGTTCATCCTTCCTGGAGGGCTGGGCTGATGGCATGAAAGACTATAAAAACGTCGGCATTCATGCGGTGAAGGGCCAGCCTGAACCGGTGGAAGTGTATGCACTGGTGGAGAGCAACCCGGTGATGGAATAGGATTCCATCCCGCTCAGCATCTCTGCCGAATGATGGCTTGCAAGATTCGCCTTCCTGGTGGGTTTTCTTCCCACCATGTCTGACCGCCGTACCTTTCTGAAAAATGCCGCCCTCATCGGTGGCTCCCTCGCCTTCAGCGCCCCGGCCTTTGCGGCCAAACCCCGGGCCAATGAACTGTGTTTTTTCACCAAGCATCTCCAAGGCCTGCCCTATGATGAAATCGCCAGCTTAGCCGCAGAAATGGGCGTGGACGGTGTTGAAGCACCTATCCGTCCCAAAGGCCACATCGAGCCAGAAGCCATCGAAACGGAACTGCCGAAGATGATCGAGGCCCTGAAAAAACAGGACCTGAAGCTGACCATCATGACGTCCGGGATCAATGAAGTGAGCGCTGAGCAACACACCGAAAAAGTCCTGCGCACGGCCGCCGCCCTGGGTGTGAAGCGCTTCCGCATGAGCTATTTCAAATATGACCTGGATAAGCCCATCTGGCCGCAGCTCCAGGACATCAAACCGAAGATCAAGGATCTGGTGCAGCTTTGCCAGGAGATCGGCATCCAGCCCCTGTTTCAAAACCACTCCGGCAAGGACTATGTGGCGGCCCCGGTCTGGGACATGTATTCCATCATGCGCGAATACAAACCGGAGCAGTTCGCCTTCGTTTTTGACATCCTGCACGCCACCGTGGAAGGCGGCTCAGCCTGGCCCATCAATGCCAAGCTGACCGAAGAACACTGGGGCGGCGTCTATTTCAAAGACTTCGAATGGATAGGCCGGAAATCCGAAACCTGCCCTCTGGGCACCGGTCAGGTGAATCCCGCCTTTGCGAAAATGCTGGTCAAAAACAATTACTCCGGCCCCATTTCCCTGCATCTGGAGTACCTAAAAGGGGACATCAAAAATCCAGCTTACATCAAAGAATGCCGCGAAGCCCATGTGCGCGACCTGAAGGTGCTGAAAGAATGGATGGGCTGGAGCTAAGCTCCCCCTTTGCCGCCAGATGAGGGGAGAGGTTGCGTAACTCAATGCGTTGAGCCATAGGAGGCAAAACGCATGGGCAAGGCCTCCCCCCCGAAAAACAAAACTCTTCAGCTCATCAGCCACTGGCTGGTGTATGCACTGTTTCGCTGCATAGAGGGCGTGCTCTGGCTGCTGCCGCTGGCACTCGTCTGGTATCTAGGCCGTATCCTGGGCAGCATTGGCTTTTACCTGGCTCCCAAATACCGGCGGCTGGCCAAGCATAATCTGCGCATCGCCTTTGGCAGCCAAAGAACGGAACACTGGATCCACCACACGGCGAAGGCCCACTTCCAATCCCTTTTTTCCAATATCCTGTGCGGCTTCAAATTGCCCATGATGAAAACGGCAGATGTGGAGCGCCGGGTCACCGTGGAGGGCAACGAGTATAACCATGAAGCCATGGCCCAAAACAAGCCGATCCTCTACATGGTCGCCCATTTGAGCTGCTGGGAGGTCATCACGCAAGTGCCCCAGCTTTTTGCTTTCGGGCGCACTCCAGCAGCCGTGTACCAGCCGCTGCGGAATCCCTTTCTCAATGCCTTGCTCATCCGGCGGCGGCGCTTGCAAGGATTCACCCTTTTTAACCGCCAGGACGGCTTCAATGGGCCGATGAAACACATGAAGGAAGGCGGCTGCCTGGGGATTCTGGTGGATCAACACGCTGGTGATCACGGCATCTGGTGCCCCTTATTTGACCGCCTGGCCTCCACCACCCCAATCGCTGCCATGATGACCCACCGTGCTCGCGGCGTTCTGGTGCCTGTCGCCATTTATGATGACGGTCCTGGCCGCTGGCGCATGGTCTTCGGTGCTCCTGTCGAAACCGGAGAAAGTAAACAAACGGTCGAAGGACTGACCCTGGCGATGAACCAGAGGCTGGAGAAGATGGTTCGTCGGCAGCCGGAGAACTGGTTCTGGGTACACAACCGCTGGAAGCTGCCCAAACCCCGCTTCCTGCTGAAGCCTTACAAACGCGGCATCGCCTTCCCAACGGACTACGATCCCTCGAAACTGCAACCTTTTGAGCTCCTTGTCCGCTCTCCAAACTGGCTGGGAGATGCCTGCATGGCCTTTCCCGCTGTACGTGCCATGAAAGCTGGGCGACCTGACTGCAAGATAACCGTTTTCGGACCTGAAAAGCTGCGCGAGCTGTGGGAATCCCAGCCCGAAGTGGACCGGTATATCGGCAAAGAAAACAAAGAGGGGCTGTTCAGCGTCGCGCGTCGCATCAAGAAAACAGGCGTGCGCATTGATGCCGCCATTCTGCTGACCAATTCCACCCGCAGTACCCTGGAATTCTGGCTCGCGGGCATTCCCCGACTGGTCGGGTATAAAGGCTCCCTGCGATCCCGCTTCCTGACCCAGATCATCAAAGAACCCCCAAAAACACTGGGGCCGCCGATGCACCACACTTTACGATATCTGCACGTGGCCAAAACATGCGGAGCCGACATCGAAGGCTGGGACGCCATTCTACCCGTGAACACACCGCCGGCGGGCAGCCCCATCCGCATCGGCATCTGTGCCGGAGCCGAATACGGCCAGGCCAAACGCTGGCCCATGGACCGCTTTGCCGACGTGATGAAACAAGTCTCCGCAGGCCATCCAGAAATCGAATGGGCATTCTTCGGCGCGCCGGGTGAAGCGGCCATGGGGGAGCAGCTTTCCCAAATGGTGGGTGAAGTGAAGCACCGCAATCTCGTTGGTAAAACGCGGCTTTCCGGCCTCATCACGGAACTGCGCAGCTGCCATCTGCTAGTCACCAACGATACCGGCACCATGCATCTGGCCGCTGCCCTGGGAGTACCCACCGTCAGCATCTTTGGCTCCACGGAACCCGTGCTGACCGGCCCGCTCGGCCCCCAGCATACCGTCATCCGCCACCACGTCCCCTGCAGCCCCTGCTTTAAACGCGAATGCCCCTTCGGCCATTACGAATGCATGACCCGCGTGACCCCGGCCCAGGTCGCCGCAGCGGTGGAGGACAGGCTAGCCAGGCAAAACTAATTTTGCCTGTATATAAAACATTGCCTGCCCTCGACCCACATCCGGGCATCCTCCGTCCTTGCCACCCGGTGCATCCTCGCCATCTCTAAGGGCTGAACGAATGACTTGGCTTCCAACACTCCTTAAAAAGCTGCGCCTTATCGCCCACCGGGTGCGCGTATGGCCTTTTTTAGGTCGGTCTGCTTTTTCGCTGGCCCTGCTGATCATGATCCTGCTGGCCACGCAGGGACATCACCTGGACCACCCGCCAGAGGTGGTGGGCTATGACATCCAGTCTGGCAAGCTGGTGGCCCAGCAGGGGGTGCAACCCGCAGGCCCCATCCTAAAAACTGTATCCCTGATGCTGCCCTACCTGGATATCTGGATCCTGGTCGGCGGTGCGGTCTATCTTTTTGTCCTGCTGCGGCGCTGGGGAAATCCACCCAAACTTGTTTTTCCCACCTGGGCGGCTGCCCTCTCCGTGGCAGCATGGGCCATCTCATCGGACATCGCCCATCAGCTTGGGGCCATGCAGATGACGGAGCTCGGGGAGCCTTTGGCCATGACCGCTTACTGGATCAAGATGGTCATGATCTACCTGGCCTGCATCTGCGTGCCGCTGCTGGTCCACTACTATGTGCGGTGCGGTGCACTGGAGCGCTACACCATGCGCACCTTCCTGGCGCCGCTCGTCTTCTGCTTTGTCGCCTTTTGCTCCCTCTGGATCATCATGGATCTGCTGGATAATTTGAAGGAATTCCAGGAGGCCAATTCGGGCCTTGGCCGCGTGGTGAAGTTTTACTTCAGTGTGGTTCCTTTCATTTTTGTCTCTGTCATGCCAGCCTCCCTGCTGCTGGCGGTGCTCTATACCCTAACCAAAATGTCCCGCGCCAACGAGATCGTGGCCATGCTCAGCGCCGGGCGCAGCGTCATCCAGATCCTTCAGCCCATCTTCGTCGTGGTCATCACCGTTGCGATGATGAGCCTGGCGGCCAACTATCACTGGGCACCGCGAGCCGAGGGCAACCGGGAAGCCGTCATGCGCGCCCTGGGTGCCAAGCAAAAGGACTCCATCATGGCGTCCTCCGTCCTTTACAATGACCCCATTACGCACCGCATCTGGTATGTCTCCACTCTGCCCTTCTCCCTCCGGGGTGAGCGGCTGCGCGGTGTGCAGGTGCGGGAGATGGATAAGCACGGGAAATTAAGCCATGTGATCCATGCCGACTCCGCCATGTGGTGGCCCAGCGGCCTGTGGCGCTTTTACGATGGCAAGGAAGTGGACTACAGCGACGGCAAGCCGACCAGCGTGCGGCCCTTTTCAAAAGATGCCGAAGGCCGTCTGTCCCTGGACGTGCAAGACTTTGAAGAGACTCCCTGGGGCATGGTCAGCTATGCTCTCCAGCCGGACTACATGGGCGTGCCGGAGATTGTCTCCTATCTGAAAGCGCATCCCAAAGATCCCAAGGAACGGCTGGCACCTTTTTACACCCATTACTACCAGCGCTTTGCCCTGCCCTGGCAGAGCTTTGCCCTGGCACTGGTGGCCGCGCCCCTGGGCATCGCCTATTCACGACGTGGAGCCGTGGGCGGCATCGCAGGTTCCATCTTCATCTTTTTCGGCATCCTGTTCCTGAATAACCTGTGCCTGAATCTGGGCAAAGGGGGCCATGTCCCGCCTTGGCTCAGCCCCTGGATCCCCCATCTCATCTTCGGGGTGCTAGGAGTCCTGCTGCTGCACTACCGGTCGCAGAATAAAGACCTTCCCCGGCTTTCCCTGTCCATGTTTTCCAAACGCAAGGCTCAGATCTCCCGGCCCCGCAATGCGCAGACTGTTTCCTAACTCAGCCCATCTGCATCCGTGATCCAAAACTGGTCCATCCGCTCCCGTGCTCATCAATGCGCCCTTTCTGGCCGCTCTTTTGTGGAAGGAGAGGTGTTTCATACCGCGATTTACTTTGACCCGGAAACGGGCGGCTACCTGCGCCGGGATGTGGGCCTGGATGCCTGGAAAGAGGAGCTGGCAGAGCGGACTCCTGTGGCCTACTGGCGCACGACTTACTCCCCACAAATCGTCGAACAACGTCCCGAAGTGACCAGCAAAGAAAGCGCCATGGCCCTGCTCCAGCGCTTTGTGGAGGAAGATGAACCGCAGACCGAAGATGCCCGCTACATCCTGGCCCTGATGCTGGAGCGCAAACGCATCCTTTCCCCCACGGCCACCAAGGAGACGGAGCAGGGCCGGATGATGTTTTACGAAAACAAAAAGACGGGAGAAGTCTTCATGATCCGCGACCCTGAGCTGCGCCTGGATGAACTGGCGCAGATGCAGGATGAAGTGGCCATGCTCCTGGGCTTCGGCGGCCCGGCGGCAGAAGCAGCCAAGGCGGCGGGAATGAAATTCGGCCCTGACGGCAAGCTGGTAAAAACCGATACGGCCGAAGCTGCCCCTGACGCCCCGGCCTCAGAAAAGCCTGAGGAAGCAGTGCCAGAATCTGACCCGGCTGAGCTGCAGGAGGCAACGGCGGCCGAAGAGGAGCCTCCTGTGGAAGAAGAATCTCCCCGCGCTTAAGGCTCAAGGATTGGTGCTGCTACCGTCCACGGATGTTTCACCCGTGGCGTTCAGCCCGGCCACCAGACGCTGAATGCCATTGCGGGCAAATTCACTCGGCGGATACAAACGGCGGGCCTTCAGGTACCAGGCAATGGCGGAGCCGCTTTGCTTGCGCTGCTCATGCTGCTTCGCCTTCTCGATGGCGCTTACAAATTCGCTGGCTTTGACGCTGAGGTCCGAGCGCAATTTGGTGATCTCAGGATCATCTGGAAACTGCTCGTATTCACGCTCGATGGCCTCCCAGGCCCCGAAGCTGTTACCATTGCGGGCAGATTCTCCGGCGGCGTGCACCACCATGTTCACCCGGTTCATATCCGTGAGCACTTTCTTGAGCTGCTCCTGCCGTAGAGGATCATTGATGGCCGAGGCCAGGAAACGGCCCTGATCATTGAATACCTGACGGTAATTGCGCTGGCTGAGCAGACGGTCCAGATCCAGCAAGGCCTGCGCCTGCACATCACTGTTTTGGCCGATCATGTTGGAAACTTCACGCAGCTTTGGGTTGGTTGGCCAGATCTCCGCAGCGCCTTTCAGCTCTGCGGCGACTCCGGCCTGATCCCCTTTGACGGCGGCTGCGCGGGCCGCGGTGAGGCGCATGTCACTGAGTGTCCGCGCCGTTTCGATGGCGGCCAGGGGCTTGGAATAATCAAAGTCGCTGGAGGAAAGGCGCAGCTTTTTCACCAGCTCCTCCGCCAGCCCAAAATCCCGCATCTCCAGGGCATTGATGAGCTGGTTGCCATCCCGGACATAATCCAGGACCTTCAGCTTTGTGGCCATGGGAAGACGGCGGATGCGGGGCAGAAACTCGCCGACGGCATAGGCCTCCATGAGGCGCTTGCTGGCGCTGTCATAGTCCTGGCGCAGCACCAGTTGCTCAAAGGCCACCACGGCTTCATCCACCCCACGGATGGCCTCGGACGCAAAGCCATCGATCAGGCTCACCGTCGGCGGCATGCCCATGCTGGCGGAGAACATCTTTTTCAAATCTGAGTTATCATCCAGTTGCAACACGCTGTCGCCATCCCGAAACATATGTGGATAAAGACGGCAGGCGATGATGGCATGCTCAAAACGACGCTGCATGAAAAGCTGCACCATCAGCGCCTGGAATTGTGTCTTGCTGGTGACCTCAGACAGGCCGATGGCCGTCTCGTTCATCTTCATGCGGCCTTCGATCTCAGCGATGCTTTTGATGTAACCGGAAACGCGGCCAAAGGTCGTGTTGTTTGTCTGCACTTGTTGAACCGCCTGCTGGCGCTGGTTGGCATTGCCTTTAGTGGGGCCGCCGGAGGTGGAGGGCGTTAAGGGAGCCGTGTTCATGCCCTGCTCCGTATTCCATTCCAGGTCCTTGCGGCGTTTCAGCATCGCGTCATTGGCTTGACGCAGGTTGGTCACCTTCCGCTGGGCCAGCCAAACGTCCCAGACGCCGTTAGCAATGGTGTTGCAGATCCCGCCATCGATCGGATAAGCCCCGGCTTCTGGCAAAAGGGCAAAGGCCTTGGACACATCCGGTCCGCCCTGGCGGGTGGGTGCCAGCAGCAGAGTGATCTGGGCGATGATATCCCGATACGCCTGATCTTCGGCACTCTTAGCCTCTGGAGTGGCCAGGTAAATTTCGAACTTCGCCCGCGCGATGCGGTTGTTGTTCATGTTCCACATTTTTCCATCCCAGGTCACGGTCTCGCTGCCGCCATCCACATGCGGCATCAGGCCACCAAAGATGGAGTTGTCTCCTCCTTGCGAGCTACCGCTACCGCCACCGCCACCACCTCCCCCGGAAGGAGATGAACTGGCCGGAGCAGATTGTGGGGCCGGTGAGGCTCCTGGCGAAGGCAGGACCTGGGCTCCCAGGGAGCCAGTGACAAGGCAGGCAGCGGTGAAAATCAGCTTTTTCATAAAGGCTTCAGGCTTTGAACAATTCCAACACTTCCAGGACTCCCGTCTCCAGTACGCGGACTTTAAAAACATATCGCTGGCCGCGCTGGATGTTTGTCTCCATGCCTGCCGGCACCCAGACGGGCATGTAAGAACCTGCTTCAGATACCTGGACACTGAACAGGCGGCCATCGGCTGCGCGCCAGTTGTCCAGCCGGTCATCCACCGTGCCTTCGATTTTATAAGTATTCCCGCTCAGCGCTGTCGAGCTTTCCAGGTATTCCTCGGTGCTCAGAGGGGTGATACCGGTCATGGGATCGGTGGACCGATTCAGCAGCGCATAACCTCCGCCAATGCCCGCCCCCAGCAGGGCCAGCAGGCCGATAAGGTGCATGGGTTTGAGTCCGGATTGAGCGCGTCTTGCCATGTATTTTAGGAATTCCCTTGAGTCTAACGGACCCAGCCCTGCGCGGCAACTCCCACCGTGCATTTTTACGAAAACAGACGTCTATTTACCGATTGAGCATCATCAGGAGCTGGCGTGCTTCCTGAAAACCGGGGTTGATCGATAGAGCCTTTTGGGCGGCATCCATGGCCTGCTGCTTTTGCCCTAGCTGGGCAAGAATGGTAGCGCGTGCATAGGGGATGCCTGGGTCCGTAGGGTCTGCCGTTTCACCCCGCCGCAGGGCATCCATTGCCTCAGCCGTGCGGCCCTGACCATTGAAAGCCAGGCCCAGATTATACCAAGCTCGGGCGAATTGGGGTGCCACGCGTACGCATTCCTTCAAGGCGGCGATGGTGGCCTCCATGTCACCTGTTTCACTCAATGCCAGGCCCAGCTCGTAGTGAAACTGACCTTCGTTAGGAGCCAGTCGGATGGCATCGCGCAGCTTCTCGATCACCTTCGGTGTATTCCCAGCAGCACTGTACAGCAGTGCGAGATCATGGTGAAAAGGTGGCGAATTGGGATCCCAGCGGATGGCCGTTTCCATGTGTCGGATGGCGCTGGGTACATCCCGCTGCGCATAATAAAACTGGCCCATCTGCATCTGCCCGCTGGGCTGGTCCGCATTCAGCCGCAGCATGTGCTGAAGGTCTTTCCCGGCTGCGCTGTCCAGATTCAGGCTATCCCTCAGTGACCAAGCCGCCGTCACCCGCACGCTGCGGGATGGATCCTCCAGCAGCTTTTCAGTAGCGCTACGTATAGCGCTGTTTTGCAGGGCAGGCTCCAGGATGCGGGCGGCGGACTGCCGCACCAGCGGATGCTCATGCTCCATCTGCCTGGCCAAGGCTTGTTGCACCTGTGGTTCGGCCACCCAGCGGTCCAGCAACAAAGTCGCGCTGGCTTTCCAATGCGGTGTTTCATCACTCTCGAGCAGTTTCAGCAGTTCGTCACGTCCTTCAGGGTTTCCCTGGCGTGCCTTGGCGATGGCCACTGCCCGGCTGCGTGTCTTGCGATTCATCCGCTCACCGTACCATTTGTCCGTCGCTGCCAGGGCCCAGTCCACCGTTTGATCCGTGTGGCATTTGTTGCAGGCATTCGGCACGCCGTATTCCTTCGTCAGCAGCGGATCAGGAATGGTGAACCCATGATCATGTCGCGGATGCCTCTGCATATACGTCGTCTGCGGCATGTGACAGTTGATGCATTCATTGCCCGTGCTCGTGGCTTGGTGAAAGCTATGCATCTCCGGCAGGATCGCGGGCGCATTCGGGAAACCGCCAGGTGTATGGCACCGCATGCAAAGCTGGTTGCCCGGCAGGATCGTCTTCATGCTATGCATGTCATGGCAGTCCATGCACCGTACCCCGGAGTGATACATGCGGCTGCTGAAGAAACTGGCGAACTCATAGTTTTCATCCCGGATCTGGCCATCTGGATAATAGATATCCGTGTGGTCTGTGATGGTCAGCAGATAGTGATCCCAAAATGAATCCCCTGGCACAAAATCCCCCGTGATCTCCCCGCGCCGCGCATGGCATCCCGCGCAGTTTTCCACCTGCTGGTCGCGTGTCCACTTCACCACCGTCGGATCCTTTTTCCCACTGCCTTTGTATTCACGCTGCCAGTCATCATGAGCCTTCATGGGACCGTGGCAGGATTCACAGCTCACGGTCAGCTCTGTCATACTGGTGCGGTAGCTGTCCGTCTCCATGTCATAGTTTTTGCGCACTCGTGTGTTATGGCAGCTCGCGCACATCTGGTTCCACACCATGCCGCGTCCCGTCCAGTGTCCCCACTCCCCCGGCACGCGGTCCTCATCCCCATAAACATTGAACCAGTCTCCCTTTTTCGGATCAAAACAGGCCTCCATCGCATGCAACCGGCCATTCTGCCCATGCACGAGAAACTGCCGCAGCGGCGCATGACCGATCACCCTCTCCACCGAATAAGCCTCCTTCTTGCCGCCAAACCCGAGCGAGATCAGCTCATACACTCCATCCTTCTTCCGCGCCTCGGTCGTCTGCGTGCCATGCTTGAAAATCTGCGGAGGGTGAAACCCGGCCAGGTCCAGCTTGTCATCCGGCTTTCGCTCCGCCAACCCATGATGCGAGTTTTCCCATTTCCCGAATTCCGCCGCATGGCATTCTTTGCAGGACTGCGAGCCCGCATATTCCGCATACGCAGCCTTCTCATCCGGCATCACATAGGGCTCCACCTTCTTCGTGGGAACCACCGCCACAGGCACGGGAGTATAGTTTTTCTTCTTCGGCCACATTCCCCAGCCGATCAGCCCGATCAATACCACCATTCCCAAAACCAGACCCACCGCTCCCATGCCGCCACGCTCCTTCCCCGCCTCCTCTGAAGGCGTCGGCGGAGTCTCCGCTCTCTTGGGTTCCTGACGGCGTTTTTTCATCCCGATTCAATACGCGGCAAAGCGAACCCCCGTCAACGCGATGTCACCCCTGACCTGTCATCCTGTTTTACAAACATCGTCCAATACTACTTCGTCTTTGCTCCCAAACGGCTGGCCATATCATAGATCCGGCTGCCGGGCTTCAGGTCCGGTAAAATGTCCTTCCACGGCAGCACAAACTGGATCATTCCCCGGCCATAAGGTCCGATCTCATACGGATCATAACTGAACCCGATGCCTCCAGGCGTGAGAAACCAGGTTTCATTCAACTCCAGCGTATCTTCAAACAGGCCCACTTCAGTCAATGGTGCATCCGGCTTCAGGCCTTGTTGCAAAAGCAATTCCGCAGCCCCCAGTGTCGCCCAGCGTTTTTCGTAACCAGTTTTTACCAGATCCTCCAGCAGCAGTTCCTGACCACTCTCCAGATCAAAACTGCGGTAGCTGCTGCCATAATTTCCGTGGGCTCCTCCCGTGTAGGTCCAGGTGACATACTCCACCGTCAGGAATCCGCTCTCGTTCATCATCACGCTCTGGCTGTCATCCACCGACTCCACAAAAGCGGCCTCCCAGTCCTCATCCTCTCCTGCCTCCTCCTTCATGACCATGGCCGCCAGGATGTCCTTTTCCGTGGGATTTTCGGGAATGTGCGTCGGGTCTTCATCTTCATTCACGGGCACATTCAGCGCATCCTGCCGTAACACCCGGTTAATCTCCGCCGCTGCCGCCGTCCGGGAAGCGAGCTGCAAATAGCGCACCTTGATTTCAAAGCCCCGCTTTCCTCCATTCTTCCGCAGCGTCTGCACAGACTCCAGTTGAGTCGTCACCACTCTCACGGACCCTGCCGGATAGCTCTCCCGCAGGCTGATGGGCAGCTTCTTTTTTCCATCTGGAGTGGACCACGTTCCAGTGATGTCCGTGCCATCCAGCTTCACCGCCCATTGCCCGGTGAAGGTCTCCCGGCCTTCGGCATCGCTGCCTTCATTTTCGCGTAGGCGGATCAGCTCCCCTGCATCCGGCACTTGGGTGAGGCTGATGGGGATGCCCGTCTTGTGGTAATGATAAGCTCCGTCGTAGCTGGTTTCACCGTCCTCATCCAAAGTGCTTTCCAAAAGAAGCGTAATCTTCAGGTTCTCACCAATCGTACCTTCAAAGCGCCTGCCTGCATCACCAGAGGTATCCTCCTGAGCATGGAGGAGGCCAAGGGAACAAATCGCCGCGAGGAATAAGGCAGTGCATTTCATAAGAATGGAAAGAGCGCCTTCCAGCATCGAATCCATTCCTCATCTGGCAACGCCTTTCCCATCACCTTTAAAGAGAATTCTCAAAACCCTTAGCGTCATCTTGTTCCTGCTCCCAGATGCGGTAAGGTCTCATCCCCTTATGGCACTCAAAGCCACCATCCACAAAGCCAGTCTCAATATCTCCGACATTGATCGCAATCTCTACAGCGATCACAACCTCACCCTGGCACGGCACCCTTCTGAAACGGACGAGCGGATGATGATCCGCCTGCTCGCCTTTGCCCTCAATGCACCGCCTAACAATGACCAGGGCCTGCTCGAATTTGGCAAGGACATGTGGGAGCCGGATGAGCCCTGCTTGGTGCAAAAAGACCTCACTGGCCTGTTGGTGCACGTCATCGAAGTAGGTCAGCCGGATGAAAAACGCATCACCCGCCTGTGCAGCCGCGCTGCCCGAGTTTCCGTTTACAGCTTCAGTTCCAGCACCGCCACCTGGTGGAGTGGCATCGCAGGCAAGCTCACGCGCCTGCGCAACCTCACCGTCTGGCAGGTGCCTGCCGAACAAAGCCAGCAACTCGCCGCGATGTGCAAGCGCTCCATGAGCCTGCAACTCACTCTTCAAGACGGCGCACTCTGGGTCGGCGATGGCACGGACTCTGTCGAAATCACCCTGAGCTGCCTTTACGGAAATCCCGATGCCTGATCAGGCCGCAGGATTCAGCCGCCAAAGCATGAAATTCAGTGCCGTCGCAAAGCTCACCCACGCCAGATAAGGCACAAAAAGCAGCCCCGCCATCTGCCGCACCCGCCAGAAGCTCAGCAGCGTGGCAAAAATGGCCAGCCAGAGCATCAGGATGACCACGAGCGCCCATCCCAGCTCATGCGCGCCAAAGAAAACAGGCGTCCACACAGCATTCAGTGCCAATTGAATAAAGTAGAGCGTCAGCGGCCCCTTCTGCCCGCCAAACCCACCCCGCTTCCACACCAACCAGGCTGCAACCGCCATCAGAGTATAAAGCAGGGTCCAGGCCGGCCCAAAGACCCACGCGGGCGGATTCCACGACGGTTTTACCAAACCCGCATACCATTCTCCCGGCGGCGCAAAAGCCCCGAAAGCCGGAGCACAAAAGGTGATCACCAGGAAGCCTATCAGAGCCAGAACAGAGCGGAGCTTGGAGGAGGAATTCATACACCGTTCACTATACGTAGCAAAGTCCCTCAGCGGCTGTTTTCCCGATCAGGCTGGATTTCATCAATCCTAACTTGATCGGGAAAAACCATCATCGCCACTTCATCATCAGGCAGCGCCCGTGATCTCGCCCACCACTTTCATTGTCGCGCCCTGGCGCTCGTGGACAAAGTCCATCGCCTTCTTCACCTTGGCGAGCGCAGCCGGGTAATCCGAATCAATGGCCAGCAACGTCTCCGCCATTTTTTCCACGGGCGTTTCATCAAACTCCAGCAGCCATTCACCCAAACCGATGTCCTTGAACATCCAGCACTTGGGGCTGTGAAATTCCGAGTAGGTGTGAATGATCGGCGTACCATTCGCCAGTGCGATGATCGGCGAATGCGGTTCATGGCAGACAATGGTGTGAGCACGAGCGAAAACGGAAGCCGCCTCATCCGCATTCCAGAAGGTCTCCAGGTTCAATACGTTCTTTTGGATCTCTGGCGGCAGCAGGTCGTAGATCAATCGTTTGTTATGCACCATCTCCTTCTTTACCTCGGGGGCGATGAGCACCTTCTTGCCGGTCTTCTGCACCCACATCGTCACCAGTTCACGATACTTCGCCGCGCGCCTTTCATCATCGGCCACCATCTGCGGCGTCGGGTTCAGAGGATTCAGCGGCGGATTGTCCACCCCTGGGTGCTTAGCTGTGTGCGTGCGCAGTTGCAGAGTGATGAACTGCCGATCCTCCAGCCCCAGCTTTTTCATGGTTGCGAGACCGCGTTCCTCATCGCGCACATCAATGCCGAAGCAGCCATCCGGGCCAAACTCCAGCACGGGAGTCTTCACACCCGCGTTTTTCAGGATATCCAGCGTCTTGGTTTCACGGCAGTAAATGAAGGCCGCATTGTTCAGCAGCTTGATGCGTTCTTCCGCACCTTTTCCTTCCACCATGTTGGGGAAAAAGGACTGTCCATAGAGACCGTAGGGCTTGGCCGCGTCCCGGCAATATTCCATGTAATCCGTGCCCTGGCCCATCCCGGAATTGCGAATGAATAAGTCACATCCTGCGATGGCTTCCCGCAGCGCAGCATCCTTTTTACTTTTCCCGGCCAGCCCACCCTGCACGATTTCCACTTTAGGAAAACGCTTGCGCAGCAAAGCCTCCACCCGCTCATCCAGCTTCGATGCCCACAGCACCACGCGCACCTCGGGTAGATGCTCCTCCAGAATTCTCAGCGTACCAGGAGTGTGACCGATGTCACCAATGTTGATCGTATCCCATGCAGATTGCAGCAGGACAGTCTTCGGCTTGCCAGAGGCAGCAAAGGCGGAACCGCCCAAGGCGGCGGTGACGGAGGCGATAAAATGGCGGCGTGTGGTCATGGTCAGTAAGTTCTAAAGAAGGCCGTACGGCATCGCCTTTGGACATTCTTTTCGACATTGTGCCCGCCCCCTGGGCCGATGTCACGCAAACATCGACAGCGCGATCTTGGACTTGGAGGTGATCTCCTTCGGCGTGCCACCAAAAAGCCTTTTGAACTCGCGGCTAAACTGCGATGGGCTTTCGTATCCCACCTTATTTGCCGCCTCCGCCACCGCCATGCCGTTGACCATAAAAACCTGCGCTTTATGCAGGCGGATCGTCTGCAAATAACGCAAGGGTGGATACGAAGTCACCGCTTTAAAATGGGCATGAAAAGTGGAGACACTCATGCCCGCCTCCCTCGCCAACGAAGCCACATCCAGCGTGCTTCCAAAATCCAAATGGATGCGCCGCATCGCCCTGGCAATCTGGCCAAAGCTGCTCTGCGGCGTCGCTAGCGCACGTAAGGCCGGTCCCTGCCCGCCACACAGCGCACGATAGGTCATCTCACGAATGATGTGCGGCCCCAGGATACGCGCTTCAAAAGGTGACTGAAGGCAACGCGCCAGCCGCAATGCCGCATCCCCCAGCTCAGGTGTCAAAGGCATCGCATCAATGGCCTGCTCCGGTGCCATAATCGCCGAAGGCGGTGTATCCATCTCCAACAGTAGCTCGGCAATCGTCGCCGGATTCACCCGCACGGCCATCCCCAGCATCGGCTCCTCTTTGGACCCAATCGTCTGGCACTCGAAGGGCAGCGGCAGCGATAGCACCAGGTAATGGCTAGCATCATAAGTAAAGGCGCGGTCCGCCAGTCGCCCATGTTTGTACCCTTGCGCGATGATGACAATGCTCGGGTCATACGAAACCGGTGCACTGGGATAGGTCTCCGTAGAATACATCAAGCGCACATCTGGGAGGCTGGAAACACCAAAACCCTCTTCACGCACAAGCTGACCCAGCACAGTAGCCAGAGGTTCATTAGCCCGATGCTTAGGCGTTGGTTTAGCTTTTTGAGTGATGCTTTTCATCTGGAGAATCAGGCGACCTTTAAGCGCATATTTCCACCAAAGATACATCCGCTCATAGAATCAGGCAAGTTTTCTGGATGAACGTGCCTTGTTTTCAAAAGGCCGGTTGTGGCATGATCACCACAGTTCTGAATCACGAAACAGGACACCTCAAATCCACAACGCACGAAAAACATCATGAACGGCTTGAATCAAAAAATCGCATTGGTTACCGGCGGCAGCCGCGGTCTGGGTCGCAACATCGCCCTCCAACTTGCCCGCAATGGCGCAGACGTTGTCATCACATATCGCAGCCGCAAAAGTGAAGCCGATGCAGTCCTCGCAGAGATCGCCGCGCTAGGTCGAAAAGCCGCCGCCTTGCAACTCGAAGCTGCCGACACCACCGGCTTCCCGGTCTTCGTCTCCGCATTGGCTCAGACACTGGAAACCACCTGGCAGCAGAAGCACTTCGATTTCCTCGTCAACAATGCCGGCATTGATTCCTCTGCACCCTTTGCTGAAACCACGGAGGAGAATTTCGATGCTCTTTTTAATGTCCACTTCAAAGGCGTTTATTTTCTCACCCAGAAGCTGCTGCCGCTCATCGCCGATGGCGGCTCCATCGTCAATCTCTCCACAGGGCTCACCCGTTTTAGCATTCCTGGTTATTCCGCGTATGCTTCCATGAAGGGTGCCATCGAGGTATTTACCCGTTACCTGGCCAAGGAACTCGGGCCGCGTCGTATCCGGGCAAACACCGTGGCACCCGGCGTCATTGAGACCGACTTTACCAAGGAAACCTTTGAACGCCCAGGCGCGAAAGACTTCCTCGCCTCCCAGATCGCCCTTGGCCGTGTCGGCGTGCCCGATGACATCGGCGGCGTGGTTGCCTTTCTCTGTTCTGAAGAAGGCCGTTGGGTCAATGCCCAGCGCCTGGAAGCCTCCGGCGGCATGTTTCTTTAATCTTCACCCTAACAACAAGCACTTATTTAAAACACACATTAAACACCATGAACACATCTAAAGTTATTCTGATCACTGGAGCCAGCAGCGGCATTGGCGAAGCCACCGCACGTCATCTCGCCCAGCAAGGCCATAAAGTAGTGATGGGCGCCCGACGCACCGACCGTCTCGAAAAACTCGCCCAGGAAATTCAGGACTCAGGAGGTAGCGTTGCCTATCGCACGCTGGATGTCACCAGCCTTGAAGACATGCAGGCCTTCGCGGCCTATGCGGAAGAAAAATTTGGCCCGCCGGATGTCATCATCAACAATGCCGGTGTGATGCCACTGTCTCCCCTCCATGAACTGAAAGTGGGAGAGTGGAACCGCATGATTGATGTCAACATCCGCGGTGTGCTTCACGGCATCGCCGCCGTGCTCCCCGGCATGCAGGCCAGAAAAAGCGGCCACGTGATCAATGTGTCCTCCATTGGTGGCCACCAGGTGTGGGCCACCTGCGCCGTTTACAGCGGCACCAAATTTGCCGTGCGCGCCATCTCAGAAGGTCTGCGCCTGGAAAACAAGGACGTGCGCGTGACCATCATCTCCCCCGGAGTGGTGGAGTCTGAGCTGGCCGATACCATTTCGGATCCTGCCACCAGGGAGGCCATGGCGGAGTTTCGCCAAATCGCCCTCAAGCCGGATGCAATCGCCCGCGCCATAGCCTACACCATCGGACAGCCTGCGGATGTGGATGTGAACGAGATCATCATCCGTCCCACCGCCGGAGCACAATGAGCCAGTGTCTTTCACGCCGCACCCCGCAAAAGGGTGCGGCGTGCTGATTCCTGACTCCGCATATTTAAGGCTTGATTTACCAATCCTGGTTAGGTGAAACTGCCCCATCGTCAGGTGTCACTTTATGAAAGCGATCATTTCCTCAATCACCCTGGCCGTCTTGGCTTCAGGGTGCCTCCTGGCCGGGACAGCGGCTCCATCCTCCACCTCACGTTCATCCGCTCCAGGTCTTCTCGTGCAGGAATATCCGCGCCACGGTTCCCAGATGAACAATCAACACCAGTTTCAGGTGTCGCTGGACCAGCTCGGCCCACCCATTGGCCAGCCGCATATTGCTGAGTCTGTGCATCCCTGGAAATGGACCACCAGCCGCAATGCAGTCGCCAGCGGGTTTTTGGAGATCCAGAAAGACGGCGACTATGCCTTTTCCACTCGCAGCTTTTACGACCGGGATATCCTCCTCATCAATGACAAAATTGTATGCGGCTTTCGCGACGGAGATAGCAATGTGAATTCGCTGCCTTTGAAAAAAGGCCGGGTGAAATTTGTCTCCATCGGCGTGGTGGAATCTCGCGGCCAGGACTCCGGGATTCACATCCTATGGAAACCTCCAGGCCAGTTAGAATTAAGCCCTATCCCACCGGATCTCCTCACCCATGAAGTGACGGAGGTACCACCCATCGCCATCAAACCTGCACCCAGGCTATGGTGGTCCGGGCTGGGTCCGGTTCCATCGTATCTGTTCTGGGACAATCAACCTAGCTCGACTCCCCCAGCTACCACCTTGACACATACGGAAACGGAGGATTCCCGCAGCAAGCCTGCACCCCGGCTGCGTGCGATGGAACTGATCACCGTCACCAACGATTACATCGTCGAGGCGTACCGCAATGGGGTGAAGATTCACGATTCTAGGCGCACCCTGCTGCATGAGCACTTCGGTGCCACCGTGGAAAGAATCGCCGTGGATATGCGGCCTGGAGACTGGCTCGTGTTCCAAGTGGTGCATAACCGCCTGCGCTGGGGTGGCTCCCGTTACTTTGCCGTGGCAGGCATTCTCGGGCCTAACCAATACGGCTTCGTGTCTGATCCCTTTTCCACCGAATGGAGCACTTGCGACGATCCCGCCCGTTCGAAAGATTTCATCACTCAGCGTGATTCCGGCATTGGCCAGCGCGCCAATGCCATCGCCAAGCCTTGGGCAGATGGAGACGCCTTCATGCACCAATTTGCCGGGAGCGCTTTTCCTGGCAAGCCCCTGTGGGGCGCAGGTTCTTCCACCTGGATCAAATACGTAGCCGCATCCGCATCCCCCCAGCCAACTATCGTCGCAGCCCTCAATCAGGGGAAAAGCAAGCCTGTGGAGGAGGGACTTAAACTTCATCAACCACCTCCCGTCCCTGCAAAACCTGCGGTGGCAACCCTCGGCTCCCCCCTCATACGCCGCCCCGTTCAGATCCTCTCCGCCACTTACGGCACAGGCGGAAAAAATGCCGATGTCACCGCCGCTGTGAAAGAGCATGTGGAAGTGCATCAACGAGACTTCACCGTCGGCCCTCCAGACCTGGGCATTGATCCCAACCCTTATTGGAACAAAGGCCTGCACATTGTTTACATGAAGGATGGCGTGCGCCGCGAGCAGCATCGCAATGAAAATGAGCACATCCTGCCCCATAGCTTCTACGGCCCGCAGGACAAGGCTGAACTCCATTCCTGGATCCTCGCCTCCCGGTGGCGGAGTGAGAAAGGTGAAGTTCAGTTCAATGCCGACGGCAGCCTCACCGGCCCCGGTCTTGAAACACCAGCATTATGGGAAACACTCGCTAACAATAAGTTGCGCATCGCCTGGTCGGCGGAGGAAAAAAGAGAGTATGTCTTTAACCATTCCTGGTCCGCTTTCAGCGCCACCGAGGATGCCCGGGAAGTGTTCCGCCCCATGTGGTGATTCATCCCTTCGGCCCGGCAGTGATCAGATGCTGCGCCAGGAAATCCGCCGCGTTCGTCTTCGGCTCTTCCTGGTCCTGCAAAACGATGCAGGGCACCTCTGCGGCAGCGCAGACTTTGTGGACCTCCCGCGCATGGTGGATGCAGTGTAGCCACTCCCCCCGGTTGGTAGGAGCTTCGACAACTTGGCTGTTGTTCACCAGTAGCGGAGGATCATCGCGAGTGATCCAGGACAGCATGTCACACTCTTTTAAGATAGCCTTGCCGGAATCGGTCTGAAAAGACTCAATGGAAGGCAGATGATAAAACAACGCGGCCTCCATTTCACTGGTGCCAAATTCAGGCTTGGTCGGCCCCATGAAGGATTCCCAGCGTGACACATCATACGTGGCCTGTGTGGCATTGCACACCGCGCAGCTCAGGCGTGTGGATTCACGCAGCACCGGGTCGGCGGATTTCGGATCCGCCAGATCATCCCGAGTGGCCAGCCACAGAGATGTACCCGCACCGGCTGAGCCGCCGATGGCTGCAAAGCGCGTCTTGTCCAGCTTCCACTCATCCGCATGAGCACGGAGAAACTGCACGGCACGGCCACAGTCCCGCAGAATGTCCTGCACCGGCTTATCCGTCAGAAAAGGGTAGTTGATCGCCACGCAGGAGATCCCCTTGCCTAGCAGCTCCTGCATCGTCTTCTCGCCCGCCCAGCGGCTCTTGTCTCCGTTGCGGAATCCTCCCCCGTGGATCATGACCACCACTGGGGTCGGCCCGGTCGCGCCTTTTGCCAGATAGATGTCCAGCTTGTTCCGCTCATGCGGGCCATAGGCTACATCGGCCGCATCCGGCTTCAGTGCACCCGCTTTCACGGGAGAGGCGGGCACCGCCTTCTTCTGAGCTAGAAAGGCCTTCGCCTCAGCCATCGTCAGGATGCCGTCCTTGTCCGTATCCGCCGCCGGATACAGTGCCAGCCCTTGTTTCAAACGCTCGTTGTTTTCAGAGGTGATCTCTGCATGACCAAGGGTGCATGAACCAGCCAGCAAAAAACAAAAAAGTCGCGTGTACATATGAAAGATTAACGTCCTGAAACGCTGGTTAGGCGGACAAGTTGCGCCCTCGGCAACGAATAAACCAGCCCCCCTTAGCACACCCGATGCGGCCACTTTACGTCCTGTAAAACCATGGATGATCCTGCGATCCTTGCACAATCTCCCCTAGCCAGACGTTACTCCTCCCAGATCCTCATGCCTCGCCTGTTTGCCTTCTTCGCCCTTGCCCTGCCAGCGTCGCTTTCCGCCGCATCGCTCGATTTTCAACGCGATGTGCGTCCCATCCTCTCCAATCATTGCTACCATTGCCACGGCCCCGATGAGCAATCCCGCAAAGGCCAGCTCCGCCTGGATGTCCGTGAAGACGCCCTTAAAGCCGGGAAATCCGGCGAAGTCGCCATTATCCCAGGCCAAGCGGACAGCAGCGAGATCATCCACCGCATCTTCAGCCACGATGAAGATGAAATCATGCCGCCACCCGAGGCCAAAAAACCCATCACCGATGCCCAAAAGGACATCCTAAAACGCTGGGTCGCTGAAGGAGCCGAATACTCCCCTCACTGGGCCTTTGCCAAACCAGTCGCCAGCCCAGTCCCCGAGGGACGCCATCCCGTGGACCACTTCATTGAGGCAAAACTCCACACTGCCGGTCTCACCCTCGCCCCGGAGTCCTCCCCTGAAGCTCTCATCCGCCGCGTTTATCTGGACCTCACCGGCCTGCCTCCGACTCCCGAGGATGTCACAACCTTTGTCCAGGATTACCAGTCTCCCAAATCCCAGGAAGTCTATGAACGCCTGGTGGACGCCCTTCTGGCCTCACCCGCCTATGGTGAGCGCTGGGCTCGTCGCTGGCTGGACCTCGCCCGTTATGCCGATACCAACGGTTATGAAAAAGACCGGGAGCGCAGCATCTGGCCTTATCGCGATTGGGTCATCAAGGCGCTCAATGACGACATGCCTTTTGACCAATTCAGCATTGAGCAGCTCGCTGGTGACATGATCCCCGGAGCCACCCTGGATCAACGCATCGCCACCGGTTTCCATCGGAACACCATGCTCAATGAAGAAGGCGGCATTGACCCCCTGGAGTTTCGTTTTCATGCCATGACGGACCGCGTTGCCACCACCGGTGCCACGTGGCTGGGCCTAACCATGCAGTGCACCCAGTGCCACACGCATAAGTTCGATCCCATCACCCACACCGAATATTATGGAATGATGGCCTTCCTGAATAATGCGGACGAGCCGGATCTCGATCTGCCTGACCCAAAAATTGCCACCCAAGAAAAAGCCAATCTCGCCCGTGCCGCCAATTTTCTCAAAAGACTCCCCTTCAAATGGCCGAACGCCACGCCTGAAAACAATGCGGAGACCGCCTTCGCCAAATGGCTGGAAACCGAACGTGCCCGCACCGTCGCCTGGCAGACGCTGAAACCGCAAAAGGCATCGTCCAATATGCCGCTGCTCAAAATCCAGCCTGACGGCTCCGTCCTGGCTTCGGGGGACATCACCAAATCCGACACCTACGATCTCACTCTGACTACTTCTGAGCAGCCCATCTCCGCCATACGCCTGGAGGCCCTGCCTCACGAAAGTCTCCCCGCCCATGGCCCCGGCATGTGCAATTACGAAGGCCCTAAAGGCGACTTTTTCATGGGAGAGTTCCAGGTCCTCGTGAATGACAAGCCCGTCAAAATCGCCTCTGCCACCGAGAGCTATTCCAAAAACAATTTTGGCAAAAATCCTGCCAATGCCATGCAAGCCACCGATGGCGATCCCCAGACAGGCTGGAGCTGCGCTGCCCGTTATGGCGAGCGCAACGAAGCGGTCTTTATTCTCTCAGAACCCATTCCCACAGGGGCAGAGATCCGCATCCGGATGTTCTTTGGCCGCCATTACGCCTGCCCGCTCGGCCACTTCCGCTTGTCTGCCTCTTCAGATGCCAAAGCCATCGCTCGAGACATGGACAACTCCATCACGGCACTGCTGCTCAAGCCCGAGCTTACGGAAGCTGAGAAGCAACCTTTGTGGGAGTACTTCCTCCTAACTACCCCGGAGCTAGCCGCTCATTCCAAAACCGTCCACCAGCTCCGCACCCCGCCCGCCTTTCCCATCAGCTTGGTCATGCGCGAGCGACCTGCCGACCACACCCGCCCCACCTTCCGCCATCATCGCGGTGAATTCACCCAGCCGAAGGAACGTGTAGAACCAGTCACCCTGGCCGTCCTGCACCCCTTCCCACAACAGGCTCCCAAGACACGCCTGGAGTTTGCCCGCTGGCTCATGTCCCCAGAAAATCCCCTCACTGCCCGCGTCATCGTCAATCGCCAGTGGGCCACCCTGTTTGGCAAAGGCATTGTCAAAACCGTGGATGACTTCGGCTACCAAGGCTCCCTTCCATCACACCCCGAACTGCTAGATTTCCTAGCGGTGGAATTTGTTAGGCAAGGCTGGTCCATGAAGAAACTCCATCGCCTCCTTGTTACCAGTGCCGTTTATCGTCAGAGCGTCCAGCCTTCAGTTTCCAGTCTTCAAAAAGATCCTGAAAACGAACTGTATTCTCATTTCCCACGCGTCCGCCTGGAGGCCGAGATCATCCGCGACTCCATGCTCAAGGCCGCTGGATTGTTAAACACAAAGTTAGGCGGACCCAGCGTCTATCCTCCTCAGCCCGACAGCGTTACCGAGGTCGCTTATGGCAAATTCCAGTGGACTCCCAGCACCGGCGCTGACCGCTACCGGCGCAGTCTCTACACTTTCAGCAAGCGCACCGCTCCTTTCGCCCTCTACACCACCTTCGATGCCCCCACCGGGGAGTCCTGCCTGGTCAAACGCGAGTCTTCCAACTCCGCCCTCCAGGCCCTCACCATCATGAACGACGTCATCTTCACCGAAGGTGCTCAGGCCCTCGGCACCCTTCTCGCCAAAGCCGGAACCGATGACGTAACCACCATCCGCCACCTCTACCTCCGCATCCTCTCCCGCCCCCCCGATGCCCAGGAAATCCAGCTCATGCAGACCTTCCTCGATACCCAGCGCGCCCGCCTAAAATCCAACGACCTCAACGCCCAGGAAATCACCAATCTCAAAGACGACCTCGCCATCCCATCCGCCCCCTGGACCCTCGCCTCTCGCGTCCTCTTCAACCTCGACGAGTTCATCACCAAAAACTAAAAGAAAAAATCTTTCTACCCCCAATCTTTTTACCCTTCTTCAAATAACTGAGCACTGCGAACTGAGCACTCAGCACTACTTACCGCCCATCCCCATGCTCCCCACCCCCACCTTCTACTCCCGTCGCCACTTCCTGCGCGACTGTACCTATGGCTTGGGCAAGGTGGCTGCCGCCAGTCTGCTCACGGATTCCCTAGCCCAGGCTGCGGGCATCGATCCCCTCCAAGCCCGTGGCCCGCATTACGCCCCCAAGGCCAAGCGTGTCATTCATCTCTTCATGGCCGGTGCCCCCAGTCAGCTTGAGACCTTTGATCCCAAGCCCATGCTCACCAAGTATGAGGGCCGGCCCATTCCGCCCGAGGTCATCGGCGGCCAGCGGTATGCCTTCATCCGCCCGGATGCCGCTGCTCTAGGTCCTCGGTTCAAATTTGCCCAGCATGGTCAGAGCGGAGCCTGGATTTCCGAAATCATGCCCCACATCGCCAAGGTTGCCGATGACCTTTGCATCGTCCGTTCCGTCAAAACGGACCAGTTCAATCACGCCCCCGCTCAGCTCTTTTTCCAGACCGGTTTTGGCCAGCCCGGCCGGCCCTGCATTGGCTCCTGGGCACTTTATGGACTCGGTTCAGACACGCAAAACCTTCCCGCTTTTGTGGTTATGTCCACTGGCTCCGGCCTCAGCGGCGGCACCGCCCTGATGTCCAGCGGCTTCCTTCCCACCATCTACAATGGCGTCCGCTTCCGCAACAGTGGCGATCCCATCCTCAATGTCTCCAGCCCGGCAGGCATTGATGCCCGTGCTCAGCGCGATACCCTGGACCTCGTCAGCGCCCTCAACCAAAAGCGCCTCGGTGTCGTCGGTGATCCCGAGATCGCCACTCGCATCGCCTCTTATGAAATGGCCTTCCGCATGCAGACCAGCGCACCGGAGCTCACGGACCTCAGCAGCGAAAGCAAGGAAACCCTCGAGATGTATGGCTGTGACCCCGCCAAGCCCGACTTCGCCCGTGCCTGCCTCCTCGCCCGCCGCATGATCGAGCGCGGCGTCCGTTTTGTGAACATCTACCACGAAGGCTGGGATGCCCATTCCAACGTCGAAGGCAACGTGACTAAAAACTGCAAAGAGACAGATCAGGCCAGCGCGGCTTTGATCAAAGACCTCAAGCAACGCGGTCTCTTTGATGACACCCTCGTCGTCTGGGGTGGCGAATTTGGCCGCACGCCCATGGTCGAAACCAATCCTGCGTTAGGCCGTGCCCTGGGTCGTGACCACCATCCACAAGCCTTCACCATCTGGATGGCCGGAGGCGGCGTCAAAGGAGGCCAGACCATCGGTGCTACCGATGAGCTCGGTTTCAACGTCATTGAGGATCCCGTCCACGTTCACGATGTCCAGGCCACCATGCTCCATCTCATGGGCTTCGATCACGAACGCCTGACTTTCCATACCCAGGGCCGCGACTATCGCCTCACCGATGTCCACGGCCATGTGGTCAAAAAGATACTCGCCTGATGGACATTATTACTTATTGTTAGGCGTCACTTTCAGTACCGCCAGTTCTCCAGGAGGCAGCTTCAGCGCAAACTGTGTCCTGCTTCTCGCCTTTACTTCTAAAGGTTCCAGCATCTCCGCTGGCTTGCCTTTTCGCGTCAAGCTCACCTCATATGTGCCGGGCTTCAGCAGAAACAGTTCCGCCGTTACCGCACGTTCCTCATGACCGAAATGAAAGAGTTCCGCACCAAAACGTCCGGTGCTGGCTTCCGTCACCCATGCCGCGATGTCCTTCGGCGGGGTATGCCAGCGCACGGCCATTTGTGGGAAGCGCGGTGCATTCGTATCCCCCGTCACCATGCGATAAAGCAACTCATGCTTCGGCTGCATCACGCCCCGGTATTCGTCGAAGGCATAATCCTTGGACAGGAATTGGATAAATCGCATCACCCGGTCAGTGGACCTGACCTCGCTGGTATAACCAGGAAAGTTTATCCGCAGAGCTTCCGCACTTTCCTTCAGAGCCTGCTCCATCTGAGTGCGCCCCTCCGTATCCGTGCGCAAAACAAACTCGCCACCTTCTAGCGCCAGCAGTTCATCGAATTCTGCCGTTCCAGTCAGTGCCTTCAGCCTCGCCAATGTCTTCACCAGAGATCCCACATTGCTGTTGGCATTGGGCCTTGGACCTAGTTGCTCCGCACACCAGGCTTCACTACCCGGTTTTGCTGCCTCCGCAGATGGAGCCTTCAGATGCTTCAGACGTATAGCCGCCATGGAGCGGATAGGATCAAGATACTTTTGGTTATCCGTCTTCAAATAGGCCACAACCAGAGCATCCGTCATCTCCGTGATCACACTGGGCCAAATGTAATAGGTATGCATGAACCCGCCTTTTTTCACAGGCTCCCACCAGTTCTTATTATCCGCACCGGCTACCACTCCATCAGGCCAGCGAATAGCCGCAGGCAGGATACCCGCCGGTTTTCCATTCTCCGCACGGGCCGTGGCCTCCACCCAGGTATCCAGCCAGGCGAGAATAGGTTTGCTCATTTCATCCTCCCCAGATCGCCGCCACATCATCATCGCCGGATGAATGGCCGCCACATTGGCGATGACATCCAGCCCCCGCTGCGGCTGCGGTGCGACGGCGGTGGCACTGAAGTAAAAACTTTTAAACTGAAGCCCCCCACGCTCATTGCGCCCAGTCCATACATTCCCCATGAAGCCTGTCAGCCCACGGCTCCAGTCCTGCCAGCGCTTCTCCTCCGGCTCCAAAACGAGCAGGGGCACCAGATTATCCGTCGTGTCTTCAGCGGCATGTTCCACATCGGTGATCTCTGTGTAAAAACCTCCCTTGAGATGCGGACGGTTCACTGCCGCCTTGGAGAACTTTAACTGCGCTGCTGTGATCTTGGGGTCGTTAAAACCAAGCAGCACCGCTGACCACCAGCGCCACATCTCGCAGTCATCTCCCCAGCCCCCGCCAAACTGTCCGTCCGGCTTTTGGCGATGATCAATCCACCATTCAATGATCTCCCGCAGCCGCTCAATCTGCTCACGCTGCAAGTTTGCCCAAACTGGCGCATCCGGAGATTCGCTCAGCTCTTTCGGCCATGGTATAGCCTCTCCCAGATACATGCGTGGCAGCCTGTTTTCAGGGAAAGCCTCCGCTGCGATGCGGAAGGATTTTACCGCTTCATCCTTGAACCAGGGGCCGGACTTCGGGCTGCTGCGCACCGTGCTATTCTCAATCAAATTCCACGCCAGCATCCGGCCTCGATAGAGGGCAGTGATAGGAAACAAAGGCGACTCACGGCCCACTCCAAACTCATAGTCGCCGATGGTCTCCGGCGGCTTGCCACGGGTGAACCCGTTATATAACTTCAAGGCCCCTTCATTCCAACTGCGAGCAAATCCTGCCAGCGCCACAGCCTCCTTTTTCAGCCCCTCCTCCAGTCCTGGTAGAGCAGCTAGCTCATTTAGAAGCCGTTGTCTTTCCAGCTCATCTTCCGTATTGCCCGCTCGCTGGATGAGTCCCACCACAGCGGCTGAAGGCTCGGCACATGTATAAACCGTGATGGATAACCAGACGACCAAGGATAGAGGAACCAAGGAAATGCGCTTCATAGTTGGGTGGACATCAGCGGGCAGAGGGTTGGCTGCCGCGCCAGTCACTTACTTAAACGCAACCACCAGGCCCATCATTTCGTGGACCTGCTGTCGCGAGCACTCCTGGTCTATGCCACCACCACTTCAGCCTCTTCCGTTTCCCGTGTGCCGGTCACAGGCTGAGGAGTGAAGGTGGCCATCGAAAAGCGTTTCAGTAGTGAGCTCAATGAGACGTATAGGAATCCCGCCAGGAACAAGGCCAGGAATGGCAGGGAACCCCACTGCTCGCGCTGCACTGCCAGCCAGAGCAGGTGGCCAAAGTAGCCCACTAGGGCCAGTTCAATCCATAGGCAGAGCGACTTGCCCGCCTTATACCTGAAGGACTTCTTTGACGACTGTGCCTGGGCTTTGCTGTTGACCCCATACTTCGGTGTCCGTACAAAATCGGACTCCTGGCCCAGCAATGCTTCAATGACCGCCTTGCCATTGTTGATGGACATACCGATACCGAGAGCCATGAAACAGGGGATATACGGGATTGTCTTTAGCCAGCCCCAACGGGTCTGCGCTCCTTGAGCCGTCAGGTAAAAGGCGATCACCGCCACGGTGGCAAAGAGGAATACCGGCAGGTCCACGAATACGGCCTTCTGCCAGGAATTCACCGGTATAAAGTCCACGGGATACAGCAGCACCAAAGTGCCGAGGGTTAGCAGATTGGCAAAGTTGGAGGTCAGGTGAGCTGTGGCTTCCACCTTCTTCATGAAGGGTTCATCACTGCGCCAGACGCGGCTCAAGACTTTCTTGCATACCTGAACGGAGCCCTTGGTCCAGCGATGCTGCTGGGACTTGAAGCCATCCATGTCTGGAGGCAACTCCGCAGGAACGATCACGTCATTGAGATAGATAAAGCGCCAGCCGAGGAGCTGAGCACGATAGCTCAGGTCCAGGTCTTCCGTCAGGGTGTCATGCTTCCAGCCACCTGCTTCATCAATGACATTGCGGCGCCAGAGGCCAGCCGTGCCGTTGAAGTTGCAAAACTCCCCCTGCCGACTGCGGGAGGTCTGCTCCATCATCAGGTGACCATCCAGCAGGATGCCCTGAAGACGAGTGAGCAGGGAGAACTTCAGATTGCTGTGCCCCCATCGTGCCTGGACGATGCCCACTTTTGGGTCCGTGAAGTAATGGATGGTCTGCTTCAGGTAATCCGGCGCAGGTTGGAAGTCGGCATCAAAAATGCAGATGAACTCGCCTTTTACGGTCGCCATGGCGGCATCCAGTGCACCGGCTTTGAAACCCGTGCGGTTGGTCCGGTGGCGGTATTCTACATCGAAGCCCTGCTGGCTCAAGTCGCGGGCATACTGCTCACAGGCCTGGGCGGTTTCATCCGTGGAATCATCCAGGAACTGGATCTGAAGCCGGTCCTTGGGGTAGTCCAGTGCACTGATGGAGGTGATGAGCTGCTCCATGACATCTGCCTCGTTGAACAGGGGCAACTGGATGGTCACTGAAGGCAGTTCAGTGAACTCACGCAAGGGTTGCGGGCGATTCTTCCGGTGCTTCCAGTAGGTGTACAGCACTTTGACTTTGTGCGCCCCAAAGGCGGACAATCCGGCAGAAACAATAATATAGCTGGTTAACCAGAGAAGCTTTTCCCACTCGATCATAGGGAGCCCGGATGTCGGGGTGGACCAATCACTGCCGGTTCACTTCCGTCAAGTAGCAATACCGATGCCAAATGCCGACACTGCCGACGTGACGTGCATATTGCAATGGACTTATTTTCTGACATAGAGCAGCAGCCGATCATGTACCAGCAAGGCGAGATCCAGCCGGCCGTCACCATTAAGATCAATGGCCGTATAGTCGTGAGGTTCACTGGCGAGGCCGGTTTTACCACGGTATTGAGGGTCGATCTCGAAGACGCGGAAATGCAGTGCACTGGTCCAGACAGGAGGTGTTTCGGCACCGGCCTGAAGGAATTCAAGCACCCGGCTTTTCCCAGAATCCACCAGGATGAGGTCATCGGTGCTGCCACCGGTAAAGGAAGCAATGAGGAGATCTGTAGCAGAAGTGTCCTTGAGCTCGCTGTCCACGGTGGTGATGGTTTCCAGCTTCAGTGCCGCGCCCGTCAGCGGGCTGATCTCAAAGCTGGTTTTTCCGATGAGAAGCAGACTCCTGCCTTTGCCCGTGGCAATAAGATGGCATTCGTCCGGGGTGAGGCTGGAGAGAGGGTGGGTATGGGAGGAGCGATAGACCGCATCGCTGCCAGGGGTCATCTCATAGAGTTTACCCTTGGAAGTATCCGCCAGCAGGACATTGGGTTTGTCTTTACCAGGAACAACGATAACGGCGCTGATCTGGGCACTGGATTCCGGGGCATTGAACTGCTCCACTGTGACGGCTTTGCCATCGGTCCCGATGCGGAGGGCACGGGCGATCTGGTCCTTGGCCACGATGATTTCCGCCTTGCCATCACCATCCAGGTCCGCAGTGGTCATGGCGGTGGGAGAGATCTTGTTGAGCAGGTTGTCGGGAAGACCTTCGGCGCGTTTGAAAGGTGCTTTTGCATCTTTCTGACTGAGCAGGATCTGCATGGAGGCCAGGTTGGAAAAGAGGGCCAGATCTCCCAAGCCATCCTGGTTGGCATCCACGATGCGCAGGGCGTTGGGCTTGGTGGGTGAGCTAGGCAGGTCCTGAACGGAGGAGACGAATTTCTTTTCAGCGGCCACCCAACGCAGGGTCAGGAGTGAGACTTTGCTTTTGACCTCGGTCAGAGCCAGCACGGCAGGTTCCGTGGCTGTGCCCACAAGGCCAGCCTGGAGGCTGAGCAAGGTATCGGCGGTCTGGTGAATCACCTCAGGATAAGTCAGACGGTTCTTCTGCCAGCGGGCGAGACCAATGCTCTTTTCTGCCGGGCTTAAGATCAGCAGATCAGCTTTGCCGTCCGCATCCAAATCGCTGATGACCAAACTTTCGATACCACTAAGGGCAGGAAATTCGCGTCCTTCAGCAAAGCTGCCGCCTTGGCGACCGGCAAAAAACCACAGGCGGGCATTCTTCGGTTCAGCGAGGACGACGTCGGGGATCTTGTCTCCATTGAGGTCACCATAAGCCGTTGCGCCGCCTTTGCTATCCGTGGACGGCATGGCGTGGCGGATGGTGGCAGCGAGGTCTGAATCCGGCTCAGCAGCGGCGGCTGCCAGACGGGCAATCTCCACCATCCCGGTATCACTGCGGATCCAGGCCAGACCGGTTTCCTTCCCGAGTTTCACGGGGTGTACCCAGCAACGGCTTTCGGGCATTTCCAGCCGCCATTCTTCACCAAAACCGGTATCCTCTTGCTGAAGCCTAACCAACAGAGCATCCGCATCCGGTGCCGTATAAAAGAGGTCCGCTTTGCCATCGCCATTGAGGTCGCTGCAATGCAAGCCGCCGCAGCCGCTCTGGCCGAGGACATAGGTTTTCGGCTCGCTCCAGTTACCTGGAGTTTTCTGTAGCCAGACCATCAGGCGGGTATCCGTGAGCAGCGCCAGATCCGGAATGGTATCCTGATTTAAATCCACGGCCAGGAGGACCTCGGAATCCTCTGCGGTGGAATCGAGTATAAACTCCTTTTTCTGGCTCCAGTCTCCCGGTTTCCCCTGAGTGCGGAGGACCAGTTTATCCTCATCGGTGGTATAAGCGATATCAGGCCGGGCATCGCCATTCCAATCGCCCACAGCCAAAGACCAGGCACTATGGCCGATGACGAGAGGCTGCTTTTCCAACCGGGAAATTTCCAGAATGGGATTCCAGCGATCCGCGCGGGAGGTGCGCTCCGGCTCACCGGGTTTGACACCTTCCTTGCGCTGAAAAAGGAACTCAATCCGCGCCCGGTCCTGATTCAGCACCACCAGATCCTGCAGGCCGTCGTCATTAAAATCACCCGCTCGTGGACTGGATGTATTCCAGTCCAGCTTAACTACCTCCGGGCCGTCAAAATAGATGCCCGAAGGCTCAGCAGCCTGGACGGTGATGGCGGCAAGGAGGAGCAGGGAGCGCATGACGAATAAGATCGGTTACTGGGCCGCGACCGGGGTCGTGACACTGCGATAATAGATGGCATCAGCCGGGTTATAATAACCGCTGACATTGGTGCCGAAGTAGCGCTTCCACATGGCATCTGGAGGAATCGCATTGGGATCAAACCAAGTGTCTTCCTTAGCCTCTTCCTCGACAAGGCCACCCAGGCCACTTCCTTCACCGGGGCCTTTTTTGCCTTTGCCCTTACCTTTTTTCTTGGCGGTTTTGGCAGCCTGTCCCTGGACCATGCCCATGGCATCCACAAAGACCTTCATCAGCTTGCCACCATCCGCCACACCGGCGCCGATGTAGCCCGCAGGCAGGCGGGTGAGCAGGTCCTGCACGCGATCGTTTTCCCAGACGCTAGGGCCGGAAGGCTCCTTCATGCGGGAGAGCACTTTCTTCAAAAGAGCCTGTGGGCCAGTGCTGAAAATGAGATAATCTTCGGTTAGGCAGAAGCCGACTTCAGTCGCGCCGGGCTGGGCATTGGCGGATTTGATCATGCTGATCTGGTAGCCTAAGAACTCGCTTTCTTCGAAAGCGGCAAAGCCACCGCCCGCGAAGCGCTTGATTCCGTCGATGGCACCGCCGAGGCGTTCCTTGTCCTTCACTTTAAAAGCCAGGACCTGGCTCTGCTTATCCAACGTACCGTCGGTCATCTCGATGTATTCATCATCCAGGCTGGCGAAGAGATCGTCACGGATTTTGACTCCGGCCTGCGCTTCTGCACCGCCCAGTTGCATGGTGGCCATGGCAGCCATGGGGCCCAGTTTATTGATCATGCCCAGCAGGTTGTCCCACAGGTCCAACATGCTGTAACGCATCACACTGCCGCTGATCACATCCGCAGGAATGAAAGAGGGCAAGATCACTTCCCCCGAAGTGCCGCGCATGAGGGTGACCAGGCCGACGGGCTTTTCAGGATGCAGCAGGGCGACCTCCATGCGGGACTGCTCATCGGTGATGTCCAGCATCAGCGCCATGGACTGGAGTTCTTCCACTCCGAGGGCGGCAATGATGCTGTCCGGGGTGACTGGCATGGCCTGCGCCTGGGCATTTTCAGAAGCAGCAGTCTTGGCAGCCGTCAGACCCCACTGAACGAGGGTTTCACCATTGAGGTAAACCAGAACATCGGTATGACCTTCCGTGAGCTGCGCCAGGCGGCTAAGGTGATTGGTGACGACATCTGCGCCTTCACCTGAGCCGCTTTTCAGCGCGGTGATGAAATAAACCATCTGCTTGAGATTTGAAGCCTCCACCAAGACATCATCCACAAAGGCATAGCCTTTTTCCCAGCCATCCTCACTACCGGCAGGTGCGAGCACATGAACGGTGACGCCTTCGATCTCCTGAGTGGTTTGCTTCAGGTTTTCATCATTTTTGATGGCCAGTTCAAACTCTTTGGCCTTCATCTCTTCCAGCGCCTTTTCCTGACCGCCAGCCTCGCTGAGGGCACAGATAGGAGGGGTATCCCCCTCGAAATCTTCCGGGCCATCGCCCGTGAAAACAGCCATGCTGGCACCGGGATAGCGCTTCAAATTGTCATGCAGGCCCTCTCCGCTGCTTTCCTTGGAAGCCTTGTCCCAGGGGGCTTCGCCATTCTTCATCATGGGGGCGGTCCATTTTTTGAAGTCCTCATCCTCCAGCAGTTTGGCAAAGCTGGACTTGTCCCAATCCGCCAGCAGTTCCGGGGTGTTTTTGATGGCAATGACGCCGACGGTGTTCTTCGGCAGCAGCTTAAACCAATCATCCAGCTTTTCAGCACGGACGGTGAAAGCGCTCGTCAGGCTGAGCAGCGTGAAAAGGGTAAAAAAGCGTGGGGATTTCATGGCTGGAGGCTGGGGGTGGCAGGAGATTGAGATTGGGTTTTGGCCGGAGCCGGCGGACTCAGGTAGCGGAAGCCGCTGTTCGGATTGCGTGGGTCGAAAGCAAAAGCATCCCGGTTTTTGAGGAATAGTTTCAGAAGGTTGGCCGGTATGGAGAAACCAAGGCCCTCGACTCCGACGCCGGCCAGCTTCATGTTGTTCACACCGACCACTTCCCCCCGGGCATTGAAGAGGGGGCCACCGGAGTTTCCGGGATTGATCTGGGTGGTGCTCTGGATGGACCAAGCACCGCGCGTCTCACGGGCACGCACGCTGACGATGCCCTGGGAAACGGAACGTTCCAGGCCCAGCGGACTGCCGATGGCAAACACCGCCTGCCCCTGGGTGAGAATGTCCGAATCACCAAGCGGGACGAAAGGCAACTTCTTCGCCGCCGGATCATCAATCTGCAAAATGGCCAGATCCAGGAAGCCGTTCATGGCGATGATTTTCACCTTGGGGAAGACCTGCTTTTCCAGGCCGCCATTCTTCATGCGATAGACCACCACGGAGATTTCCCGCTCCCCGGCGATGACGTGCTGGTTGGTCACGACGTGACCCAGCTTATTGATGATGAAACCGGACCCGAGGCCGGAGGAAGTCTGGATCTGAACCACGGCCTCTCCCACACGCAGGACATTCTTATCCATGGCCAACGGCTCACGTCCTGGCTCCACGAAATACATGTCCTCCCCTTCAGCCTTGCTGGCACGGGCCTGCTTTTGCTCTCCGGCTTTTTCCTTGAGAGCGATTTCAGCACTGGGGATGTTCAGGATTGTAAAGCCTAGGTCCAGCATGACCACATCATCCCGCTCACGCAGGATTTCACCCTGCACCTGGGCACCGTTTTTGAGGGTCACTTTTACCGGCTCCGCAGCGAAGACGGCAGTTCCTGCGACGCTGATGATGAGCGCGCTCCAAAAGCCCCTGGTCCTATTTATGATCACGGTTGGCAAGGTTAGCGAGAGGCTGAAAGGATACGAGGATTTTGTGTAGCGGGATGAAGATTATTTCTCATCCCGTCCGGGCTTAGAATTAAAACGGTTTCTTTCATCCAAACACGGCTTCTTCGATCTTTTGCTGCAAGGCATCCAGCACGGCACGCTCAGACAGCTTGCGGCCGTTTTCATCCTGTACGTAAATGGAGTCAATGGCGACGCCCTTTTCCGTGCCGATGCGCGCATGCGTGATGTTGTGGCCGAGCTTACCGATGGCCATAAATATGTCATACAAGAGACCGAGGCGGTCCACCACCTGGAGCTCAATGATGGTCTGGTCTGGAGACAGCTCATTGTTGATGAGCACCCGCTGCGGAATCTCAGACATCACTTCATCGTAGCCGGGAATGGCCTTGCGTGATTTGGCGATGGCCGGACCAAAGTCGAATTTCTGGGCCAGGAATGCCTGCCGCACGGAAGCCTCCACCCGCTGGCGGGATGTCTTGCTGGTGACGGCGGCGAAGTTGGTATTGCAGACACGGAACATATCTAGCACGACGTTGTCCCCGCGCTGATAGAGGTCGGCACTGAGAATGTTGATACTTTCCGCAGACAGGGCACCGGAGATGCGTGCCAGGAGCTGATGACGGTCCCAGCAAGTCACTGTCAGCTCGCTATAGCCCTGCTCCACATGATCCGTCCAGGTCATCACGGGCAGCAGGCCAGCTTCGGCCTCTTCCTGCATGAGCTGGGTAAAGAACTGGCGGAACTGGCGGATGTGACCGGCAATCTGGGAGGGCTCACGGAAGTTGAAATAACTGCGCGGCATGTATTGGAAATGGGCGCTGATTTCCAGATCGTATTCACCTCCCAGTTCCTTGGTCACCCCGGTGCGGATCTCATCCAATGGCACGGCGGCGCGGCGCATGAAGTCCGCAGGCGCATCCATGAACTGAAGGGTATTGTGATAAAGCTGGCGGATGGAGGCTTCTTTATACCCGGACCAGCTTGCCTCGCTGGTGCCCTTGGAATCCGCATAGGTCATCACTAACAACGTATCCAGGTACTCCTTGGTGCGCACGATGCTCGCGAATTCACCGATGACCTTGGGATCGTCCAAATTGGTCGTGGTGGCGGTGCGGTACATGAGCAGGTGGTTATCCACCAGGAAGAGCAGCAGCTTGCGACGTTCCCCTTTGATTTGCAGGCGGCGGCTGACGGCATCCGCCATCAGGGTGCTTTCCGCATCGTGCGCCTTAGCATTGGCAGCGCGGCCGGCATCGTGAAGGAGCAGGGCCAGATAAAGGATGAACGGCTGCTGGAGTTCGTGAAACAAGCTTTGATACAAGCTCAGCCCCGCCTTGGGCGGGCCGCTGAGCTCATCCAGCATGTCCAGGGTGCGGAGGGTGTGCTCATCCGCCGTGTAGCGGTGGAAAAATTCATGCTGAACCAGACAGGTCAGGGCGCCAAACTCCGGCATGTAACGGCCCAGGAAACCGAGGCGGTGCATCTGGCGCATGACGCGGGCGACATCGCCCTTGCGGGACAGGATGGCCTCAAACGTTTCCCGCACTCCTTTGTTATACCGGTAGCTGACGTTCACCAGGCGGAAGCTTTCCTGCATGATCTGGAAGAGCTCCGGGCTCAACCGCAGATGGCGCTGCTGAGTATGTAAAAACACACGCATGAGCCGCGCAGGGTCGGTTTTAAAGATGCTTTTATCCTCTGCAAACAGGCGTTCGTTTTTGGCGATGAAGCCATCGAATTTTTCGGCCCGGTTGAGTGCGGTCTTGCGCCGGACCATGAAGCTAAGCAGGCCCTTGCGGGTGCTTTCATCCTCCAGGGACTGAAGGTGAAACCGGTCCATGACCTCGCTGCTGCGCTGAAGGATGTCACGCGTGGCGGTGTAGTATTCGCGCATGAAGGCCTCGATCCGGCGGAGGATGCGTTTGTGCCGGTAGCCGAGGTTGCTGGCGACGAATCCTTGGAGGCGTAGCGTCAGGATGTCACTGGCGCGCTTTTCCGTGTAGTGCATTTCATTGCGCGTGCGCAGAATGAAATCATAAGCCTGCTGGATCTCCCGCCAGCCAGCGGGGGTGAGCATCTCATTTTTCACCAGGTCCTGAGGATTGAGCGTGCCTAGCTTGGCATAGGTCATCCAGATGAGGTTCTGGTAATCGCGCAGGCCACCGCAGCCGTTTTTCACATTCGGCTCCTGCACACAATTGGTGCCGCCGTATTTGCCATGGCGGCTGGCCAGATCCTGCTGACGGAGCTTGAGGAATTCAGCCTCACGCCCTTCCATGCATTCTTTGTCAAAGCGGCTGCGAAACTCTTTGATGGCTTCCTCATGGCCACACAGGAAACGGGCCTCCATGAGAGCTGTCTTGGTCTCCATGCTTTCATTCGACAGCTTCAGGCAATCCCCCACACTGCGGGTGCCGTGGCCCACCTTGAGCTTCATGTCATAAAAAAACAGCAGGTAATCACCGATGAGCTTGGCCACCTCCGTGGAGACATTGGAACTGTTCCCCGGGAGCATGAAAGTCAGGTCCACATCACTGCCTGGACTCATCACCTGGCGTCCGTAACCACCATGGGCGACGACGCTGATGTTGAGCTTATTTCTCACGGCGGGATCCAGGGAGGCGATGCACTCCTGCCAGATCAAACGGACGATGTAATCCATGACGTCCGAGCGCATGCGGCAGATCTCCACGCCGCCGCCACCTGCACGGTGCCTCTGCTTGATGCGCTGCTCTTTCAGGCGCAGGAAGCGCTTGCAGAGTTTCAGCGTTTCCGTGCGGCCACGAGGGTAGGTGACGTCCTTGCCAAAGACCTTTTGGCCCGCCGCTTCAAGGCGGCGTTGATACTCGAGTTCAGTCATGCTGGGGCCAGGTCAAAAAGTCAGCAATGAATGGATGGGGCCGCAGTTTTCCAGCTTTTCCCGGCCGCAGAGGAAAGCCAGTTCAATGAAAAACACGGAGCCGAGCAGTTCCGCACCGGATTCACGGATCAGCTCCAGCGCTGCCCCGGCGGTGCCACCGGTGGCCAGGAGGTCATCCGCTAGGACGACACGCTCCCCAGGAGCCAGGGCGTCGAGGTGCATCTCCACACTGTTGGTGCCGTATTCCAGGCTGTAATCCACGCCGCGTGTTTTCCACGGCAGCTTGCCCTTTTTACGCACAGGCACAAAACCGGCCCCGAGGTGCTGGGCGATCAAGGCCCCAAAGATGAATCCACGGGCATCGATACCGACGACCTTGTCCACCTTTTGTCCGACGAAGTTTTCGGCCATGCCTTCGATGGCGGCCTTCATCAATTCGGCATCCGCCAGGACGGGGGTGATGTCTTTGAAAAGGATACCCGGTTGAGGAAAATCCGGTACATCGCGGATGGTCGAGCGGAGGCGTTCAAGGGAGTCAGGCGACATGGCCCGCCAGTGTGCGGGACCGATACGGAGATGCAAGGGGGATCTCCTGAAGGTGGAGGATGCTGGTGGGCGCGTTTCCGATGGGGATGGGGAAGAAAACGAAATTTTTCCCCATGGGGGGATCATAAGGCGCAATGCATTGATGATGAACGCTTTCCGATGGGGATAACGTTCCCCATGGAATCCCCAGGCGGGGATTTTAAGATGGTCTGTGGGGAGAATGGGGAAATCCATCCCCCTGGGGAAAATGCGGACTGGTGAGGCCCCATGGCTATAGGATTCAGGCTCAAGGTCAGCTCGCACGGAGCAATCTCCGAAACAGGCGGCTGGAGCGCAAGGGGATGCGCCCCCGACTTGGCCCAAGTGGGATAAAAAGGATGGGGGTCTTAGCGGGCCAGCTTGGCGGCGAGGAGGACTGCTTCCACGAGGCTGTTGCCATTCGCCTTGCCCTGCCAGGCGATATCGCAGGCGGTGCCGTGGTCCACACTGGTGCGGGGAACGGAAAGGCCGAGGGTGGTATTCACCGCAGAATCGAAGGCCAGGGCTTTCAAAGGGATGAGGGCCTGGTCATGATACATGCAGATGTAAGCATCCACGGTCTTGCGCTTGGCGGGAATGAAAGCGGTGTCTGGGGGTAGCGGTCCCTCAATGGTCATGCCCTTGGCGCGGGCGGCTTCGATGGCGGGGAGGATGAGGGTTTCCTCCTCCCTCTGGCCAAAGAGGCCATGCTCGCCTGCGTGGGGATTCAATCCGCAGACGGCGAGGCGTGGCTTGCGACCCAGGTGACGCTGGACTGCATCGGCGGTGAGTTCGATCACCTCCAAAATGCGTGGGGTGCTGAGGGCGGGCACGACGTCCTGATAGCCGATGTGAACGGTGACGAGGCTGCAGATCATCACCTCCGAAAAGAAGGCCATGCAGGAGCGGGGAGCCTGCATTTTTTCCGCAAACATCTCCGTATGCCCAGGGTAAAGGATGCCCGCGGCACGCAGGGCCTCCTTATTGATGGGGGCGGTGGCGACGGCGGCGACCTGTCCGGCAAGGGCGGCGGCGATGCTTTTTTCAATGTAACGATAAGCGGCGGAGCCGGTGCTGGCGCTGACGGTGCCTGGGGTGAAACCTTCCGCATCAAAACCGAAGAGGTCCAGCACAGCAGGCTCATCGAGAGTCTGGCATTTTTCTGCCCACTCGATCTCTGAAACGATGCGCCGGGGCGCGGGGAGACCGGTCTGGCGCGCACAGCGGGAGAGCAGCCGGGCATCCCCAAAGATGACCGGGGTGGCGATGCTGCGCACGGTTTCATTGGCCAGCAATTGCAGACAGATCTCTGGGCCGACCCCGGCCGGGTCTCCCATGGTGATGGCGATGAGGGGCTTTGACATGTGCAGCCTGAGCTATGGGGAGGATCGGCGGGTCCGTCAATGGTCCTCCTCTTTTGGCTGCAGGGCGGGGCTATTTTTTCTTTTTCTTGGGTGCGCCTTTCTTGCTGGCAGAGAACTGCCCCTGCTCAAGAGCTGCGAAAGCTGCTGTGCCGAGACCGGCCTGGATGTGGGACTTGAGGGCCGCCGTCATTTGGGCGGTGAGCTCCGGTTTCTCACGGGCGAGGTCTTTCGTTTCTCCCTTGTCCTGGGCGAGGTCGAAGAGCAGGCCTTCGCGGGTATCCCAGAAGTACAGAAGTTTATAGTCCCCCATGCGGATGGCGGACTGCGGATGCTCCACCTCGACGGCCTGATGCCAGACGAAGCGTGGGATGGGACGCTGGATCTTGCCTTTGCCGCCATTGAGCAAAACTGGCTTCCAACTGCCGCCTTCGCTTCCTTTGGGGAGGACGGTGCCGGGTTGTACGAAATCGAGTAGAGTGGCGGTGAGATCGTAGCTGATGACGGGCTCGTCACAGTGGCTGCCGCCCTTGATGCCGGGGCCGCGAATGATGAGGGGGACGCGCAGGCCGCCTTCCCCCAGGTCACCTTTGCCACCATTGAGCACTCCTGTGCGGCCACCATTGTCTGAGGTATAAATAACAAGGGTGTTTTCAGCGATGCGGAGTTCATGCAGCTTTTTCATCAACCCACCGACGCAGGTATCGAGATCCTCCGTCATGCCTGCCATCACGGCGCGGTCTCCCCGGCCGCCACCCACGCCCATGGACTGGTATTTTTTGACGGTGGCGGCGAGCGCCTGGGCCTCTGGATGCACGGCGTAATAAGAGAGCTGGATGAAGAAGGGGTGGCCTGACTTGACCTGAGTCTCCATGAAGGTCATGGCACGGCGTGTCATGCTGAAGGAGAGCTTGGGGTCTACGGGGTCCGGGGAGTTTCCATCTTCGTTGGTGGTGATGCCATCGCTGACGTCATAACCCATGGATTCCGGGGTGTGAAACCACTGCCATTTGCCCAGGTGAGCCGTGCGGTAGGCGGGGTGGGCGCGTTTGAGCAGATTGGTGATGGATTCGCTCACGGGGGCGCTCCAGTTGCGGGCGGTTTTGTCCGGCGCATTGAGGGTGGTAGTGCTGCGGCCCATCTGGAGGGAGGCTCGTGAGCATTCGCATTTACAATGGGCGGCGTAGGCCTGGGAAAAGGTCATTCCCTGGGAGGCGAGACGATCCAGATTGGGCGTGCGGAAGGTCTGGCTGCGGCTGGCGGTATCCCCTGGAATCATGGCTACGGAGGTGCCATTCCACGCTTGGTCATCTGCCAGGATGAAGAGGATGTTTGGTGATCCTGCGAAAGCCTGGGCACTCAAGCTGAGAAAGAGACAGAGCCGCATAAGTTTCATCCCGCATACTACTGTGGAGTCTCAAAGGACTGCCAGGATAGATCCGGGAGAATTGTCAAGATCGTGTTAAGACAAGGCTTGAGCTGGACACTTTGCGGGGTATTTCGTATGAAATCTTAGTCGGTCTATCCGGCTAACAAACTAACGCAATGAATCAACCCATGAGCACACCCCAGCATCCGCAGAAGAAAAAAGGTCTTTCAGGTTTCGCCATCGCCGGCATCGGCTGCCTCGGCCTTCTCATCGTCATCTTCCTGGGCGGAGGTTTCGTGGTGGCCAAGTTTATGCCGCAGCTGAAAGAGATGGCCGAAGATCCATCGAAGATGGTCATCTGGGCGCTGGAGAAAAATCCGGACATTGAAGTGATCAAGAAGGATGATGTGAAGCGCGAGATCACTTACAAAACCAAGTCCACTGGCGAAGTCGTCACCGTGAGCTATGAGGATCTGGCCCAAGGCAAAATGAAGCCCGACAATAAAGAAGTCATTCCTGCTGAGGAAGCTCCGGCTCCACCTCAAATAGCCCCGCCAGCGCCTCCCGCTAACCCTTAAGCCATGGCTGGTCTGACCCATCCTAACCTCATTGTACTGACAGGCGCCGGACTCTCGGCTGAGTCCGGCGTGCCTACTTTTCGTGGGGTGGATGGTCTGTGGGAAGGGCATCGCATCGAAGAGGTGGCCTCCCCGGAGGCCTATAAGCAGACCCCTCATCTGGTGCACCGTTTTTATAATCTGCGCCGGGCGGCTTTGAAAACGGTGGAGCCGAATGCGGCTCATTACGCCTTGGTGCGGTTGGAAAAGGAGTGGCCGGGAGCTTTCCTGCACGTGACCCAGAATGTGGATGATCTGAATGAACGTGCCGGGGCGAAAAAACTCCTGCACATGCATGGTCAGCTCAAAAAAATACGCTGTGTCTGGTGCCGCAATGTGATGGACTGGGAGGCAGATTTGGATGTGACCACCGCCTGCCCAGAATGCGCCACCACGGGCAAGCTGCGGCCTGACATCGTCTGGTTTGGCGAGATGCCTTATCACATTGAAGAAGTCAGCCAGGCACTGGAAACGGTGGACATCTTCGTGTGCATCGGCACCTCCGGTGTCGTTTATCCCGCCGCCGGTTTTGCCCGTCAGGCGGCGACGAAAGGAGCCAAGCGCCTCATTGAGGTAAATCTGGAGCCTACGGAGATCAGCGGACACTTCACAGAGCAGCGCCAGGGCACGGCCGGAGTCGAGGTCCCCCGGCTGGTGGAGGAGCTTTTGGCTCAAGTGAAGTAACTCACGAATGTAGTTGCCAAACTCAACTTTCAGAATAATCTGAAAGTAAGATGAAGGATGAAACCGCCACTTGGGAAACCTCACGAGAGGAATTCATCGCCCAATGGGGAGCGCTCGGCAGCAACTGGGGCATCAACCGCACGATGGCGCAGATCCACGCTCTGCTGATGACCGCTCCTGAGAGCATGCATACGGAGGAAATCATGGAGCGGCTCCAGGTCAGCCGTGGCAATGCCAATACCAACCTGCGGGAACTCGTCGGCTGGGGACTGGTGCGCGGGGTGGTTAAAAAGGGCGAGCGCCGTGAGTATTTCGAAGCTGAAAAGGACGTCTGGAAGATGTTCATCACCATCGCCCGCGAACGGAAACGGCGTGAACTGGACCCCGCCCTGAGCGTGCTGAAAAACTGTGCCGAGCAGACCAAAGAGGAACCTGCTGGCCCAGGGAAGGACTTCCACAAGCAGATGAAGGAGCTTCAGGAGTTCGTCGAATTCGGCATGAAAGTCTCCGATACCGTGTCCGGTATGAAGCATTCCTCCGCTCTGCAATGGGCCATGCGCCTGCTGAGCTGATCTCTTTTTTTGCCATTATGTTTCTGTGTTTATCGAAAGTTCAATATCAAAACAAAACCATGAGAGCCTTATATACCTACTTGCTCACAGCAGTGAGAGTTCTGAAATCGCTACAGCTCATGCTCTTGAGCAAGCCGCCGCCACTCAGGACGAAACATCGTGCCACTGCCTTCTTCACCCTCTGATCCTTTCTTAACCTCAAACCTAACTAACATTATGAATGAAACCACCCTCAGCTACGCCCTGTACCTTGTGCTCGCCATCACGATGACCATCTGGGTCGCACGCACGCTTTATAAAAACGGCCGCATCTTCCTGGTCGAATGTTTCCAGGGGAACACGGAGCTGGCAGACAGCGTGAACCATCTCCTGGTCGTGGGCTTTTACCTGATCAACATCGGCTTCGTCTCGCTCTATCTTAAAACATCGGAAAGCATCATCGGTGCCCAGGGGGTGTTTGAAGCGCTGAGCGGAAAAATGGGCGTCGTGTTGCTGGCCCTGGGCGGCATGCATTTCTTCAACCTGGTGATCTTCACCAAGATGCGCAAACGCGGCCAGCTCGCCACCATGCCCCCGCCAGTGCCACCGGTGCTGAGAGTGGGAGCCTAACTAAAAGCTAATCAACGCCACCTTGTTCCCATGAAAACTGCATGCATCGTCCGCCGCTCATTCATCGCCATGTTCTGGGGGTGGGCGGTGTGTATTGTCGTCATCTTCCTTGTGATGCTTGGATATGAAGTGTCATTAGGAGGCATCGGCTTGATGAGTTTGTTCTGGATGATTTACTGGCTTCTAGGCAGCGCCTTTGTCATCCTGGGCGTGTGGCTTTTTATATTCCTACCGGCCGATTTATGGGTGAAGGAATCCTCATTTTTACGCTCGCCTGAATGGGCGGGAGCATGTGGTTGCATGGCAGGTTTTATGTCCGTTTATCTGCCCTTTATCTTGTCTGAAGACAGATACGGCGACGGGGATTTTAGCTCGATCATTCTCCTGGCATTCCTCGCCGCCATCTGCGGTCTCACGGCCAGCCTTCACTTGGTGCTGCATCATCCTCGCAAAGAGCAGCCATCGCCCCAGTCGCGGGACGGGAGAGTGCCCGCTTCACTTGAAGAACCCAAACCCAATGATTTATGAATACCCTCACACTCTTTTATGATGCCCGCTGCGGGCTTTGTTCGCAGGTCAGGCATTGGCTTAGCAATCAACCGTCGTATGTGCGGCTGGAGTTTATCCCCTATGACTCCCCAGAGGCAGCGCGACGTCTGCCGGGCATCCAGCACCTGCGGGCGGATGAGGAGATCGTAATCCTGGCGGATACGGGTGAGGTATGGCAAGGGGCTGGCGCGTGGGTCATGTGCCTGTGGGCGCTGCGGGAATACCGCGCTTGGTCGGCCCGGCTGGCCACACCGGTTATGCAGGGCATGGCCCGGCAGGTGGTACACTGGATCTCTCAAAACCGCATCGGCCTGTCGCGGCTAATGGGTTTCAAGAGCGATGCTGAGCTGGTCGCCGTGACTGGACGGGAAACCCAGGAGCCCGCCTGCCGGGTGCGGCATGATCTGGATTTGATTGATTGAGTACAGTAGTCATCTCTCTCCGAGAGATGTTTTGGGAAGGTGGAACCGCCCCAGGATACTGAACCTGAAACGGCACCTTTCCCACAAGCAACCTCCCAGAACATCACTCGGAGAGTGATGAGTACTGTACTAACCGGCGATCACCGCAGCCCGGGCGTTTTCCTCGGCACCGGTCTTCTCCAGGTAGTAGTCATAACCGCCGCTGAAAGGCGTGACCACACCGGCATTGATGTGCAGGACCTTGGTGGCCAGGCTGCGGATGAAGTGCACGTCATGCGAAATGAAGACGAGCGTGCCTTCGAACTTCTGCAGCGCCAGGATCAGACCCTCGATGGCCCAGATGTCCAAGTGCGTCGTCGGCTCATCCATGAGCAGGAGGTTCGGCGGATCCACCAGGAACTTCACCAGGTTCAGGCGGCTCTTTTCACCGCCGCTGAGGACCTTGCACTTCTTGTAAACGTCTTCCCGCTTGAACAGGAAGCTGCCCAGGATGCTGCGGGCATCGTCTTCGCGCAGCTCGGGGGCGCAGCGTTTCAGCTCTTCCAGGATGGTGCACTCCGGGTCCAGGGTATCGGCCCGGTGCTGGGAGAAATAGCCCATCTTGATGTTCGTGCCGAAGCGGCGCTCGCCTTTCTGGAAAGGCACCTCGCCAGCCATGATCTTGATCAGCGTGGACTTGCCCGCGCCGTTGGGGCCCACCAGCACGGTGCGCTCGCCCTTTTCCACTTCCAGGTCCAGGCCCTGGTAGATCTTCTTTTCGCCGTAGGCCTGATGAATGTCCGTGAGAGCCACCACACGCTGGCCACCGCGGGGAGGCTGCGGGAAGTTGAACCGGAAGGCCTTCCGCAGCGGACGGGGTCGGTCCAGCTTGTCCATCTTTTCAAGCTGGCGCTCGCGGCTCTGCGCCTGCGCCGCCTTGGAGGTCACGGAGCGGAACCGGTCGATGAATTCCTGGATCGCCTCGATCTCCTTCTGCTGGTTTTTCCAGGACTGGTACGCGCGCTCCCAGTTGGCTTCCTTCTGCTTCAGGTACTCGCTGTAGTTGCCCTGATACTGCACCAGCTTGCTCTCCTCGATCTCATAGACCGTCTCGATAAGCTCGTCCATGAAGTCACGGTCATGGGAAATCAGCAGGATCGCGCCCGGATAGTTCTTCAGGTAATTCTTAAACCACATCAGGGACAGCAGGTCCAGGTGGTTGGTCGGCTCATCCAGCAGCAAAAGGTCCGGCTCGATGACCAGGATGCGGGCCAGGTGCGCGCGCATCACCCAGCCACCGGAGTACTCGCGGGCGGGTTTGTTGAAGTCCGCTTCCTTGAAACCGAAACCCTTCAGGATCTTCTTCGCCTTGGCCTCGGCCTGGGGATCGTTCAGCGCATCGTGCTGGGCGTGTGCCTCATTGTATTCCGGGGCCGCCACATCGCCGCGCTCCTCGTATTCGCGGAGAGTCTTTTCCAACTTTTCGATCAGGCCCGCCTTGCCCGTGGCCACGTCCAGGATGGTTTCCTCACCCACCGGCTCGCTCTCCTGGGGCAGGTAGCCCAGGGTGGTCCACTCATCGCGCACCACCTCGCCCGCATCCGGCTCATCCTCCTTGAGGATCAGAGAAAACAGCGTCGATTTGCCCGCTCCGTTGGGCCCGACGAGAGCCACGCGTTCGGCGTAGTTCACGGTCATGTTGGCCCCGGTGAAAAGCGTCCGGGCATTGAAAGTCTTGGTGACGTCGCGAAGGGTAAGCATGTGGGGCGATGCCTTTAGCACCGTTAGGGGCGCTTTGCAGCTTGTTTTGTGCAGGGGCGCGATTCATTTGAAGCGCGCTACGAAATTGAGGCACTAGAAACCGCCGCGAAGATTTTACATCTAGATACACATTATTCAACCAGTGAACAGGGTTTTCAGCTTGAAAGACGACGACGATGGCCTGCCTTAGATGATGCTCTGAGCTATGTCCAATTTCGCCTTTCGGGAATAATTTTCTTTTGCCTCTCAGTGTAACAGAGGTAGGCCGAGCAACGGCCTGTTCGTCAAACAAGCCTCAGATAAGGCCTGTTGGACACCCGGTGAACCTAGCCCTGACTCTAGTTTAAATATCAAGATCGGGCAAGCTTCGTCAGCCTTGGTGCTCAGCATAACCAAATCTCTTGATGAGCTTGTTAATCCGGAATCGTAATTCTTGCGGCGAGTCACCCATTTGCTTCCGAAGCGTGGCATATGAGTTCACACATTCTGTAAGTTTACCGGCCTGACGTTTATTCAATATTGAATCTTGAACTAAAATTCGAATTGCTCGGCGCATGCAACTATCAGCCTCATGAAGCCTGTTACCTTCTCCCAAAACTCCAGCTAAATTTGTGAGAGCGCAAGCCACTTCTGGGTGTTCTTCTCCCAGAGACGAATGATATATATTTACGGCGCGACGGTAGAGTATTTCAGCCTCTTCAATTTTCCCCAATTGTTGTAGTGTAACTCCCAGATTATTACATGTCATTGCCACATCGGAATGATTCTCACCAAAAACCAACTCTTTGATTTGGAGGGCTCTACGTTTAAGAAGTTCTGCTTCCGTTCCGCGTTCCAATGACGATAAAAGAGACCCTAAATTAAGAAGGTCGGTAGCGACTTCTGAGTGGTAGGGGCCATGAAAAAATTCGTCAATTGCAAGGGCTCTGCGGAGCAATGGCTCGGCTTCGCCGGGCCGCCCAAGCTTGTCTAAGATACCTGCTAAGTTATTTAGACCAACAGCTAGTGTTGGATGTCCATCAGGGTATTGTTTTTCATTGATGTGCAAAGCCTTTCGATATTGAACTTCCGCTTCATTAAGCCTCTCTGTGGCTTCGAGAACTTGCCCTAGATTGTTTAAAGCACCTGCCAGCAGGCCAGGAGCTTCACTGTCAGAGTCTTTTAAAATTTCCAACGCTCTGGTAATTACTTCCTCAGCTTCAATCAGCCGATTTACTTTCAAAAGAAGTTCACCGAGATCGTTTAACTGAGAGCTAAAAAAGTAATCATTATGCCCCCGAATATGTTCGACTTTTGAAAGAACTTTACGGAATGTTCTCTCAGCTTCTTCAAAACGTTCGGTTGAATAAAGAAGTTTCCCAAAATGACGAAGAATGATAGTTACAATTTCTTGGTCCTTTGGCGCCTGTGGATCCAATAGCGATAATGATTGCTGATAAAGAGATTCTGCTTCCGAGAAGCTATTCATATCTACTAGCAGCAAAGCGAGATTATTAAGTGAAATAGGAGATGGGTTACCCGCGCGGATATACTCTAACTCGACCACTTTCCTCAATAATGGCTCAGCCTCCTTGTATTTAGCTTGGCTACGATAAATAAGGCCCACTTGATTAAAGAGGCACATTGATTCAGTATATAACTTTCTCGCCTCGCAGCTAGATGCAACAGCTTGGGCGTGAGGGACAAGGATATTGTAGCTGGGCCAATTCGCCACATTTGACGGATCTTCCCCAATTTCATGGTCGATCCACTTTGCTGCGTTGATTAGAGCTGGGGGATGGTTGTCGCTGACTTGCTGCTGACGAGTTATCTCTTGCACTAGTCGGTGGATGGAGAAAGCAATTCCGTCGTTGCGGCGGCGAGCAAGATGTAAATTCTCCAATTCGGCTATGCAGATTTTCTGATCAGCAGAATGGTTCAGAACATTCAATGCGGAAAATGGAAATGGATCAGGAGAAAGCCATGAAAGAACCTGGAGAAGTTTATTGGCTGGCTTTGAAAGTTGAGACACGCTTGTTTCGTAGGTGATGGCCAGACTAACCGGATAATTCATGGAGTCTTTGTCGTGCCAAGCCAATGCGTCAGCGGTATGATTTTTCCAGCGAACTAAATACTCATGAAAAGAGATTCGGCATTCGCTAATATAGGCCGCAGCCTGTTGTAACGCGAGTGCTAGACCGTCTAGTAAAGTAGCTAGCTCCTTGGCTGCTTCCTCATCGTCAAAAAGGTGGCTACGATGTTTCTCAGTCCACTCCATAAGGAATTCAGCCGATTGGAGCTGGGTCAGGACATCAAGATCAAGAGTTTCCAGATCTCCACTTCGTCTATCTTGCCGCGTGGTAATAATAACATGGCCTGACGAAAGTTTATTTAAGTTCCCACGAACCGTCTCAAGAGCTTCTCGGGTATCTGCATTATCCACTATGAGGAGCCAGCCTTGTTGTCTTTGTAACCATTGGAGTACGGATTGTACTTGTGTGTTATGGTCGGTAGAAGACTTTTCAGGGAGATCCAAAATACTCGCATCACACAGGCTCGCAAGGCTGGTTCGAAATGCGTCAGGGCTATCTGCTGTAACAAAAAGGATAGCTCTATACTCGAAAAAATAACGCCACCCATATTCGATGGCTGCGCGTGTTTTGCCCACTCCGCCCATACCATGGATTGCGTGACCTTTGATCACAGCAGCGGATTTATTTGTGAGGGCGGAACGCAGGTCGGATATGAATGTTTCCCTGCCTTTGAATAGTGTCCCAAGTGAAGTGTAAGGAAGGTTGGACGGGCGATAATCCATGCTGGGATTTAAAATTGCTTTTATGCCGGGCATTTTATCATGCAAGACCTTGAGAGCCGCCTCCAATTGTGCATCTGTGACAGCATCGAGCTGCTGATCGAGATGAGGACGAGCCCAACATTCGATTTGCAAATCTGTATAGGGAGAAAAACTGTTTGAAGCGTTGGGCGCTTTGGGAGTTTTTTCGTTTAGAAAAAGAATGATAATGCGATCAAAATCTGCTCCTAAATTGTGGGTTCGTGCTTTGTTGTGAACATCACGGATTTTCTCTGTCGTGTCATTTACAGTTACTTGTATAGCAACACGCGCTGTAAAATCTCCAAGGTCAACGGCTGGATAGTTTTTTTGCCTTTCTTCCAAAACCTCCAGATTCCATCCGCAAATGGGTGCTAGGAATTGCCCAATCACCCTTTCTACTTCCTTGCAAAGGTCGTTATGACCACGCGTGCTATGCCAATTTAAACACGTTTCCATAATGGAAAGGCGGAAAATTATTTCATCACGCAGGATTTTTGATTTAAACATATGGGGAAAGTTCTTTAATATAATGGCGTGGGATGACAAGCATTTGGAAAGTTTCATCCTTTACTGAAATTTTGCGTGCTCGTGGAACTGATTTGCATCCCTTTCGATGCGTAGCCCTTGCTGGAAAGGAAAGAGAAGCTGGGATGACCCACACGCCTTGAATTGAGGGGATAAGAAAATGATGATACGCCGATCCGCCTGACATTCATGACATCCCGCCAGACCGCTGAGACATACGATAAGATCGCTACTTTCTGGAGCGGCGAGGAGTTCTGCCGGACGAATGGTATCGCGCAGCATCGGCGGGCGCTGCGGTTTGTGGCTGGGGCCAAGGAGGAAATGGCGAGGCGGGCCCTGGACGCTGGATGTGGGAGCAGCGGAAGGATGGTGGAGCTGCTGCTGGCGGAGGGGTTTGAGGTGGAGGGGCTGGATGTTTCGGCGGAGATGGTGCGGCTGGCGCGGGAGCGGCATCCGGGGGTGATGTTTCATCTGGCGGACATCTGCACCTGGGAGCTGCCGCAGCGGTATGATTTCATTTCGGCCTGGGACAGCATCTGGCATGCGCCGCTGGCGGAGCATGAGGGCATCCTGCACAAGCTGTGCGGGGGACTGAATCCGGGTGGGGTGCTGATTTTTACCTGTGGCGGGCTAGATGCTCCGGAGGAGCGGTGCAATGACCTGATGGGCGAGCCGTTGTATCATGCGACGCTGGGCCTGCCCCGGCTGCTGGAGATCGTCGCCCGCGCGGGCTGCATTTGCCGGCATCTAGAGTATGACCAGCATCCAGAGCTGCATATGTATTTCATTGTGCAGAAATCCGGGGAGTGTCATTCTGAATAACAACGGCTGGTAGCATGTGACACCCATAACTATTATTGCAATGATCGAAGAACTTTCCGAATTGACGGCCTTGCAGGCGATCCGGGGCCGCCCTGAGATGTATGTCAGGGGGGATGAATCGGGTTCAGTTGCCGATCAGTTGCTTCAAGCCGCCATGTGCCATCCGCTGGCGGAATTAAGCTGCGGTACGGCCAGCCGGGTCTGGGTCACACTGGACAAATTGGCGGTCACCATTGCAGATGATGGTCAGGGCTGGCCTGTGCATGAAGTGCCGGGCGGAAAGAGGTTTGCGGAAAGATGGTTATGCACGTTGAACTCTTGCCGTGACCATAAGCAGCATGCGGAACTGGGAAAAGCGCTTTGCCGCATCAGCCTGCCGGTGGTGGTCGCTCTGTCGGAGATTTTCACTTTGGATATCCATCGGGAAGGGGAGCACTGGCAGCAGATTTACCGGCATGGGGAGCCGGAAGCGGCACTGACGCTTGTTGGCGCAGCTGAAAAGTCTGGCACGACATTAACCTTTGTCCTCAATCCTGAGTTTTGCGGTGGAAGCAGGTTCTCAGCGGCGGCCTATTCAAACTGGTTGGGCACACTTCCCCCGACTGTTCCCGTCCATGCGGTGTCCATCACTTAGCGCATCAATTGCGCGGATGGGAGGGTGCAGCAGGGGCCTGATCCGCAGAGCGACTGGAAGCCGCCGACACCGAAACCGCTGGGGTGGATGGGGTTGACAGACGCGGAGATCAGGGATCATGCCCAAGGGGGGGTTGGTTAGGTGGAGATTAGAGCGAATGTGGCCCGCACCTAGCGTAGCGCCGCGAAGCGAATCCCAGTGCGGAAAGCCGCTGCGGAGCCCGCAGATTGCCAAACTATCCAGGTTGTCAGCGATGCTCTTTAGATTTTTTCTGTGTCTGTGGGCCATCGTTCCCGCTCAAGGGACTGAGCGGCCCACTTTCCAACGCCTCGCGAGGGACAATATGGGCGCTCTTCAGGATTGCCACGGCCTGGGAAATCCGCTTCAATACAGGCCATGAAATTGCACCTGATCATCCTTAGCTTTCTGGGAATTTGGGCGCACCCCGCGATGGCAAGTGAGTCTTTCTTGACCTCAACTTTTCAGCCTCTGGACGGGCTGGGATCCGGGCGGATCGTTATTGCCGCCGTGACTTGTCATGACTGGTATGCACACAGCGGACAGGCGACGGAGGTCAGTCTCATTACGGCGGTTAATGTACCGCCCACAAACAACTGCCAGCAGGCAAACCGAGATCTGAATCTGGCCTCGGTGTGTGGAGTGACCTTTTCCACCAGTGATCTGGGTGCGTTCCAGGCTCCGCTGGAGCTGACGATGGATGTAACCCGATTTGCTTTACCTGAGAGGGGTGGTCATGCAAAGGAGGACATCATCCGAGCCAGCCTGGAGTGCCTTCGGCGATGCCTCCCGGAAAAGTTGCGCCAGACTCCCCTGAAGCTCAAGGCAGGGGATGAGCAAAAGAGCTGGGTTGAAAAGATCATCACTGAATTCAATTCCCATGACCGTAGCCAGGCTTTCTATACACCACCGCCGTGAACCCTGACGGGCTGATTGATACCTAGCAGTAATTTAAAAACCTGAGGCCGTTCGAACACGATGAGCCAGATTTTCCCCAGATTTTTAGCCACGCCGCGTCTGCTCCTGCGTCGGTTGCGACGTGATGATGGGGACGCGCTTTGCGGCTACCGGTCGCTGCCGGAGGTGGCGCGGTATCAGGGGTGGGAATCGTATGGGCCGGAGGATGCACGGCGTCTCATTGAGGACCAAAAGGACGCGGAGCCGGGGATCCCGGGGACCTGGTTTCAGGTGGCGGTGGTCGAGCGCGCGACGAACGTCGTGATCGGCGATTGCGGGCTGCACTGCCTGGCGGACGAACCGCAGCAAATGGAGTTTGGGGTCACCCTGGCGCCGAGTCATCAGGGCCTGGGTTATGCGGCGGAGGCACTGGAGTGCCTCATTCATTTTGCGTTTGCCACCCTGGGCATGCATCGGGTTTTAGCGATCACGGGCGATCAAAATCAGGCTGCGGCCTCCCTATTCAGGCGGCTCGGGTTCCGGCAGGAGGCCCACCACATCGAGCACCGTTGGTACAAAGGGCATTGGGAGAGCGAGTTTGTCTTTGCGCTGCTGAGACGGGAGTGGGAGTTGCGTTCGCAGAGGAATCTTGAAGCAGGAGCAGAGGCTTAGGATCGGTTTGTCCGGAAGTAAAGGGGGCGGATCAGCGACTCGTGTCGACGCCGGATAGCCCGTCTTCTTGGATGGTGATCGGGCCATGGGTGGTCGCTTTTGACCGGTCGAGGCTCGCGAATAGACGGGTAATTCTGCGAGTGAGCCCAAAGTGATGGCGATGTCTGGTGGCGCAGAACAAACCCGTCCTACCGTCTGGCATCGTGATCGGCTGGCGAACCATATCTGCCTGACATTTCGTTTGCCCCCTGGCGCGGAGGCTGGAATGTCAGCGCCTCATGATTGGCGACTTTCTCGATCTCATCCTGCATGTGGACAAGCACCTGCTCACGTTTGCGCAGAACTATGGCACGCTCATTTACGTGCTGCTGTTTGCCATTGTGTTTTGTGAGACGGGGCTGGTGGTGACGCCGTTTTTGCCGGGGGATTCGCTGCTGTTCGCGGTGGGGGCGCTTTCGGTGCAGGGGTTTGTGCGGCTGGAATACATCATCCCGCTGCTGATTGCGGCGGCGATCATCGGGGACAACCTGAACTACTGGATCGGCCGCAAGGCGGGGTCCTGGATGGTGACGCAGAAGTGGTTCAAACGAGAGTACCTTTCCAAGACGGAGTCGTTCTTTGTGAAACATGGCGGCAAGGCCATCATCCTGGCGCGTTTTGTGCCCATCGTGCGGACGTTTGCCCCCTTCACGGCGGGCTTTGGCCAGATGCATTACACACGCTTCCTGGGATACAGCCTGGGCGGCGGATTCATCTGGGTGATCAGCTTCACCCTAGCGGGTTATTTCCTGGGCAGCATCCCTTTCATCAAGAACAACCTGAAACTGGTGTTCGTCCTGATCATCTTCGTCTCTGTGCTGCCGATCGTGATCGAGGTGATCAAGCACAAGCTGGCGGCGAAGAAGCAGCCTCATGATTGATGCGCCGGTGGGGGCCAAGCCTCGGGGCAGCAGGGTCAGCAAAGTTGAACCTGACAGATATGCTGACACGGGTTTCTCCGTGAGGGACACCTCGCCTGAAATCAATGCGATAATGTTCCAGCGCGTCATGGCGCTGACGAACGAGGAACGTTTGTTGATGGGCCTTTCCATGCTGGAGACTTCCCGGGCGATCGTCTGGGGCAGCCTGCCTGCGGATCTGGACATGCCAACGCGACGAAAGGTTTTTTACCAGCGTTTTTACGGGCAGGAACTGCCTGAAGAAGTGGCGCGGTGGTAGCCGTGAATGGGCTGTTTACTCCCGCTCCACGCGCACGGATTCCACCTCGATGACCTTGACGTCAGCGGGCGGATTTTCACGATGTGCTTGATCCTGGAGGGGAGATGAGCGATAAGTGGTGCCTGTCAGCTTACGACGCACCGCAAAATACAGTGCCGCGCACGCCGACAATCCTAGGCCAACCACTGCGACAGCAAGGCCGACAAACACAAACAATGCAATGATCCCGAGGGCGACAGCCGCCATAAAGATCAAGGTCAGCACGGCCCGAAAGCCGCGCACACCTTGGAGCTGGAAATGAAAGCCTCGGGGATTCATGCGATTATACAAAGTAACACCTCAATTAAATAACGCAGAGTTTTCCGCTCTGGACGCGTGTCATCCACAAACAGGGATGACTCTTCATGCGGAATCTGTGTAGCATCCTTTTATGGAATCGAAAATTCTTAAACTGCTCGGACAGGCCGATTATACGCCTTCGAATGTTCCCGAGCTGATCAGCCATCTCCGGCTCAAGCCCGCTCAACAGCAAGAACTGCAGGAGGTCCTGGCCGACCTGGTGAAAAAAGGCCTCATCGTACGCACCAAGGGCAACCGTTACATCGGCTCCAGCGAGGCAGATTTGATCCCTGGCGTCATCCAGATCACCCGTGGCGGACGCGGTTTTGTACAACCGGATGAAGCTGGCATCGGCGAGCTGAGCATCTCTGAAAGCAATACCTCCACCGCCCTGCATGGGGACCGGGTGCTGGTGCGGCGGGACGTGAAACCCATCGGCCTGCGCAAAGGCGTGCCGGAGACGAATGCGGGCTCCGTGGTGCGGGTCCTGGAGCGCAAGCGCACCCAGTTCGTGGGCACCTTGCAGGTCAGCAAAAAATTCCTCTACGTGATCCCGGATGATCCGCGCATCCCGCATAACATCTATGTGCCGGAGCCACGCGATGTGGGTCGCCCGGCCAATCCAGGGGACAAGGTGGTGGTGGAAATCACCGCCTGGGAAAACCGTCAGACTCCGCCGGAAGGCGAGGTCATCGAGGTGCTGGGCGAGCCGAATGCCGAAGGGGTGGACATGCTGTCCGTGCTGCGTCATTACGCCCTGCCCCTGCATTTCCCCAAAGAAGTGCTGGCGGAGGCGACGACCATCGCCAAATCCCGCCCGGACAACCAGCCCTCCGAAGAGGAATGCACCGGACGTGTGGACTGCCGCAGCCACAATGTCATCACCATTGACCCGGATGATGCGCGTGACTTTGATGATGCCATCTGCATCGTCCCGGCGCCGGGTGACAAATGGAAGGTGTGGGTGCACATCGCGGATGTGTCCCATTATGTCCGTCCTGGCAGCCCGCTGGATGTGGAGGCGAAGAAGCGCGGCAACTCCACCTACCTGGTGGACCGGGTCATCCCGATGCTGCCGGAGGCGCTGAGCAATGAGCTGTGCTCGCTGAAGCCCGATGTGGACCGGTTAACCAAATGTTCGGAATTTCTGCTGTCCAAAACAGGCGAGGTCATCTCGACCAAGTTTTACTCCGCCGTCATCCGTTCCAAGAAACGTTTCACTTACAAACAGGCGTTTGAGGTCATCCAACGCCGGCCGGTGGGAGAGATCGAATCCATGCTGCATGATGCGCATGACATGGCGCAGAGGATCCGCAAGGCCCGCTTTGACAACGGCTCCCTGGACCTGGATTTCCCGGAGAACAAAATCCGCCTGGATCCGCAGGGAAAGGTGCTGCGCATCGAGCGCATCGAAAATGACGAGTCCCACCAGCTCATCGAAGAATACATGCTGCTGGCCAATGAAGCCGTGGCCGCAGACCTGATGAAGCGCAACCGCCCGGCGGTGTACCGCATCCATGAGGCGCCGAAGGACAAGAAGCTGCAGGACTATCGTGAAGATGTGCTCAGCCACCGCATCCCCTGCGGTGACCTTTCCCACCGGCCTGAAGTGCAAAAGCTGCTGGCCAAGCTGGGCACGCTGCCCATCGGCCAGGCGCTCAAAATTGGCTTTCTGCGATCGCTGATGCGGGCACGCTATGCGGTGGAGCCACTCGGCCATTATGGCCTGGCGAAAACGAAGTACACCCATTTCACCTCCCCCATCCGGCGGTATGCGGACCTGGTCGTGCATCGCGTGCTGTTTGATAAAGTGGAAGCTCCCATCCCGGTGCTGAAACAGATCGCCGAGCACATCACGGAGACGGAAAAAAACTCCGCCGATGCCGAACGCGACAGCAAGGAGGTCAAGCTCTATGCCTACCTGGAAGCGCAATTGGAATCCGGTGATCCCGTCCGTTATGCGGCGCTGGTCACGGACACGCGCAACTTCGGTTTCTTCGTGGATGTGCCGGATCTTGGCCTCAGTGGCGTGGTGCCGCTGTCCTCCATCAAGGATGATTTTTTCATCCTGGAGCCGACGCGCAACCACCTCATCGGCCGCCACACCCGCCGGGTGATCAAGCTGGGCGACCGGGTGACGGTGCAGATTTATAAACTGGACCGCTTTAAAAAGCAGGTGGACTTTCAACTGGCCGTCGAGAAGGGGGAATCCGTGCGCCCATCGCGGGACCGTGACGACGATTTCCGCCGTGAGCGGCCCCGCCAGGAAAGAGCCCGCATGGACGAGCCGCGTCGTGAACGCCCCTCCTCCAGAGGCGCTGGCCGACGTGGTGCGGAGCAGGATGTACCGCCGATGCCGGAGCATCGCCAAGAAACACCCCGCCGTAGCATACCCTCCACAAAAACGGCGCCCAAACGCGGTGACAGATCTCAGGATGCCGCCCCCCAGCGGGAGGAGAAACCACGGGGTTCACGCAAGGCCGAACCTCGTCAGGAAAAGTCCCGCGATGAGCGGCCGAAGCGTGGAAAAGCAGGGTCCCGAAAGGAAGAAAAACCCGCTGCCGAGGCACCCGAGGCCGCGAAAAAATGGTACCACCGTCTCGGCTTCGGCAAGAAGAAGCCTGCCGCTGCGGCAGCGCCCAAAAAGAAGAAGTCTTAGCCACCTCATCAGGCGCTGAGGGGCGGGGATTTGGCATCTCCTACCCTCCGCCCGCGCCCACCATGGCCGCATCCGGTGCGCACATCCGTGCCGGATCCAGCGCCTCATTCAGCTCCTCTTCCGTGATGCCCAGTTCTGCCAGCCGCTGCAGGCAAAGCTGCCTCACGGGGGTGCCTGTCCGTGCGCTTTCTTTGGCGATCACGCTGGCCTTGTCATAACCAATTTTTGAATTCAGCCCTGTCACCAGCGCCAGGCTTTGCTCGATCATCTCGTTGCATCGCTGCGTCCGCGCCTCAATGCCCTGGATGCAACGCTCCTGGAAAAGACGCCCCGCATTCGCCATCAGCGTGATGCTTTCCAGCAAGGCCGCAGCCAGCGCTGGCATCATGACATTGAGTTCAAAGTTGCCGCTCGCCGCGCACCACGTCACGGTTGCATCATTGCCAAAGACGCGAGCGCAGACCTGCATCAGGCTTTCGCACATGACCGGGTTCACCTTCCCCGGCATGATGCTGCTGCCCGGCTGCGTGGCAGGCAGGCTGATCTCCCCAATCGCGCACTGCGGCCCTGAGCCTAACCAGCGGATGTCATTGGCGATTTTGAAGAGGCTCGTCGCGATGACCTTGAGCTGGCCGCTCACCTCCACCAGGGCATCCTTGGCAGCCTGGGCCTCGAAGTGGTCCCCCGCCTCGCGGAAAGGCAGCCCCGTTTTATCCGTGAGCAAGGCGATGGCCCGGATGGCAAACTCCGGATGACAATTCAACCCGGTGCCGACAGCGGTCCCGCCTAGCGGCAGCTCCGCAAGGGTCTTCAGCGCCTTGTGTACCCGGTCCACCCCATGCTCCATCTGCCGGGCATAACCTTTAAATTCCTGGCCCAGCCGTACGGGAGTGGCATCCATCAGATGAGTGCGTCCGATTTTGAGCACCTCCCAAAATTCCTCAGCCTTCTGCGCCAGGCCTAACTGGAGGTTTTTCAAAACAGGCAGCAGACCATTTTGCAGCTCCTGCGCCACGGCCAGATGAATGGCGGTGGGAAAGGTGTCATTGGAGGACTGCCCCATGTTCACGTGGTCATTCGGGTGCACAGGGTCCTTGGAACCGATAGCTCTGCCCGCGATCTGACAGGCACGGTTGGCGATGACCTCATTCACATTCATATTGGTGCTCGTGCCTGAGCCCGTCTGATAGATGTCCACAACGAAGTGGTCATCTAGCTTTCCTGCGGCCACCTCGAGGGCTGCTTCTTCGATGAGTGCAGCCTTGTCTTCTGCCAGCAGACCCAGGTCCTGGTGCACCCGTGCCGCCGCCCATTTGATTAGTCCATACGCATGGATGATGGGATAAGGCACCGGCTGCCCACTGACAGGAAAGTTTAAGACGGCACGCTGGGTGGAGGCTCCATAGAGGGCCTCCGCAGGCACGGGCATCTCACCCAGGCTGTCTTTTTCGATACGGGTGTTCATGGACTTAGAGTTACAGAGTTGGGGGAAAACGGAAGCTTAAAAAGATCATCTCTCCGCTCACGTACAGTCTTCACCACGTATGTTTCCCGTCCTTTCTTCCCTCGCACGCTATCTGCTTCTGCCAGTTTTTGCCACACTGATGACCTTCGTGCCATCGGCCTCTGCTGCCGATCTCGATGCCGCCCCCAAAGACAGCTTCACCATTGCCGTCATCCCAGACACCCAGTGGTATATCGGCAAAGGGACCAAAAAGACACCCGATAGTACAGACCCTGTCGTCACCAATGCGGTGTTCGAAAATCACGTGAACTGGATCACCGCCAACATCCAAAAGCAGAACATCGTCTTCGTCTCCCATGTCGGGGACATTGTGGACCGCAGCAATCCCCAGGAATGGGAGGTCGCCCGCCGCTGCATGGACCGGTTGCACGGGGTCATCCCCTACAGCGTCACGGTGGGTAATCATGACATGAAAGGCAGTGGTGATTCATCCCTCTTTCAGAAATACTTCGGTGCCGAACGCTTCCGTGACTTCGCTTGGTATGGCGGTCCCTTTGAGCCAGCCCGGCCCACACCTGAATTCTCCGGCAACAATGCCAACAGCCATCAGCTTTTCAGCGCCGGCGGCATGGACTTCATCCACATCAGCCTCGAGTGCAATGCGCCGGATGATGTACTGGCCTGGGCGGATGCGTTGCTGACTCAGTATGCCACCCGCCGTGCCATCATCACCACGCACATGGACCTGGGCGTGCTGGAGCATCCCAAGACCGAAGAAGGCTTCGTTAAAGATCCCAAGGGCCGTATGAACTGGACGAAAAACCATGGCAGCCGTGGCAACACAGCTCAGCAGATGTGGGAAAAACTTTATCGCAAGCATGCGAACCTGGGCTTCATCTTCTGCGGTGATCAGAGCCGCTGCACCGCCCTCAAGCTGGATACTGTGGGCGACCACGGCAATACGGTTCACGCCTTTCTTTCAGATTATACCTCCTCCGGCCCCATGCGACTTTATCGCTTCCTGCCCGCTGAAGACCGCGTCCAGGTGATTACCTACGATACGACGCTCCATGAACTCACCGAAAGTACTCTTCATGTGAAAGAACGGGCTGAGCATCAATTCAGCGCCCCTTACCCAATGAAGCCTTGAGGATGCATTCGGCACGATAAGACGATCTTGCTAGTAGTTGGGCGAGGGCGTGCGACTATGCTATCGTGACTCAAGCTGACCGTGCCCTCCTTCTAAAGCTCTCGCAGACCTTATCGCATTCGAAGAAGGCCATCATGAACGACTGGATCCAGGCCGTGCATGAAGACCATAGCATCCAGGCATCTGAATACATTTCCAGATCCGGCCTGGAAGACCATCTTCCCCAGCTTCTGGATTCCGTGGCAGAGCTTCTCCGCTGTGAAAGCGGAGACAATACAGAGGTCATTACTGAAGATGCCCGCAAGCATGGCAGCTACCGCTGGGAGCAAGGTTATAAGCTGGAAGAAGTTGTCCGGGAGCTCACCCTCTTCCGCACGGTGATGATCCGTCATATCTTCCACATTGAAGAGCAGCATGGCCCGCTCTCGCCCGAGGTACGGCTGCTGATGACAGAGCGTATTCATGAGTTGCTCGATGAACTGGGCTGGAGCTCTACCCAGCAGTTCATCCATGAACAGCAGCGGAATCTGGTTCACGCCAGCGCCTCCAGAGCCCGCCTGCTTCACAATATGTCGCATGAGCTGCGCAACCTGCTGAACGGCCTCAGCCTGGCTGCCGAATTAATCGACGATGAGCCTTCTGAGCCCGTTCAAGAAATGCAGGTGACGCTCTCCCGCAGCGTCAGCCACATGAGGGAATTGCTGGATGATCTTCTGGATCTTTCCGCCCTGGTCAATGGCCAGCAGGTGGTGCGGCCAGCGGCTTTCAGGCCCGCCGGATTGCTCAGGCATGTGCAGGCTGTTTATCGACCCATGGCCGAGGCCAAAGGTCTCACTTTTCATGCTGAGTGCGCCCCTGAACTAGAGACCGTCCATGGGGATGAAAGGAAGATCGAGCAGGTGGTGATCAATCTCCTTTCCAATGCCATCAAATACACCGCCAAAGGTGAAATCAGGCTCTCCTTTCATCCTATCGAGGAGGACCGCTGGAGCCTGTCTGTCTCAGACACCGGTTCAGGCATTTCCAAAGAAGATCAAAAGGAGATCTTTTCAGAGTTCTACCGTGCCAAAAGCACCTCACAAGCCCGTGGAGTCGGTCTGGGGCTGGCCATTTCTTGCCGTCTGGTTGAGCTTCTGCGCGGAGAGCTCCGAGTTGTATCCACCTTGGGCGAAGGCAGCCGTTTTGAGGTGCTTCTACCCCTGAAATTCATTGAGGCACCGCCTGCGGTCCGGCCTTCGTCATTGGATATCGAGGAAACTTCGCAAGAATAGAAAAGTCCCCTTCACTTCTCGATCACAAAGCTCCGCTGTCCCACCAGAACCGGGATCACTGAGACCTCCCGCTCTTTGATCAGAGATCCCAGATTGCTCTCGTCAATCGCCGCCAGAAAAGCATCCAGTTCCTCCACATCGTAAGACATCGCTTGTAACTGCACACGCCCATCCGGCAGATTCTTCACCGAACCCGTTACCTCGTAACCCGAGGCAATCTGTTTGGTGGAATATCGGAAGCCGACCCCTTGTACACGGCCAGTATAGAGCACTTGTTTAGCGATCATTGAGCGCCTTTGGATACAGAGTCCAGCGTCGAGCGCAAGCCCTGAGCGAACTCGGCCGTGGCTGCATCCACCAGCAGCACCCCCTGCCCGTTGCGGTTGCGCAGCAGCAGGATGTACCGCCCGCCTGCTTCTAGGCTTACCACATCAGCACTATCCGTTTTCGCCTCCACATCATAGCGCTGGAGCAGGCAGTTGCGCATGGCTTTGAAAAACGCCGTCGCGTGCTCAGGCGTCAGCCATTGTGTCTGCCAGGCCGCATGATCACGTGGCTGATCAGGTGCCGCATAGGCTAACAAACGATCCGACTGCCACCCGCGCGCCGCCTGCCCCGCTTCCTCATCACTGTTGTAAGTGCGCAGCGCATTGAAGATGGCAAACCGGCCCAGGCTGTCGTCCCAGTAGGGTTCACTCTCACCCACCTTCACATTCGGAAACTCCGGGCGGCTGGGTGGCAGTGCCGTATTGTCTAGATAACGCTCCGCCTCGATGATCTCTGCACAGTCCCGAGGTGGACGCGAATAGGCCGCATTCAGCTGGGCAAAGTTCCCCGCGCTGTGCAGCGTCTGCGCAAATTCAAAACCTGGGCGGAAGGGAAACATCGCCAGCTCACGCAGGAACGCGGGTGCCTGCACCTCGTTCAGCGGATGGTCTGGGTCCTCCGCAGGCAGGTCACTCTTCGGGGCGGCGTCAGGATTTTGCAGGCTGTATAAAAATCGTGTCAGTCCCGCATCCCCCGCCAGCAGGGATTCCCGCGCCAGTCTTTCATCCGTGGTCAGCGGACTGGTACGTTCTTCAGGAAAAAGTGTGCTGCCGTATTCCCGCAAGAGTTGCCCAAAAGTGATCGCCAGGGGCCGGTCCGGCGCAGGTTTTCCGGGTTCAGGATTATCCTCCATGATCAGCAGCGTACCACTCTCTTGGTTATACCATCCACCGAGCTGCCGTGCCCACAGTGCAGCCCGCACGGGAAGCGGGTCCACCGGTTTATCGATCCACCCCAGTGCCGTCAGTGCCAGGGCAAAGCGTGGCCCCTCATCCTCCGGCTGCTGCTTGCGCATCCAGGTCAGGATGGCTGCCTCCACCTCCGCCAGGGTCGCCCCCACCGTCGGTGTTGGCAGGGCTTGGATCTGGCGAAATTTCATCAGCTCGATCCCCATGCCCACGAAGTCAGGCGGATCATCTTCTGTATCCGTGGCCGTGGCTGGGTCCATCTTCGGGATACCCTTCATGCCCAGCGTGCCCAGCTTCTGGATCAGTAGTGCATTCTCCTCCTGCAGCGCATTCACCTGCCCCTGGAGGTACTCCACCTGGCCTTCCAGCAAAGTAATCTGTGCGGGCAGGTCTTCCTGTTCCGTCAGGGGCAGCCCATTCACGACTGGCTGAATATCTACCTTACCTGCCTCGATAGTGGACTGGGCCGGTTGATTTGAAACAAATAGTCCCACTACTGCCCCTATCACGACAAGGACGAGCAAAAGGATAGCGGGGGGGACTTTCGGCATGCTTTCACGATAACCCTCTGCCCAGGTCTGTCACCCCTGGGTTTGTCACTTCCATCATTCTGATCTCAATAAATCTCCGGCTCCGGCACACCTTCCGGATGATGCTGCAGGAAGTCAAAATCCGCGCCTTCATTCGCTTGGGTGACATGATCCACAAACAGCTTCGCATACCCGCGATGATAACGCGGAGCCGCCGGTTTCCACTCGGCCTTACGCTTCGCCAGCTCCTCATCACTCACGTGCAGGTGCAACTTCCGGTTAGGCACATCCAGCTCGATGAGATCGCCATTTTTCACCAGCGCCAGTGGACCGCCCACTGCGCTCTCTGGGGCGATGTGCAGGGCGCAGGCCCCATAGCTCGTCCCGCTCATGCGGCAGTCGGACAGGCGCACCATGTCGCGGATGCCCTGCATGATCAGCTTCTTCGGGATCGGTAGCTGCCCCCATTCCGGCATCCCCGGTGCACCCACTGGCCCCGCATTGCGCAGGATCAAAACGGTGTCTTTGGTCACATCCAGGTCCATATTGTCAATCTGGGCCTTCATGTCCGGATAGCTGTCAAAGACCAGCGCAGGACCCGTGTGCTGGCACAGTTCCGGTGTCGCCGCCGCATGTTTGATCACCGCACCGTCCGGGCAAAGATTGCCACGCAGGATCGCAGTGCCGCCATCCGGCTGGATCGGGTCCGCCGGGGTGCGGATCACGTCTGGCTGGTAGATCTCGCAGCCCTCCACATTCTCACCCAGCGTCTTGCCAGTGATGGTCAGCTCTTCCGTATGCAGCAGCTCGCGCATGCCATTCAGCAGCGCCCGCAGACCGCCTGCCACAAAGAACTCGTCCATCAGGTACTTGCCCGCAGGACGCATGTTCGCCAGCAGCGGGATGCGTCGGCTGATCTCGTCAAACTTTTCCAAAGGCAGCTTGATGCCCAGACGGCCCGCCATCGCCACCAGGTGGACGATCGCATTCGTGCTGCCTCCCAGCGCCATGTCCACCGCGATCGCATTTTCAAATGAGCGCTCCGTGACAATCTTCGAAGGCCGCAGGTCATTCCACGCATTCTCCACGATCTGCCGCCCCGCCACTGCCGCCAGCCGCACATGCGCCGCATCCACTGCCGGAACTGACGAGGCTCCTGGAATCACCAGCCCCAGTGTTTCCGCCAGCGCCGTCATCGTGGAGGCCGTGCCCATCGTCATGCAGTGACCCGGGCTGCGGGCGATGCCGTCCTCGATCTCGCACCACTGTTCCCAGCTCAGATTTCCCGCGCGTTTCTCATCCCAATATTTCCACACATCGCTACCGGACCCCAGCGTCTCGCCCCGCCAGTTGCCTTTGATCATCGGCCCGCACGGCATGTAGATCACCGGGATGTCCATGCTAAAAGCACCCATCAGCAAGCCCGGAGTGGACTTGTCACAGCCGCCCAGCAGCACCGCACCATCCAGCGGATTGCCACGCAGCACCTCCTCCGCCTCCATCGCCAGCAGGTTGCGGTGAAACATCGCCGTCGGTTTCGTCAGCATCTCCCCTGCGGACAGCACGGGGATTTCCATCGGATGCCCGCCTGCCTGTAAAATGCCCCGCCGCACCGCATCCGCCGTCAGCTTCAGGTGCATGTGGCAGGAGTTCTGTTCCGACCAAGTATTGAGGATGCCGATCACCGGCTTGCCCACATAATCCTCCGCTCCCCAGCCCGATTGCTTTGCCCGTGAGCGATGCCCAAAGGAACGGAGTTCATCGCGGCCATACCAGCGCCAGGAGCGCAGTTCTTCAGGAGTCTTACGGGTACAGTATTCATCACTCTCCGAGTGATGCGATTGCGAAGGGGTGCTCATATGGAAAAAGAAGAAACGAAAGACTAAACCCTCGATCATGCCCAGCCCAAAAAAAATTGCCAGGATTCAGAGCGCCTGAGCCCACTTTCTTTTTCTGTTTTTCATTTTGACCAGATAAGGGCATATTGGAGTATGGAAATCACCCTTCCCCCAGGACTAGACCAGTTTGTCCAACACTTGGTTCAGGCCGGACGCTATGCGGATGAAGGCGATGTCGTCAGAACGGCTCTGCGTGTGCTAGAGCGTCAGGAATTCGACGAGTCTCCAGCGTTGGAGTCCGCCTTGCTTGAAGGCGTCCGCTCCCCACATCGGCCTTACGGCCCCGCAGTACTTGATTCCATCCGTCAGTCTGCACAGGTGTTGTCATGAGCCTGCCTGTTGTCATTGCTCAGCGAGCGGAACAGGACATGTCACTTCAATACGAGTGGTATGCCAAACATGCTGACCTCGAAGTCGCAGAGCGGTATTTAAAGAGTGTGGACAGGACAATTCACCGTTTAGCAGAGCAACCAGACTTGGGTTTAATAAGACATTTTAAATCCAGCGAGTTGCAAGGCATCCGCAGCAGCCAGGTCCATGGGTCCTTTGACCGCCACCTTATTTTTTATAGGGTGACAGATGTCTTGAGCATTGAGCGGATCATTCATGGAGCACGAGACTTGCCTAGAAGGTTGATTGAAGAACCGGGGGCTGTTTAAGAGCTCTGTGTTCATAACTTGAAGTTATGTCAGGACTTAAAACAGGCTTTCCTTCATGGAATCCATGAAGCAACGCTGCAAGAGATCGGTCTGTTCTCCCCGTTTCACATCTCCCGCACCCACCATGAAACGTCTCCTTCTCTTCCTCGCCTCCCTCACCATCCTTCACACCGGCTTCGCCCAGGACAAAGACGCGGACGGCTTCACCCCGCTCTTCAATGGCCAGGACCTCAGCGGCTGGGACGGCGACCCCAAACTTTGGAAGGCGGAAGACGGCCTCATCACCGGCATCTGCACGGGACCGGACAGTCCGGTGAACAATACCTTTCTCATCTGGCGTGGCGGTCAGGTGAAAGACTTCGAACTGCGCGCCACCGTCCGCGTCATCGGCGATAACAACTCGGGCATCCAGTATCGCAGCCGTCCGCTCCCCGAGGCCGGTCCCTGGGGCATCACCGGGTATCAAATCGACATTCATCCCGCCATTGAACACACCGGCATGACCTATGAGGAAAAAGGTCGCGGCATCTTCGGCCTCAACGGCAAAAATGTCGTCATGAGTCCCGACGGTGTCCGCTGGCTCGTCGCCGAGCACGATCCCATCAAAGCGGATGTCTCCAAGTGGAACGAGTACACCATCATCGCCCGTGGCAACCACCTCATCCACCAGATCAACGGACAGACCACTTCCGAATTTACCGACCACAACGAAAAAGCCCGCAGCCTGGAAGGCCTCCTCGCCATCCAGCTTCATCGGGGTAATGCCAACACCGTCCAGATCAAGGACCTGCGCATCAAAACCCTCAGCCCAACCCCTACCCTCGTCTTTGATCAGGCCAGCATACCTGCCGGAGCCCAAAAGATCGACCGCCCCGGCACCAAAAACCCACAAGGCACCGGCCCCGCTGCCCCCGCAAAGAAGTAAGGCCGCAGGTAAAGACGCAGTCCTGCGCCTCAAACTTTATTCCCCACTTACCCCAACTCGGGGTCGCACCTCCTTGCACTGGCATGGCGTCTCGCAGACGTTACCGGCCTGGCCATGCGCTTCACTTTCCATCGTTTCCAGCCCATGGGGATATGCATTTCCCCATGGGGATGTTTGGGGAACAATGGGGATTTCATGGGGAATCATTTTCCCATCACAATACGTTCATTTACAATGCATTAGCTCCCGTCATCCCCAGATGGGGAAAATTTGAAAATCATCCCCATTCCCCAATTTCGCCCAACATCCGCCAACAACAACCCAGCTTCGATCCTTTCAAATCGTAAATCCTAAGGCATAAATCATAAACCCGCCTTCTGGCGGCGTATCCTTTTTGCCCCCCAAACTCTGGCCTTGCCCATGCTTCACCGGATGCCCCCTTCCGTTCGTCTTTTCATCCTCACGTCTTTCGCGGCGTCGCTCCAGGCGGCCCCCGAATGGAAATCTGTACAGCCGGTGCTCGCCGAATCCTGCTACGACTGCCACAACGGCAAAAAGACCAAAGGGGGAGTGGATCTGGAGCGACTGGAAACGGACCCCTCCGTGGAAAAGGAATACGCCCTCTGGGAAAAGGTGAAGGACGTCATCGCCAAAGGTGAAATGCCACCTGAAGACGAAACCCAGCTTTCCGCCGACGAAAAAAAGAACCTCCTCACATGGGCCACCGCCTCCATGGATGCCGTGGCCACCGCCAATGCGGGCGATCCCGGAGCCGTCACCCTCCGCCGCCTGACCAATGCCGAATATGACTACACCATCCGTGATCTCACGGGGGTGAACTACGGCCTCGCTAAAGAGTTCCAGCCGGATGGCGGCGGCGGCGAAGGTTTCGCCAACACCGGTGACACGCTTTTTGTTAATCCGGCCCAGCTCGACAAATACCTCTCTGCCGCCCGCAAGCTGGCGGACCACGCCACCATCCTGCCCGGCACCGGTGTCACCTTTCATCCACAACGCGTCGGCATGCGCGGCAATGCCCAAGTCAAAGGCCAGGCCCAGCAGGCTCTTTATGTGTGGTACCAGAAAATGTCCGGCCCGCATCTGCCCACCTATGACCGGGAACTGCGGGAAGCTGATTACATGCTGGCCTGCTGGAAATGGAAGCACAAGGATCTCACTGGAGCCGCTTCCCTCGAGCAGCTCGCCAAAGACGCGAATCTCTCCATCGCCTTCCTGACCAACTGGTGGACCATGCTCAATGACACCAAGACCCAGTCCCGTTTCCTGGACCTGACCAAAGTGCCTTGGCGCAATCTGCCACCGCCGGATTCCGCAAAACCCAAAGAAGTTCCCGCCCCAGTCCTGGCCAGCCTACAGGCCATCCAAAAACAACGTCATTCCTGGAACAACCCAGAAAACCCAGACAAGCCCGGCACCGGAGTGCAGCGCCGCCAGCAGGACGCCGACGGTCTCCGCACCTATGGCGGCAACCGCGTGGTGACCCTGGGCAAAAGTGAATTCCATGTCGTCGTCGGTGATATTGGCGATGGCAATGGCGGTGACTATGTCAACTTCACAGGCCTCACCGTCCGGCTCAAAAACGGAAAAAATCACGAATACGCACCTTTCATGCGCCAGCGCCGGGACGCGGATAAAAAGCTGATCAAAGAAATCGAATCGGGTAAACCTGCGCCCAAAGACATCACCGCAGACCTGCTGAAGAAGCGCATCGCCGAGTCTGAAAAAGCCCTGTCTTATTTTGGCAAGGATCCTTTGGGCAAAAACCGGATCGGTGAAAACATCCTTGCCGCCAAAGCTCCCGTCATCATCACCCTGCCCCTGCCTGAGGACTCCAAGGAAGTCTTTGGCTCCGGTCGCCTGGACATGCAAACACCCGAAGTGGACTTGGCCACCGTGCAATGGACCCTGGCCGTGGACACACCGCCAAATCCCAAAGACATCATCCCGGGGGTCCTCACCGTCTGGAAACGCAACACTGATGCCCATCGCAGAACCATGTCAGATTTCAGCCGCATGAAGGCCGTCTTCCCAGACATGCTCGAGCGTCGTCTGGAAGAGGTGGCACGCAACCTCTACAGTGAAAAACCCGGCCCTGGTGTCTATTATTTCAGCGATGAGCAACTCAAACCCATCATCCCGGAAACCGAAAAGAAACGCCTGGAACAGATGCGCCTCGACTGGAGTTTCCTCGTCCGCGACGGTCTCAAAAAAGAGCAGCAGATCCAGTATGACGACCTCATGCGCCAGCACCTGCACCGCTTCGCCAGCCAGGCCTGGCGCCGCCCCACCACCCATGCTGAGCGCACTCAGCTTTCGAAACTTTATCAGGCTGGCCTAACCAAGGATTTGGATCGTGAATCCGCCGCCCGCGAAGTCGTCACCCTCATCCTCGTCTCGCCTAACTTTCTGTATAAAACCGAGATCGGCACCGAAAATACAGCGGCCACCCCTCCCCGCTCTGTAGTCCCGGCTTCAGCCGGTTCAGGAAAAGCCGCAGCCCAAACCGCAAACCTTGCCCCTAAAACCTCCACCCCCGCAAAAACCCACGGCAGCGCTGAAATCCCTCCCCGCTCTGTAGTCCCGGCTTCAGCCGGTTCAGAAAAGGCCTCAGCCCAAACCCCGGCTGAAGCCAATACTCCAAAACCCTCCACCACGGAAGTCACCCTCAATGCCTGGGAACTCGCTTCCCGCCTCAGCTACTTCCTCTGGTCCTCCCAACCCGACTGGCAACTGCGCAAAGCAGCCACCGATGGCACCCTTTTGAAGCCTGAAGTCCTCACCGCCCAGGTGAAGCGCATGCTCAAGGACCCGAAAGCCGAGGCCATGGCCAAGGAATTCGCCGGCCAGTGGCTGGAGTTCAAGGGCTTCGACAAACACGCTGCCGTGGATGACAAAAAATTCCCGGAATTCACCCCCGAACTGCGCCGCGATCTCGACCGTGAAACCACCCTCTTTTTCACCAGCCTGATCCGTGAAGACCGCCCTGTGCAAGAGATCATCGGCGCGGATTACACCTTCCTCAATGAACGCCTGGCCAAGCACTACGGAGTGCCGGATGTGAAGGGTGAGGAGTTTCGCAAAGTCAATGTGAAGAACCACCATCGCGGAGGTTTGTTAGGCCAGGGCAGCATGCTCACCAAGACCTCCCGCAGTCACCGCACCAGCCCCGTGCTTCGGGGCAACTGGCTGCTTCAGGCGGTGCTTGGCACCCCCGTCCCGCCGCCGCCCGCCGACGTGCCCGAACTTAAGGAACACGGCCCCAAACCCGCCACCGTCCGCGAGATGCTGGAGCAGCACCGCGCCTCCAAATCCTGCTCCGGCTGCCATGACCGCATTGACCCCCTCGGCTTTGCCCTGGAAGGCTTCGACGCCATTGGCCGCTTCCGTGAAAAGGACGATGCCGGCCTGCCCCTGGATACCTCCGGCCAGGTCAAAGGCGGTGCCAAGTTTGTCGGTTTCGAAGGTCTGCGCGACTACCTGAAAACTCAGGAAGACCAGCTCACCCACCACTTTTCCCGCAAGCTCATCGGCTTCGCCCTCGGCCGTCAGCTCCTGCCCACCGACAAGCTCCTGATGCAAAAGATCAAGACCGATCTGGCCGACAATGACGGCCACTTTTCCGCCGCTGTACTCGCCGTTGTCCAAAGCCGCCAGTTCACCAGCAAACGCCTCTGAAGAACGTACTCCAGAGCTTTAGCTCGCCCCAACTCCGCTTCAACATTCGGCGTCAAATGACCTAACAATATCTTCGCGAGTTAAAGCTGCGGTGTACTTTACTCCATCACTTCTCCACACAAGCCACGGCCATCGCCGCGATGCCTTCTTCGCGGCCGACAAAACCCATGCGCTCGTTGGTGGTCGCCTTAATGCCGACCTCGTCTGGCTTGATGCCCAGTGCCTCCGCTATCTTCTCCTTCATCGCCGCCGCATGCTTCATCACCTTGGGAGCTTCCGCGATGAGGGTGGAGTCCACATTGGTGATCGCATAGCCTTTCTCAATGGCCAGGGCGGCGCACTTTTCCAGGATGCGCAGGCTACAGATGCCTTCGATGCTGGCATCCGTGGGCGGGAAGTAGAAACCGATGTCCGGCAGGCCCATCGAGCCGAGGATAGCATCGGCAATGGCATGGCAGAGCACATCGGCATCCGAATGGCCTTTCAAGCCACGGGTATGGGGGATCTCAATACCGCCCAGGATCAGGGGGCGGCCTTCTTCAAAGGGGTGCACATCATAGCCAATGCCAACGCGGTTCATGCACCTGCCTTAGGCCGGGTTTTCCAAGTGGCAAGGGAGAATGGCAGATCAGCCTGGCTTGCCACCCAACGTACGCATTTGGGTGCGGTATTCACGGGGCGTGCTGCCGACCACTTCGCGGAAGCGGCGGTTGAAGTTGGCCAAGTTCCGGTATCCGCAGTCCAGGGCAATGTCCGTGATGTTGTTCTGGTCTTCGGCGATCATCCGGCAGGCACGGCCAATGCGGACTTCGTTGATGTATTCAGGCACCGTCTTGCCGGTACGGGAGCGGAAGAAGCGGCTGAAGGCCCCCTCGCTCAGGTGGGCCAGCTTGGCGAGCTGCGCCCGGTCGATATCCTCCGTGAGGTGCTGGTGGATGTAGTCGCAGACGCGCTCCATGCGGCCTTGGTCCGTGGCATGGAGTGTTGGCTCATAAGCAGCGCTGGCCAGGGGCTTGAGGTCCTTGGCACGAGACATGACGTCCAGCACCGCCAACAAGTCCACGACACGGGTCAGCCCATCACTCTCCGCAAGATGGCGCAGGCGCAGCGAAACTTCTTTGCGGACTGCCCCCTTGATTTCCAGCCCCCGGCTGGCCCGGCGCAGCAGACGGCGGACAGACTCCAGCTCCGGCAGGGCCATCATATCCTTGCCGAGAAAGTTTTCCTCAAAGCGAATGATGATAGCATCCACGATGCCCGCACCCTCCTCCTGATGCCAGACGTGGGGCAGATTGGACCCCACCAGCACCAAGTCTCCGTCGCTGATGGGCGCGATGTTATCCCCCACGACCCGGTGGCCCCGACTGCGGATGGCCAGGGTGATCTGGAATTCCGGGTGAAAATGCCAGCGTGTACCGTAGTCGGGTCCATGCACGAGTTCACAGTGAAAGGACTCCCAGTCCCTGCGCGGGACTTTCTCAAAGACAGGCTTCATATCCTGAAGTCTATACGGATTCCCTTGATTGCCAAATACGCGGTTGTGCTCAAGACTGGGCTTTTGGTGCTGTGCGTATCCTCCCACCTACTGGTTGCAGCGGAGGCGGTCGTGGCTTTAATTTGTATTTCCCATGCCACCTGAACACGAGGCCCTCCTTATCCTGACACGCCAGCAATTTCCTGCACTGAGGGATGTGGCTTGCGAGGTGGAGCCCATCGTCAAAGGCGGCTCAGATCGGCATTTCTATCGATTTACCTGGGCCGGGAATGTTCATCCGACGATGATCCTCATGGTCTATACGATGGCCAGGCGGGATAATCCAAAGTTTGTCCCTGCAACCCGCCGCCTTGCAGCCCTCGGCGTCAATGTTCCGGCCATCTATGCCTTCGATGAACAGCGTCTCTGCGTCTGGCTGGAGGATCTGGGAAGGGACGACCTGCATGCGCATCGCGAGGATCCCTGGGAAATCCGGCGCGCCTACTATGAATCCACCCTGGTGGAAGCGGCGAAACTTCACTCCATTAAATCTGCAAGTCTGAGTGCGGCGGATCTCAGCAGCATGGAGCCTGAGTTCAATGAAGGTCTCTACGAATGGGAGCAGAATTACTTCATCGAACACTTTGTTCGGGGCGTGCTCCGCCGTGATGCGGATGCCCCAGCCCATGCGCCTGCACGCACCGTGCTCATGGAACTCCGCCAGCGGCTCGCCCGCCTCCCCCGCTGCCTCGTGCACCGTGATTTTCAAAGTCAAAATGTGCTCTTGAGAGATGGCCAAGCCTGGCTGGTGGATTATCAGGGCCTGCGTCCCGGACTGGCGGAATACGATCTGGCCTCCCTTCTTTTTGACCCGTATGTGACCCTGAGCCGAAGTGAACGGGGTGAGCTGCTGCAATACTATGCGAACCTTCGCAACCTGCCTCTGCCTGAGCTGCGTACTGTCGTTTATCAATGTGCCGCGCAGCGCCTGATGCAGGCCCTGGGAGCCTACGGCAACCTCAGTCGCAACCAAGGGAAGGCGTCCTTTGAACAACACATCCCTGCCGGTGTACGCAACCTCACCGCTGTGTGTGATGAGGCCCCTGAGCTGGCACCCCTGCGCAGCCTCTTCCTTTAATGCACGCCTTTCTGCCTGCTGTTGATTGTGCCCCCTTCCTGGCGGCTGAACTGGAGCGCTCAGGTGCCAAGGCCCAGGCAGATGAGGCCACCGGTTTTGTCTTTGCGGATACCCTCCCGGCGCTGCCTTACCTTGCCTTTGCCCGTCAGTCTCTGCCGGAGAGCACCGAAGTCAAAGATGCATCCATCAACGGCTGGGCGGATCAGATCATCACGCGCATCGCCGGGGTGCTGCCAGATGCCCAGCCCTGGCGGCTCCACCTTTGGACCGCGTATGGCGAAGGCCGCGCAGGGCTACACCGCTGCTCGCTCATCCGTGCTGCCTTGAATGAGCGGTTGAAGAAACGTCGCCGTGCATTGCTGCGTTCCCTGGAAGATGGAACGGCCCCTTTCACTCAGGAAACTTCCTTGGTGCAGGCGGTGCTGACAGGCCCAGATGCAGGATACATCTCCGTCAGTTCAGCCCCGCAAACTCTGGCCCTGCGGGCCATCCTTTCACCCTTCATTGGCGGTAACATCCCCCATGCCGAGGACAAGGCCGCCCCCAGCCGCGCTTTTGCCAAGGTCATCGAGGCGGAGTTGCGGCTTGGCCAGCAAATCGAGCGTGGCCAGACCTGCGTGGACCTGGGTGCCTCCCCCGGAAGTTGGAGCTATGTGGCCATCCAACGCGGAGCCAGGGTCACTGCCATTGACCGCAGCCCTTTGCGTGATGACCTCATGCGCAATCCCCGCCTCGATTTCATCCAGGCGGATGCCTTCAAGTTCCGGCCTGAGCAACCCGTGGATTGGCTCATCTGCGACATCATCGCCGCCCCACAACGCAGCATTGATCTGCTACTGGAGTGGCTGCGCGAACGCCAGATGCGTCGTTTCATCGTGACGCTCAAATTCAAAGGTACCGATGAATACGCCCTGATGGATCAGCTTAAAGAACTGGCCCCGCCTCTTTGCCAGGACTTCCGCCTCAATCGCCTCTGCGCGAACAAGAACGAAGTGACTGCCTTTGGGATCGCTGCCGGAATTTGATAGAGTTGCCTCCTCAGGCATTCCGCAGAATCTCCAGCGGCGGATGGTTCGTCACGCCGCGGCTGAGGGCGAGGCCACCCAGGATGGAAAGGGCGGTGGTGCTGAGGAAGGTGACCATGATGACCGTCACATCCAGCGAGGGTGACGTGTCGAAAACGTACACGGCCAGGGCGGAACTCGCGGCTGCGGCCAGCAGCGTCCCGGTCAGGGCGGCGAGGATACCGAGCGCGGCGAACTCGAGGATGAGGATGGCCTGCACCTGCCGGGCCGAGGCCCCCAGCGTGCGCAGCAGCACGCTTTCCCGCAGGCGGACATCGCGCCCGTTGAGCAGCGTGCCGGTGACGATGGGCAGCGCGGCGATGAGCGTCAGGCCGCCCAGGAGGGTGACGACCTGGGAGATCTTCGAAAGGATGTCGCGCACGGTTTCCAAAATCTGCGCCAGGTCGATGGAAGACACGTTGGCGAAGTCGCGGGTGAGATCGTGCTGCAGCCGCCCCACCGCCGCCGCATCCGGGGTGCGGGTGGTCACCACGTGAAAGCCTGGTGCGCCCTCCAGAGCGCCGGGTCGGAAAACCATGAAGAAGTTCAGGTTAAACCGGCTCCAGTCCACCTGGCGCAGGCTGGTGACACGGGCCTCCAGGGTGACGCCCTGAACATCCAGAGTCAAGGTGTCGCCAACGGTGAGATGCATGTCCGCGGCGATCTTTTCTTCCAGCGAGACCGGGATGGGCCCCTGGGGATCCGGCACGGTCTCATGCCACTCGCCGGCGATCAAGGTTTCGCTGGCATTCAGCCGGGCCCGGTAGCTGGAGCGGAATTCACGGTTGGCGATCCAGCGGGGCACGCCTTCCGCCTTGGCGATGGGCACGCCGCGCAGGGCCTGGATGCGCATGGTGACCATGGGGGCAGTTTCCAAAACCGGCAGGCCCTGGCCTTTCACCAGCGCCATCACGCCCTCCACTTGATCGGGCTGCACATCGATGAGGTAGAGATTCGGATTTTCCTTGGTCTGGGTGATGTGCAGGCGCTGCTGCAAAAGATCCCCGGCCAGCAGGATGGTGAGCAGCAGAAAAGTACCGAGCCCCAATGAAAGCAGAAACAGCAGGGTCTGGTTGCCAGGACGATGCAGGTTGGAAATGCCCTGCCGCAAAAGGTAAGGCCAGCCAGGCCGGACGATGCGCCGCGTGACGGCCATGAGTCCACGAGCCACCCCAAGGACCAGGGCGAAGGCCGCAGCCAGCCCGCCGACCAGAATGCACGCCCGTTTCCAGTCAGCATCGTTGGTTAGGGCCAGCAGCAGGAGCAGCGCGGTGAGCAGCAGGTACACGGGCACCGTACGGAGCACGCTGCCAGGCAGCAGGCCGCCGCTGCGCAGGGTGATGGCCGGGGAGATGCGGTGAATTTTCAGGATGGGGATGAGCGCAAATCCGCAGCACACCGCAAAGCCCGCCAGCGTGGTGCGGAAGACGACGGCCCACTCCGGCGCGGGTGTGACGGCAATGGGCAGGCTGTCACGAAACAGGCTCAGCAGGCCCGTTTGCAAACCGATGCCAATGCCCGCGCCCAAGATGGCGCCAAGCAGGCCCAGGGCTGCGCTCTGGGCGATGTAAACCGCCGCCGCGAGCTGGCGCGGCGCACCGAGACAGCGCAGGATGGCGATGGTGGCCACGCGACGGTTGATGTGGGACTGCACGGCCCCCGCCACCCCCAGCGCACCGAGCGCGAGGGAAGCCAGCGCCAAAATGCCGAGATAGCGCTGAAACAAAGCCAGCGCATCGCCCAGGCTTTCCTGCCGGTCCTCCGGGGTCTCCAGCCGCCAGGAGGCTGTGGGGAAATCGCGGCGCACGCTCTCCTTTAGCTCGGCCGAAGGCGGCCCCTGCGGGATCTCCAAATGGAGCAGATGCGTGACCATGCTGTTAGCCCCGATGAGCCCGCTCTGCTGCACATCGGCCAGCCGCACGTAAGCCTCCGGAGCGAGGGCGCTGAAACGGCTGGCACGCGGCGCGCTGCTGTGCAGGGCGCCGAGGATTTTTAACCGCAGGCGGCCGAGCTCGATTTCATCGCCCGGCTTCACCTGGAACTGCTCCAAAAGGGACTCGTCTAACAAAATGCCTGTTTCGCCGGACCGGCGCTGCCAGGCCTCCGCGGGCACCGTTTTCACCTGCCCATAGTACGGATAGTCCCCGTCCAAAGCGCGCACGTGCACCAGCCGGGTCCCGCCATTGGGAAAGGTCATCATCGAGGGGAAAGCCACCTCGCGGGTGACACGTGTCGAACGTTTTGTTAGGCCGTTGGTCTCGTCGGGCGAGAGCGGCTGGGAGGAAGACACCTGGAGATCGGAGCCGAGCAGTTCCTTGGCCTGCGCCCGGATGCCGCTTTCCACACTGGCCTTCAGCGAGTGAATGGCGACCAGCGAGGCGATGCCGGAGACGATGGCGAGGGAAAAGATGAGCAGGCGCAGGCGCTGCGTGCGGCTGTCACGCCAGGCCATTTTCCAGGTCCAGGGATGCAGCAGGGCGGGCACCAGACCGGCGGGCAGCGGGCGGGGATCAGACGGCATTTTCTTCCTCCGCGATGATCGTCCCACCGGCCATTTTGATCACACGCCGGGCCTTGGCGGCCAGGCTGGGATCGTGAGTCACCAGCACCAGGGCCGTGCCCGCCTCCCGGTTCAGCCGGAACAGCATGTCCACGATCGGCAGGCTGGTGGCCGCATCCAGGTTGCCCGTGGGTTCATCGGCAAAGAGGATTTTCGGGCGATGAATGAAGGCCCGCGCCAGGGCCACGCGCTGCTGCTCGCCACCTGAAAGCTGGGCAGGATAATGATCCAGGCGGTCGCCCAGGCCCACCTCGCGCAGAAGCGCCTCGGCCACCTTTTGCTGGCCTCGTTCACCGCGCAGCTCCAGCGGGACCAGGACATTCTCCACCGCCGTCAGGGTCGGGATGAGCTGGAAGTTTTGGAAAACGAAACCCACCAATTGGTTACGCAGCGCCGCCCGCGCATCCTGGGACAGGTTTTCAAAAGCGTGACCGTCCAGTTTCATCGAGCCGGACGTGGCATCGTCCAGGCCCGCACACAGGCCTAACAACGTGGTCTTGCCACTGCCGGAGGGGCCCGTGATCGCCAGCGTATCGCCCGCCTCCAGCGTCAGGTGGATGTCGCGCAGCACCGTCAGGTCATGGCGCGGGGTGCGGTGCACCTTGGTCAGCCCCTGGATCTCCAGGATGGCCCGTTTGACAGCCGGAGGGGAAGATTCTAGTCTGGCAGATGACATGGATGAAATGGCTGGTGTTCGGACTGCTGATGGCCGCATCATTCGGCGGAAAAGCTACGCTGCTGGCGCAAGCCGCAGGCGAAGGAAAGAAAAGAATCGTCATTCTGGGCGACAGCATCACCGCCGGCTACGGGCTGGAGCGTGACGAGGCCTATCCCGCCCTGCTGCAAAAGAAAGCCGATGCCGAGGGCCTGGCCTATGAAGTGGTGAATGCCGGCGTCAGCGGCGACACCACAGCGGGCGGCTTAAGACGGATCGACTGGGCGCTGGGCCAGCGCGGTGCGGACGTGCTGGTCATCGCCCTGGGCGGCAACGACGGCCTGCGCGGAGTGTCACCGGAGCAGACCGAAAAGAATCTGGTGGGCATCATCGCCAAAGCTCGCGCCAAGAACCCCGCCATGAAGATCCTCATCGCCGGCATGCAAATGCCCGACAACCTCGGCCCCAAGTACGTCGAGTCCTTCAAGATGATATTTCCGAAAGTGGCGGAGACCGAGAAGACGGAATTGCTCCCCTTCCTGCTCGAAGGCGTCGGCGGCGATGAGAAGCTGAATCAGGCGGACCGGATTCATCCGACGGCGGAGGGGCAGCGGAAGATCGCTGAGCTGGTTTGGGCGAAGGTGAGAGGGATGTTGTAGGAGGGGGCCGTGGTCGTTCCGAGCCCAGTCAACTAACCGTCGATTAAAACGCGAACCACAGTCCTTCATTTTTAACGCTATAGTTACGCTTTTTTCCATATTAGGAAAATTGGATAAATTAAGCAGTAGGTGCGCGGAAAGGTCGGGATTTGGTAAGCACCCTTTTAATATGGGAGATTTGCTCATCAATTTTAGAAAATGTTGTGTCGCAAACGGCGACCCTCTATGATCCACGATGCAACCATCACTGCGGAAAAAGGCCTCGAAGCGCTCCAAGGATGATCAGGAGGCCGAGTTCAGCCGCCTCTTCTGGGCTGCCCGGAAGCAGCAGGCACTTCGCGGAAGAAAGGTGTTGGCACAGGATTCTGCATCCAAGGCGGCAATGGAATTTGCAGATGCTCAAGGTTGGGCGTGGGCAAAGGGTTTGATCGAAGCGAGCCGACTTAGTCAAACTGGCGAGTTCGACAAGGCTCTCAAGTTTGTTGCCGAGACGCAGTCCAGCGTGCCCGAGCGTTGGCAAGGATTGCTTCAGTTTGTTCGAGGCTCCGCTTCTCAAGGGAGTGGCCAGTACGACGAAGCAATCAAGGCCTACCGCGAAGCCCTCGAAGATGCTAAACTCGATCAACCTGGAAACACTTGGCACAACCTCGGAAACGCACTAGGAGCCAAAGGCGATTATGACGTGGCGATCAAGGCCTACCAAAAGGCTCTTGACGATCCGAACTATGCTACACCTGGAAACACTTGGCACAACATCGGAAACGCACTAGGAGCCAAAGGCGATTACGACGAGGCGATCAAGGCCTACCAAAAGGCTCTTGACGATCCGAACTATGCTACACCTGGAAACACTTGGCACAACATCGGAAACGCACTAGGAGCCAAAGGCGATTACGATGAGGCGATCAAGGCCTACCAAAAGGCTCTTGACGATCCGAACTACGCTACACCTGGAGACACTTGGAACAACCTCGGCATCGCACTACGAGACAAAGGCGAACACGACGAGGCGATCAAGGCCTACCGCAAGGCTCTTGACGATCCGAACTACGCTACACCTGGAGACACTTGGAACAACCTCGGCATCGCACTACGAGACAAAGGCGAACACGACGAGGCGATCAAGGCCTACCGCAAGGCTCTTGACGATCCAAACTATGCTACACCTGGGAACACTTGGCACAACATCGGCAACGCACTAGGAGACAAAGTCGAGCACGACGAGGCGATCAAGGCCTACCGCAAAGCTCTTGACGATCCCAACTACGCTACACCTGGAGACACTTGGAACAACCTCGGCAACGCACTAGGAGTCAAAGGCGAGCACGACGAGGCGATCAAGGCCTACCAAAAAGCTCTTGACGATCCGAACTTCCAAATGCCCGCAAAAGCGTGGACTAATCTTGCTCAGACGTATGTGGACGCGGGAAAACTGGAGGAAGCCGAAAGTGCCTACCAGAAAGCGCTAACGAGCACAGACACTCAAGGTAGTGATCACGCTCGCGCTCGCCACGGCTTGCAGATCTTGAGATCGAAGATCGCTCCTGCTGCGCTTTCTTCGGATGACCGTGCCATGATGGCAAGACCTGCGACAGGTGGTGATACGGCTGAAATCGAAGAGGGGATCATCGCGGCGATCAACGAAGCCGGAGATACGCAATACGACAGGTACATCAAGAAGGCTGATTCCGGGCGAGACAGCACGCTGAGCATTCTGCGTGGCTGGAGCAGTGCCGTCACCCTCCTTGAAGGCTCTGAGCGGCGCTGGCGCGGAGGAGGGTATTTCCTGAAGTGGCGCGGTTATGGAATCGTGATTGATCCTGGATTCGACTTTCTGCGAAACTTTCACGATGCCGGTTATCACGGGCGGGAAATCGCCGCTGTGGTGGTGAGCCACAATCATCCCGACCATAACAGCGACCTCAAGCACATCGACGACCTCCGCTATGAACTCTACAAACGCCTGGCTTCCACGAATGCATCTGGCAGCAAGCCCTACGTTTTGCTATGGGATGAAGATACGAGTACGGCGACAAAATTCGGGTTTGATGAGCCGCAGCATCAGCACCCGCCGATCGTCATGGGAAGCGGGTTTCCGCAGCCGCTCGATTTAGGCCAGCACCCCGCAAAGATCCCGCTGCGCATCACTCCCTTTAAGGTCAACCACGGGACTGACGTACAACACGCCCTGGGAATGATGGTGGAATTGCTCGACGATAAAGGCGAAACGGTCTTACGGATCGGCTACACAGCGGATACCGCTTACTTTATGGACCTGCACCAGCATCTTTCCAAGTGCGATGTTTTGATCGCACACATTAGCCAGCCAAGCATCGAAGAGCTTCGAGATGCCTCGAAACTCAAAGACGTCCATCTGGGCTATCGCGGCACGGCGCGGTTGCTGAAGGAATGCAAGCCGAAGCTGGCACTCATCGGTGAATTCTGGGCGGGATTTACGGACTTGCGCATTCCCTTGGTCAAGGGTTTGCGCCAACTGTCCGGCGTGAAGGACGTACTGCCTACGGGCCTTGCGATGCACCTCCGGTTGCCGTCCTTGGACATCGAATGCACCGAGTGTAAAAAGCCGACACCATTTGCGGAGGTCAAGGTGGCTCCTCCAACCGATAAGTTCGGCAGCCTGGCTTATCTTTGTCCGGGCTGCACGCTCGGATAGCTGGCCGCAATGAGGCCCAGTTTGACATGACTTCCATCAAGTCGCCTCACCGAGGGATGCGCGTGATCATCTTTCAAAAGAGCCACTGAACCTACGTCTGGAGACCGCCCGCCTGATCAAAATGGGAGCCGCACCCTGGACAAAGGGGGCTTTGGAGCAGATTCATCTACGCACTCGACGGCGAGCGCAAACCTGCTCATGCTCGGCATCAGGTTACCTCAGCCTCATTCATCCACCACTCCACCAACCAACCCTTCCATGAACCGCCTTTCTTTCCTCGCCTGCTTGTCCGTCAGTGTCTGGTTCAGCGCCGCCTCAGCATCTGCGGCCGATGATTTGAAAAAGGTGGCGGCCAGCATCGACGGCTACCGCTTTGAGTTTCCCTGCAAGGAGCCGATGCCGGAGAACCCCAAGCCCGGAGCGGACGGCACCTCGGCACGCATGACCGAGGATCCCAAAACGAATGACAAGTTCACCGATGTGAAAACCTTCGGCGGTGAACCCGGCAAGCGTTACCGGGTGACCCTGCGCGTGCGCGGTGTGGTGGAGCCGATGATGTACAAAGACGGCCAGCAGGTTGGCGAGCGTTTTTACATCGGCGGCAGTCCCAACAACGCCACTTACAACATCTACCAGCTCACCGTCTCCGCCCCGGCCACCCATTTCTTTTTCAACCGCGATGACAAGGTGGGCCACCGCATCTTCACGCTCGACTACACCGCCACCGTCGAGATCGAAGGCGGCGCCACGCTCACCTTCCACGGCGACGGCCAGAACGGCCGCATGATCACCAACTTCGCCAAACTCGTGGTGCCTGAAATCGCGCCCGCCCCGCAGCCGTACAACGGCCAGTTCATCCAGCTGGATGTGACGGATGTCGTTGAGGTGAAGTAGGCGGCCTTGGATGGTCGATGACGGCAGGATGCCGTCACTCCTTGTTTTCTTGCTCGGCCCCAGACCTCACGGAGTGGGGCCATCTTGACCTAGCCTGCGGTGGCGCTGGGCGAAAACTTCGTGAAGACCAACGGGGCCGGGGTCGTTCTCTGCCCGGCAGCAAGCTGGTGGCCTCCGGCTATGACCGGTTCATCATCGATACCCAGACTTACACAGCCACCGCAATCGCCGTGCCGCGCCAGAACGCCTACGGTTTTGAATTGCAGCATCGGGGAACATTGGCCGACGGCCCCACCAAGGCGAAGAAGATGTTCAGGACCCTGAACCAACGGGCCGCCCGGGTGGGCTCCAAGGTCCGTGTCCAGTAAACGAGACCGAGCCTCAGACTGCGACATGATTCTCATCGGCTGCGCAGCCTGGGCCACGCGCTGCGGGTGCAGCTCGCCAGGCGGAGCGGCCGCCCTAGGCAGCGGCTTGAGTGACATCTGCCTGAACGTGGGGTGGGGGAGGCGGTGGTTTTGGGTGGATGGGTTGCAAGAAGCGGGGTGTATGGCTCGTGACTAGATGCGCATGTCTTTCACTTTTCGTTTTCAGCTTTCCACGCTTGCCTTTGCGGCGGCTCTTGCGGCGCAGCCTGCTACGACTCCGGTTTTTTGGCCGGATAAAAATGGGCCGACCTTTGATGGGGTGGTGCCTGTGGCGGAGGCGGAGAAGCTGCCGCTGAAGTGGAATTCAGAGACGGGTGAGAACATTGTGTGGAAGGTGGACCTGGAAGATGATGGGCATAGTTCACCTGTCATCGGGGGGGATAGGATCTGGTTTACCTCGGCGACGACGGATGGGAAGAAGCAGTTTGTTTATGGCATCGACCGGCACACGGGCAAGGTGGTGCATCATGAGCTGGTCTTTGAGAATGCGGAACCGGAAGGGCTGGGCAATCCGCTGAACAATTATGCGGCACCATCGCCAGTGCTGGAGGCGGATGCGCTGTATGTGCACTTCGGCACGTATGGCACGGCAAGGATCGATCCGCTGACGGGCAAGAAGGTCTGGGAGCGGCGGGACATCAATGCCCGGCATTATCGCGGGCCGGGGTCCTCCCCGATCATTCATCAGGATCTGCTGATCCTAACGTTTGACGGCATCGACCAACAGTATGTGACGGCGCTGAATAAGAAGACGGGGGAAACGGTGTGGAAGACGAACCGTACCACGGACTATGGCGACCTGGATGCAGAAGGCCACCCGACGCGTGAGGGTGACATGCGGAAGGCGTATCATACGCCGAGCGTCTTCGACCTGGGCGGGGTGCAGACGCTGGTTTCTGTGGGATCACGCGCAGCTTTTGGTTATGCCGTGGATACGGGGAAGGAACTGTGGACGATCCGCCATGGGGGGTTCAATGCGGCGATCCGGCCACTGATTTACCAGAAGGTGCTGATCCTGAATACGGGCTCTGAAAGGGCGCATACCATCGGGGTTAAAATTGACGAGCAGATGAAGGGGGACATCACGGAAAGCCATGTGCTGTGGGACCGGGAGAAGCGCAATGCCAGCGAGGCCTGCCCGGTGCTGGTGAATGGGCTGCTGTTTCAGATCACGCGTGGCGGGATCGTAACATGCATGAATCCGCTGACGGGTGAGGATGTGTGGGAGGAGCGGCTGTCTGGGCAGCATCTGCCTAGCCCGATCGCGGCAGGGGACCGCCTGTATTTCAGCAATGACCGTGGTGATACGCGGGTGCTGGATGCGGGGCCTGCGTTCAAGATCCTGGCGGAGAATGTGCTGCCAGATGCGATGACGGCTGCGCCTGCTGTGGCGGAAGGTGCGCTTTTTATCCGCACGAAAAAGCAACTGTTTAAAATTGCACAACACTAAAGGTTAGCGCGCAGAGACGGGCAGAAGTGGATGCCGCATAAACAGTGCCAAAAAACGTGCTGGAAGCGGCTTTCTATCAGGGAAAACCGCTGATGGGAGAAATAACATTTCTTATCACAAATACGTCGCAACTTTTGAAAAACGTGTTATTCTTATGTCCTCTATGGCTACGACACCGACTCGCAAAACACGTTTCTCCCGCCGCGTCCCTGACCATGTAACCGATGAGCTCGTCAATGTATTGTCCGCTGGGGACACACTTGAGTTCAACGCGTTGTTCAAACTGGTTTACGACAATTTGAAACTGAAGAACGCAGTCAGCGGGGGCGAAGAGATGCTCCGTCTGCGCTCTTATGAGAAGCTTCAAGGCCTGGTTAGCCGCGGCCTTTGTGCCAAGGTCAGCAAGACTTATCGTGGTCTGGAAGGCCTCCGCGCTGCTCATCAGGCCACTATCGCGGCCCGCACGGCTGCCGTGGTCGCCCGTTAATTACCTCCTTTTTTATCCAAAGAACCGCCATTCCGATGAGGGATGGCGGTTCTTTTTTGTACCAGAACGTCTCCTGCCACCCTTGACGGGAGCCCCTGCCACTTACACAGACAGCCCCCCATGTCCTACAGCGAATTTGATTCCGAATCTGAGCCTGAGCAGCCGCTTTCCCTTCTGCTACAAGCGATTGCGCCGAAGCTGATGCTTTGCCGCATCCGCGAATTCGAGCCGGAAGATCTAGAAGCCTGTGTGGAAATCTACCGGTCAAATGCGCCGGATTATCTGAGTGAGGAGGGCCTGGAGGCGTATATCGAGTTCCTGGCATTAGGAACTTCATACTATTTGGTCATCGAGCATGATGGTGAAATTGTGGCTTGTGGCGGGCTGGAATTGATCGGTGATTCCGACACTGCGACGCTGGTCCATGGCATGGTGCATGGGGAATATCACCGGCAGGGATTTGGCACGACGCTGCTGGCCGCGCGCCTCGCGCTGCTGGAGTGTGAGGTGCGGCCGCAGGAGGTGTGGGTGAACACCACAGCGGCCACGCTGCCCTTTTACGGGCGGTTCGGCTTTGCCTATCACTCTTCCTCCGGGAAGCGGCCTGGTGCAGATGAGGGGCGGGCCAGTGTGTGGATGAGTGTGGATGACCAGGACATTGAAGACATCCGCTATGCGCTGGAGGAACGAGGCATCAAGATTTTCCTGAATGATCCCAATGAGGATGATACGGAGGAGGAAGAATAATCGGTTGGAGTCTTCAACCGGCCTGTTGCACTATCTCTGCTGACTGATTTTAATTTTATGACAACCCTTTTTGTCTCTCTCCTGGCACTGAGCCTCATCCCGGCGCTGTCTGCGGCTGAAACTAAGCCAGCGGTCAAAAAACCGGTGCCAGCGGGTCCAAAGTGGCAGAAGCTGACTCCACAAACGCCGGCGGGATATACCCTGAAGACGCTGGAGGTGGCGAAGTATCCGGAGCATACGGTGGAGCTATACGTCTATGTGCCGGATGCGGAGGGGACCTGGCCGTGCATCCTGGACATCCACGGCGGTGGCTGGCAGAAGCGACAGGTGGAGGCAGACAAGCCGATGATGGAGCGGCTGGCGCAGCGTGGCTTTGTGACGGCTCTGGTGAGCTACCGCCTTTCCACGGAGGCCAAGTATCCGGCGGCGATCCATGACTGCAAGGCGGCACTGCGCTGCCTGCGTGCTCATGCTAAAGAGCTCAAGATTGATCCTGAGCGCATCGGCTGCATGGGTGGCTCGGCAGGTGGGCACCTGTCCGGTCTGACGGCGATGACCAGCGGGCTGCCGGAGTTTGAAGGCGAGGGGCCTTTTAAAGACCAGTCCAGTGAAGTGAAGGCGGCCATTGTTTTGGCGGCGACGCAGGATCTGGTGACCTCCAACGTGGGCAAGAAGAGTGAAGGTGCCATCCTGTTTTTCGGCGGTACTTTGGAAGAGAAGCCAGATGTGTACAAAGCGGCCTCCCCCATTACGCATGTGCGTGCAGGTGTGCCACCGACGATCTTCATTGAAGGTGAAAAGGATACGCTGAAAATCGGCCGGGCGGAGATGATGGAGAAGCTGAAAGCCCTGGGCATCGAAACCGACGTCCATACGCTGAAATATGCACCCCATCCTTTCTGGATGAGTGATCCGTGGTGTGCAGAGACGGTGGAGATCGCGGCCGTGTTCTTCAAGAAGCATCTGGGTGAGCCGGTGATGAAGTAGGGGGATCCAAGAACGCGGATGAACATGGTTCTGGAATCCAGGCTCATCTGCGATCATTGAAGCAGGCTTCCTGATCATGCGTTGCTTTCTCTGTCTGACCGCCTTTGTTTTATCCGCTCATACGGCGACGGCCCATGTGGTGCCGAACATGACTATCGAGGCGGATTTCAACCAGGGGGGTGGTTATACGCTGAGGATGAATCTGGACCCTCGGGTGTTTCTGAGTGATCAGCCGACGTCGCTGCCGCCGGTTTCTGCGGACTGGTATCTGAACCAGACGGATGAGGAAAAGAGGGTGACGTATGAAAAGGCGACGGAGTATCTGAGGGCAAATGTTGGCCTAACATTCAATGATGAAAAGGTGCCGCTGCCAGCCTGTGAATTTGTGGCTCTCGACGGGGCAACTTATGAGGAGGTGAAGCCGGACACAACGGAAACCCATCTGCTGGCGACGGGGAAATCCGAAGTGCCGGAAGGAGCGGACAGTTTTAAGATCGCCTTTGGGCGGATGGCGAATGTGAGCTTAATCCTAATCAATGGTGAAGAAGGAAATGAGGAGAGGAAACCCCAGGTCATTTTTCCTGGGGAGACGAGCCTGCCGTTTAAAATCACCAGGGCTGCACCGGCGGAGAAAGAGGCTCTGCAAGCAACTGAGGTCAAGGGCACGCAGGGCAATGCGGGTGGCTACAAGGTGATGTCCATCTTCGCGACAAGCGTGGTCTTGATCTTCATCACGGCGGGCTTGGTCATGCGGCGGAGGCGGCGTTGATGAAATCCACCACGCGGCGCTCATGCCAGCCGCGCAGGCGATAATCCAGGAAGCCGACATGGCCTCCATACGAGGGGGTTTCCAGATGCAGGCTGGCGCTGTGAAAGGCCAGCTCCTGAGGGAAGGAAGGGGTGGTCAGCAGGGGATCGTTGAGGGCATTCAGCAGCAAGGATGGGACCTTGATTTTGGCCAGATGTGGCAGGGAGCTGGCGCGCTCCCAGTAATCATCCGCATCCAGAAAGCCGTGCATGGGGGCGGTGAAACGGTCATCAAACTCCTTGATGGTGCGGATGGCGCGAATGCCCTTGATATCGAAGTTTTTGGGGAACAGACGCGCTTTGGCTTCGATCTTGAGGACGAGGGTATTGAGGAACCGTTTGAGGTAGATGCGGTTGTCCGTACGCTCATCCAAAACACGGGCGCTGGAGGCGAGATCCACAGGTGCGGAAACGGCGACGGCGGCGACGATGTGGGGATGGGGCGGGGCTTCGCCGATGCATTTGAGGGTGATGTTTCCACCGAGGCTGAAACCAACGAGAGCGATCTGCGGATAGGCGTCTGAGGCATGGTCAATGACGCTGCGAAGGTCATTGGATTCACCACTGTGATAGGAGCGCGGCAGGCGGTTGGCAACGCCACCACAGCCCCGGAAATTCCACGCCAGGACGTTCCATCCTGCGTGAAGCAGTGCGGCGCTCATGCTGCGAATGTAGATGGCTTCGGCAGAGCCTTCCAGCCCGTGGGAGAGGATGGCGAGGCGCTTGTTTCCAGCATGGTACCAGCGCAGGTCCAGAAAATCGCCGTCGTCCAATTCCAGGCGCTGATGCTTTGGCTGTGGGGGCCGGGCGCGGGGGAGGAAGGTGGGCAGGACGGTCTGCACGTGGCCGTTACGCAGGAAACGGGGAGCCTGGTAACTGGAAGTAATGACGGGCATGGATACGGATCATTTCAGCCACCAGCAGTAGCTGCCGCTGGGGACGGGGAGGACATCGGAAGCGCCACGGAGCTGCATTTCACCCTGCTCCAGGCTGCCGCCCGACTGGCCAAACTGCTGGGCTAACAAATGATGCAGAGAGATGGGGGTCAGCTCTGGGGTGTGGCAGGAAAGCAACACGCCTAACGGCTGGGGGGACATCAGCTTGCCAATGAGGGAGAGCAGCGGCGGCAGGTCGTTTTCGATCTTGAAAATCTCCCCTTTGGCACCGCGACCGTAGCTGGGAGGATCGAGGATGATGAGGTCGTATGTGCGCTCGCGGCGGTGCTCACGCTCAAGGAATTTAGTGACGTCATCGACGATCCAGCGGATGGGTTTTTCATCCAGGCCATTGAGGGTGGCGTTTTTGCGTGCCCAGTCCACCATGCCTTTGGAGGCATCCACATGGCAGACCTCCGCACCGCCAAGGCCGGCGGCGAGGGTGCTGCCGCCGGAGTAAGCGAAGAGGTTCAGTACGCGCGCTGCGCGGTTGTGCTTTTTGGGGTAGGCGGCGCAGGCTTCACGGATGCGTTTCCACTGGTCCCGCTGCTCCGGAAAGATGCCGAGGTGGCCAAAGTCTGTGCTGCTGAGCTGGAAGCGGGTGCCGTCTACGCCGATGTCCCAGGTGGTGGGCAGGCGGTCACGGCCGCGCCACTGGTTGCCACCGTCACGGAAGAAGCTGGCGGTGGCCTTTTGCCAGGTGTTAGGAGGCAGCGTCTGACGCCACACGGCTTGCGCACAGGGGCGGGAGAGGACGACGTCACCAAAGCGTTCCAGCTTTTGAAAGTTGCCGCTGTCGAGGAGTTCGTAGCCGTTTGTCATGTGAATGGGCTGCCCTTAAACCAGGGCATCGTGGCCTTTCAGGCCGGGCGTATTTTGGGCTGATGATTGATGAAGAGGACGAGTTCCCTGGCGGTGGTTACGCGCTGATACCAGGGATTACCGCTGATATCCGCAAGATCATACCCGCTGCGTTTTGCGATGTCCTCGGCCAAGTCATCCAGATCCTCGGCTTCCATCTTTAATTGTTCCATGAGGTTATCGGTGGCTTCGAGCGGAAATCCACGGCTCCAGTTCTGCACTTCCTGGTAGGTGGCGCGGATGATCCAGGGATCCACCACACGACAATCGAATGCTTTGCGGAAAGCACAGATGGTGTCTGCCCGGGAAGACTTGAGGGACTGGATTCTTCTCCGCTCACGAATGGATGCGAGGTAGAACAGCCCGGTCATTCCGCCAATGAAAAACAAGGCCTGAGGCTGGGAGTAAAGCCAGGCCATGAGCAGCGCTGCCAGCCCTGCCAAAACGACCTTCACACGCCAGCCGAGCGGCTGTGCGGGCGGGTGTGATGGCAGATGTCTGGAAAAGCGGCGCATGAATTGAGGGCCTGATTTCAGTCTCCGAGACCGACGGCCTGACGGACGCGCTCCAGGGTTTTGCGGGCGACGGCGCGGGCTTTTTCAGCGCCTTCGGCGAGGACTTTGTTTACATACTCGGGATTGGCGACGAGCTCGGCGCGCTTCTCGCGGAAGGGGGCGAAGTAATCGGTGATGCCCTGGAGGAGACGCTTTTTGAAGTCGCCATAGCCTTTACCGCCTGCCTCGAAATCAGCCACCATGGCTTCATAATCGGCCGGGGAGGCGACGAGTTGATAGAGGGCAAGGATGCTGCTGCCTTCGACGGGTTTGGGAGACTCCACCGGGGTGGAGTCCGTGGGGATGCTCATGATGGCCTTTTTGAGCTTAGCAGGCTCTTCGAAGAGCTGGATGGTGTTGCCATAGCTCTTGCTCATCTTGCGGCCATCGGTTCCGAGGACGACAGCGGTTTCCTCGCGGATGCGGGGATTTGGCAGCTTTAGCAGGCCCTGGCCGAAGGTCTCATTCATCTTGATGGCGATGTCGCGAGTGACCTCGACATGCTGTTTCTGGTCGCGGCCCACAGGGACGACGTCGGCATCGTAGATGAGGATATCTGCCGCCATAAGGACGGGATAAGCAAAGAGGCCGTGGCTGGCGCTGATGCCATTGGCCACCTTGTCTTTGTAGCTGTGGCAGCGCTCCAACAGGCCCATAGGCGTGACGGTGCTGAGGATCCATGAAAGCTCGGTGTGCTCTGGCACATCACTCTGGCGGAAGAAGACGCATTTTTCGGGGTCGAGACCGCAGGCCAGGAAATCAATGGCGAGATCGCGGACGTTGCTGCGCAGGGCCTTGCCATCGTGAATGCTGGTGAGGGAGTGATAATCAGCAATGAAGTAGAAGGCCTCACCTTCATGTTGCAGCTTCAGCGCTGCCTCCATCATGCCAAAATAATTGCCGATGTGGAGACGTCCGCTGGGTTGGAGGCCGGAAAGGATACGCATAGTCATGTAGAGATGGCTGGCGATGGGGGGAGATTCAAGGGCGGAGCTATATTTTCCGTTGGTGAAATTCCCCGTCAGTCCTCGCATGCAGGAAGATGACCGCTCCAGACGTATTCTGGTGCGTGGGACACTAACCCCCCCGACTGAGACGCCATGACTTTACGTATCCTCTGCACCCTGCTTTGCCTTTTGGCCACCTTTCCCAGCCATGGGCAAACGGTATCCAGAGGGGCCGATGTACAAAGGGTCATTGATCAAGTCATGGCGGAAGTGGGAGGCAAAGACAAGCTTCTCACCCTCTTTCGCATGAAGGAAACCTTTCACTCGGGAGCGAAGCCAACACCGGACGAAGGTAAAAAGGCCACGGTCCGCGTATCCGTCGTCGAACCACCGAAGTACTGGTGGATAGGCAAAAAAGAGCGGGCGGATGAACCAGCGAAATTCGACGTTTGGGCCTGGAGCCTGGGTGTATTGATGGATCCCAAGACGCAGGTGGAAATCATACCTGACCTGACCCATGAAGGGCCGCCGCTCTTTGGCCTAAGCGTCAGTGGCACGATTGATCCGCCCATGGATCTTTACTTCGACAAAGAAACGAAGCTGCTGCGCCGCATCGGCTGGCGGGCTGACTATTACCTGTTCAGCGACTGGAAGGAACACGATGGGGTGAAGTATGCGAGCAAGACAGTGATCTATAAAAAGGCGACTGGTAATCCCTGGTTCTTCCATGAGATCACGGAGATCGAGAGGCTGAAGGAGTTGCCCGCAGGATTGAAGCGTCCATAAAACAGCGCTATGAAACTGCTCCTTATCGCTTTGCTCAGCCTGGTGGTGGTGACATTCAGCCAGGGAGAAACAGTGGTTGTACACAATGCAAAGGAGCTTAAGACGGGGCTCCCGATTTTAAAACCGGGGATGGTTCTAAAAATCGCCGGTGGAGAATACCCTGGCGGCCATCATGTGGTGGGTATCGAACGACTGACCATCGAGGCATTGGATGAAAAGGATCCTCCTCATTTCAAAGGTGGCTCAACCGGCTGGCAATTTTCCCGCTGCAGTGGCCTGACACTGCGGCATCTACACATCAGTGGACAGTCGCAAAACGGCCTTAACCTAGATGATGGAGGCCTCCTGGAGAAACCGGTGGATGGCATCGTGATCGAGAAGGTGCACATCAGCGACATTGGTCCGCAGGGTAATTTTGATGGCATCAAGTGCTCGGGTCTTGAAGGGCTGACGATTCGTGATTGTACCCTTTCTGGCTGGGGTGGACAGGGGATCGATTTTGTGGGCTGTCATAAGTCATTGATCACGGGTTGTCGCTTCATCGGGAAACCGGGTTTTTCAGCGAGTGCGGGCATTCAGCTCAAAGGCGGCACCTCCGAAGTGACTGTGGAAAAATGCCTTTTTAAAAATGGCGGTGCGCGGCCCATCAATATTGGAGGGTCCACCGGGCTGGCCTACTTTCGGCCGCAGGGTGCCAAGCATGAGGCAAGGCAGATCACCGTGCGGGACAATGTTATCGAAGGAAGCCAGTGTGCAGCGGCTTTTGTGGGTGTGGATGGAGCTGAATTCAGCGGGAATACGCTCCTGTATCCTGAGAAATGGATCTTCCGCATCCTCCAAGAAACGACCCAGCCAGGCTTCGTGCCATGCAGGGATGTGGTCATCCGGGATAACCGCATCGTATTCCGCCGCGCCCAGGTGCAGGTAGATATTAATATTGGGCCTGGTGCGGCCCCGGAGACGTTTCGCTTTGAAAACAATCGTTGGTTTGCCGAGGACAATCCCCAGGCATCCATACCCAAACTGCCGGTGGAGGAGGTGAATGGTGACTATGGTAAGGACCCGCGATAAAGGGACGCGGACGCGCGCTCAACCGACCAGTTCAAAAACACCGAATGCGGAGGGAACGTGGAAGTCCGGGCGTTCGGTCTGTGGATTCACCCACGGCATCCATCCAGAGTGAATGCTGCCATCGGGCTTGTGAGAAAACTCGGCGCGGAAGACACCGGCGTAGAACTCGGTGGCTCCGGGTTTGAGGATGTTCAGATCACGTAAAACGGACATTGGTAGCGTGCCCTGGACTGAATAGGTCTGGGCTTCAACCTGAGCTTCGACCTTGAGTTCTGGACAGCTCCATTCCCAGTCAAACTGACGGTAGTGTTTGGCTCGATAAGCCAAGGCTTCACCACGCGGGCTTATTTCAAAGGCGTAGTAGGGGTCAAGGGTGAGATCGGGAGCAAAAAAGACTTCCACGCGATCCGAGCCGAGCACTCGCTCCTTTAAGGTTTCACCTTCGCCGAGAACCAGATCTTTATCCACGCAGCGAAAGCAGAAATGCAAGGAATCATGACTCCATTGTGCACAGAATTTTGTGCTGGGCGGCGGAGTGGCTTCCCAGGGGAACTGGAAATCTTCGATCCAGGTTGCCTGGTTCCAATTAACATTGGAGGGATCACGACGATGGACTTGAAATCTGGGAAGCGGAGCATTTTCAGCGGTCATGGAGAAGCCAGTCTTCCGATAAGGACGGCATCCCTGCAAGGAGCTTCAGCGCTCCTCGACAGCAAGGCGGGTGCCCGCTAGGATGAGACCATCAGCCGCATGAGATATCTTCTTTTTTTAGCAACGATACCCCTGATGTCCCAAGAACCTTCTCCCCTCATCATCGCGCATCGCGGGGCCAGCGGTTACCTGCCGGAGCACACGCTGGAGGCCAAGGCCATGGCCCATGCCATGGGGGCACCGTTCATTGAGCAGGATGTGGTGCTGAGCAAGGACAGTGTGCCAGTGATCCTGCATGACATTCATGTGGATACCATTAGCGATGTGGCGGCACGCTTCCCCGGAAGGCAGCGTGATGACGGGCGCTTTTATGCCCTGGACTTCACTCTGGCAGAGTTAAAACAGTTGAGAGTGACGGAGCGCTTCCATGCGAAAACCGGGCTTCAGGTTTTTCCGAAACGCTTCCCGCTCAATCGCTCCACCTTTCAAATTCCGACGCTCGAAGAAGAGTTGCAATTGATTCAGGGACTGAACCAGAGCACGGGCCGTGAAGCGGGAATTTATCCTGAGATCAAGCAGCCCGAATGGCACCAAAAAGAGGGTCACGACATCAGCCGAATCGTCCTGACCATGCTGGAGAAATATGGTTACACGGGCAAGGAGCATGCGTGCTACGTGCAGTGTTTTGAGTATGCGGAGGTGAAGCGCATACGCGAAGAACTGGGCTGGAAAGGCAAGATGATCATGCTGCTGGGCGGAGGAGCCAGCGGCAATGACGGGACTGACTTTGCGTACTTGCGCTCGCCTGCTGGACTGGCGGAACTGAAGCAAACGGTGGACGGTATCGGGCCTGCGATCAGTAGCATCATTGGCGAAGACCGCCAGATCAGCAGTCTGGTCAAGGAGGCTCATGCCAACGGGCTGAAGGTGCATCCCTATACACTGCGGACAGATGAGCTGCCGAAATTTGCGAAGTCGCCTGAGGACCTGATGGGGCTGCTTTTCACTGATGCGGGTGTGGACGGCCTGTTCACGGACTTTCCGGATGTGGTGCTGAAGTGGCTGGAGAAAAAGTGACCCTGCCAGCCATGAAAAATGCATTGATATGCTTCTTGTTAGCCGTGCTGACCGCACTGCTTTTTATTCTAGGCCGTGAGGAGAGCCCTCAACCGCCAGTGCCGGTACGCCATCCAGAACTTGTGCGCTTGTTCGACAAGGCGGAGCAAAATCCTGCGCTGAGCGGGACGGTCATTGGCTTTTGTCTTTTGAATGCTGAAGGCAAGACGGTGTTTGAGCGGCAGAGTGAAAAGGCATTTATCCCGGCCTCCACTTTAAAAACGGTAACGACGGCGACGGCATTGGAAAAATGGGGACCGGACTACCGCATCCAAACGCACATCAAAAGCACTGCCCGTATGACCGATGGTCTCATCCAGGGAGATGTGATGATTGAAGGAGGTGCAGATCCGATGCTGTCGCTGGAGGATCTGAAATCATGGGTGCAAACCCTGCTGGATAAAGGGCTGAAGCGCATCACAGGGGACATCATCGGCGATGGCCGACTGTTGGCGGGTTCGCTTTACGATGACTTTTGGAACTGGGGCGATATTGGCAATGGGTACGGCAGCGGCGTCGCGGGGCTGAATTTGGAGCACAACCGTTTTACAGCCTCCTTTCAAAGTGGGAGCCAGGAAGGTGCTAAAGCGGTTTTTTTGGGCGCGCTCCCTGAGGTGCCAAGTGTCCGATGGGTGAATGAAGTGACGACGGGGGCCGCAGACACCGGCGATGGCGTGGTCATTTATGGTGGAGAACGCACGGGGGTGATTCATCTGCGCGGCACAGTGCCGCTGGGGGCAGGTGATTTTGCTGTGACAGGGGCGGTCCCAGACCCCGAACGCTATGCCGCGCATCATCTGCGCAGGCTTTTACTAGAAGCTGGCATCGTGGTGGAGGGAGCTGTGATGACGGCTGCGGCAAACGACGTGCCAGAAGCTGCGGAAGTGCTGATCACTCATGAATCACCGCCGCTGCTGGAGATCATCACGAGCATTCATGCGAGCTCTGACAACCATGAAACGGAGTGTTTGTATCGTTTGTTAGGCATTGTGGGCAAGAAGGCACCGGATGAGGTAGTGAGGGAGCATTGGTCAAACCGTGGCCTGATTTTTGAAGGGCTGCGGATGGAGGATGGCTGCGGGCTGGCGCGTGCGGATTTTATCCGTCCACTGGACCTGGCAAGGCTGCAGCATGTGGTGGGAGCAGGGCCTCATGGGAAGGCTTACCGGGCCTCATTATCCGCGACAGAGGATGGCACGCTGCGATGGAAGGGCGGAGCGATGTCTGGTGTGCGTTCTTACACAGGTTTTGTGAAGGGGGCTTCTGGGGAGGAGTTCAGTTTTGCAGTCATGCTGAATCATTTTAGTGATGCGCAGGCGGTGACTACTTTGCGGGATGAGCTTATCCTACTCCTTCGGCAATTGTGATATCGGGCGGGTCAGTCCTTGGTCTCAGTATCGTGGGGGAGGATGGCCATAGAGGGCTGTCTTTTTAGCGGCTCCGTGAGGGGCATGATCCAGCGAGCGGGCGCCAAGTTGCGAGGCTCTCTGGAGAGGTCCACGGTGGGGTCCACGAGTAACTGAGGTTTGCGGCCATTTAGTGAGGCCATGATATGGGCGCGCACTTCCACCTTTTCATAATCCTGCCGCTTGAGCTGCTCCGCCAGGTAGTGGGCAAACTGAAGGATCATGTCCGGTCGGTTGGCCATCTTTCCGCACTGACGCTCCGTGAGATATTCCCCAGGATACACTTCGGTGATGTGGCCATTGCGGAGGTCGGTGACAAGAAAGGTGGCCTGGGCATCTTTGGAACGAAGCTTCATGTGCCAGGAGAAGCGATGTCCCTCCTCAGTCCAATCCACATTTCCAGGGTATAGCCAGTGTCGCAGGGGCATGAGGATTTGAACCAGAAAATAGGCCGCCAGGAGGACAGCGGTGACGTGTTGGCTACGGGTCCAAGGACTGGTGGTCATGGACAGAAGAGGTGATGAGGCCGGGCTTTTTTTACCCAAGACTGATTGCCAGATCCGACGTGGCAGGTCCGCAGGAAAGAAGATCAGCGTGGCACAAAGCATGAACCAGGGAAAGATGCCGATGGAGAACAAGCGGGCATTTAAAAGATGGAAGGCCACAGCCGCAAGAAAGGCCCAGATGCGGGTGCGCTTCCATAGAAGTGCGGGAACGACCAGAAGGTCCAGCAACAGACCGCCATAAACGAAACCAGCCACTACCCGCTCATCCTGGAAATAGGGGCCAATGACGGGAAAATCCATCCGGGCTGCCAACCATGAACGCATGGGCTCACCCGCCAGCCAATCCGGGCCCATCTTGGCGATGCCGCCAAAAAAGTACACCAGCCCGATCTGAGCGCGCAGCAGCCAGAGAGACCAGCCAGGGACAGTCGTCGTGTGCAGTTTGGGCATGCGCCAGGCATCCAAAGAAAAGGCACGGTGTGCAGGAACGAAAATCAGCAGAAAGGAGATGAGACTGACCAGATAAAAGTGGTTCAGGTGCTGGGTCTGATCCAGGAGGAAGACATACGTAAAACCCAAAAAAAACAAGGTGGTGGCCAACCGGTAATAGAGACCGAAAAGGATGCAGATGGAGAGAGCACCCAGGGCATAAAAGTGGTGGTACATGCCATCCCCTTCCCACGGCTTTACCCATTCAAAACCATAGTAGGTGAAGTGAAAATGCGGCTCGATGTAATACCGCCGGATGCGATCCATGGCAAAGTACCGCCACACTTCCCACAGCATGATGCCGCCGAAAGCGATGCGGAAAATCACCAGCCAGGCGATGTGAACCGGCGAAAAGAGAAAAGCATGGAGACGCTGGGACCACGGAGAAGATGAGGGAACTGAGGTGCCCTGCGCAGAAGGCGATATTTCATCCATGGTGAGGTGGGTGGGAGGTGAACCTTCAGACATATCGACTTAGGAAAGAGACTTTCAGTTTTGATAACTTAGAGATCAAATGAGAATTTGAATGGAGCTACAAATGCCATCGAAACAGCCTGGGAGCAGGGATTGGGGTCATGAGATGGGTTTAAGAAGTTTATCTGCCAAGGGGACTTTTTTTGAAAATAACACATCTGGCTATAATTTCTGTTGCATATTCTCACATTTGATACAAATATTGCGAGAACGGATTTTATCAAAAATATGAAAAACTACCTTTGCATGATCCTTCTGTTTGTTCTGGGCTGCGCAATGGTCCGTGCGGCCTGCTCGCTCAGAGCGCCCGGTGTGCCAGTGAATACCCAGTCTGCCACATCGTGTCCGTTTAAAAAAGAAGTCACTCTACCGGGATGCTACAAATTTTCATTCACTGGCTGTCAGGGAAAAGGGACGGCGGTGACCAGTTCCGGCTCAGGCGGGGGCAATAACAATGACGACGACGATGATGACGATGATGATGACGACGACGACGATGATGGCGGCGGTAGCTCTGGAGGTGGCGGCAGCGGGGGTGGCAGTGGCGGCAGCCTCGTCTGCAAAGCAACTGTCGCAGACGACAAGCCCACACCCAACAAAGCTTCGTGCCAGGTTTCATGGGCTAATGTGACTGAATTTAACAAGAGCCCGATCAAAAAGACGACCATTCCTTCCGCCTGTGTTTTCCGCGCCAATACGGTGCCGATGAAGATCAAACTGACCTGGCAGTGTGACAATTCAGCGTCCAAACCGGACGGCATTTTCGACATCCTGGCAGAATATCAAAAGGATCCACCACCGCCCACGGGCAATCTCCAGTTCGCTGTGGGATCCTGGCTCCTGGAAGATGCGGGTTCCCAGCCCCAAGGACTGGCCAGCATCACCCGCGAATAACCCGAAATCACCCCCAGCATGAAATCCCCCCTCCTGCGCATGGCGCTGCCATGGATGGCATGTCTGTGCCCCGTCATATTCGCGTGCAATCTCCACGGCCAACTGGCCCCACCGACCCGGTGGGAAAATGCCCGGGAGACTGCCAAGGAAGAAAACCTGCAGGCTGAAGCTGCCAAGACAAAACCCATGGCGGAGCAAATGGCTGCCATGATGCGGCCCCTGCCTGAAGTGCGGCCGGAGCTGGGTAACACTCTGTATAAAAAATCCATCATTCTGTTTGATGGGCAAATGCATACGCTGATCCCTATTGGCTCCATCCTGCACCTGCCAGCAGCACTCAGAGAAAGGATTATTGCGGAACCGAAGGGTGATTTTACTTACTGGCCAGATTTTTTGAAGCGCAATGCGTCCTGGCTGGCAGGGAAAGAAGTGCCCCTGAAAATGGCGGAGGGTGATGCCAAACTGGCTGCGGCGGTGCTGAAAGAAACCGCGAAGAGCAATCAACTGCTGGTCTCTGTTTACCGGCAGTGCCCCATCAGCGTGCTGGAACCCACTCCTGCACCTATCAAAAGGACGGCCCCATAAAACTGGTCACGACTATGAAAAAGCTCCTGATCTTAACCCTGACCGCAGCGGCGCTGACGGCGCAGGCGGATTCCCAAGCCTGGGTGCGCCAAACGAACCTGACGAACGGGATGCTCTATGACATCCCCCTCACAGCCACGGGCGGCCCGTTTCAGGCTCCGCTACCAGTGAGTGATCTGGGTTCAACCTTTGAACTGTATGCCCGCGGGACTGCCTGGGATACCAAGGTGTACCTGCTGGATACCAAACTGATCCGAGCCTATGCGCCTGAGGTGATGTTTCAAATCACGACTGAAGACAGCTATGTACGGGGTGATCCCGCCTCCTCCAACTATGTGCGACGCACCCGGGCGGACCGCCCCTTTGGCTTCACGGTTCAAGTGTCTGGACTGGTGGCAGGCAGTTCCGCCAAGGCGGAGCGGGAGGTGTATTTCACCTGTCATGGGCGCAATTACGATCCGCTGACCTTTTCCGGCATGAACGCACCGCAGTATCTCATCAGCGAAGCCAACCTAGGAAATGGGAATACCAGCGCCAACGGCCTCTACCATCAATTGAGTTCGCCCCGCCTTTCCGCCGGCTGTGGTGAGCAGGTCTATACCTTTGTGCGCTATGCCGCTGACGGGGTGCCGGATACGATCCTGGCGCAACCCAAGGTGGAGGTCTGGCCAGTGGCCACCGCGAGTGTTGAAAACATCACTTCCAACCAGGTCTTCATTGACCGGATTCCCTCCATCATTGTGCGGTTCACCAATTTGTATCCAGATTCCCGCACCTTCGTGCAGGTGTATCCAGGTACCCAGTCGTTGGGGACAGACGGAACAAAGATCAAAGGGACTGAGCGTGAATACGGTGCTTACTACAATCCCACCCATACGGAAGCCTCCACGAATGTTCCTCAAAACATTGAGATCTCCATGGATGACCTGTCAAACTATGCAGCCCAGGATGGCATCTACACGCTGGAGGTGGTGACGGAGACACCCTTCTTCGGCCGTGCTCCCGAGCGGCTTTTGTATGTCACGTTTGAAGTGGACCGTGTCATTTCCTCACGCGGACAGATTAGTACGACGGAGCTCTCCACAGGGCCATGAAGCGGATCCACCAGCCAACGCAGCGCCGCAGACCGGGCAGCCTCATCATTGAGGTCTCGGTGGCGATGGGTCTTACCACGATGCTGGCGCTGGTGCTGATGCGAGCCTCCATGTTGGCGATCTCTGGGAATCAGTGGGCGATCATGCAAACGCTGACGGATGCCTATCTGACTCGTGAAACGGCACTGGCCAACCGCATCCCTTTTGCCGATGTGGCAAGCGATGCCTCCTCATGGCCCGCTCAATCCAGCGAAGGCCTGGTGGTGAATGAGCAAACGGTGACTCTGGGACGACAGGCAGGCGGACAAGTAGTGCAGGGGGTCTTGAAACGCTTTCGCACGGCGGAGGCGGTGGAGGACAGCGAGCTCTCCCAGGCCATGTGGAGGCTGCACTCCATCCTGGTGTATAACATCGGCGATGAGCAATATACCAAAACCCGCTCCATCCTGCGTGTGCAATGAAGACTCTTTTTCCCAGACGCCCAAGCCGCCTCCGCCCTGGCTTTACGCTGATGGAGGTCTCTACGGCCATGGGTCTGATGGTGATGCTGAGCGGGGCGCTGGTGGTGATGCTGCAGCAGCATCTAAACTTTATGACCATGGCCCAGCGCCAGTCTTTCCTGGCGGAGGAGGCACCGAAGATCGGTGATATCCTGGGCCGTATTTTCCAAAAGACGGACCACTATTTTATCTACTCGAACCTGGAAGGCGCGCAGACAGCGGCAGCGCCTGTATTAACGGGAGGCCGTGCGGTGAGGCTATTTTTCCGAACCGCAGGCCAAACGACGGAGGAGCGCATCATCGCGGCAGAAGCGGGGGGAACAGGTACGAACCTGAGATTTTACGCGCGGCAGGAGGATGGGACGATGACGTCCTGGCTGATCTGCCAGGGCCTTCAGGGAGTAAATTTCAGGGCCGATGAGGGTATCCTGGTGGCTACCCTGACGGGGCCAAATGGCGAGGAAATCAGCTACTGCGGAGGTTCCCGATGAGGCTTTATCCAATCAAACAAACTTCTGGTTATGCTGCGCTGCCGATCATCACAGGCATCGCGCTCATGCTGACCTTCAGTCTGGCGATGCTCTTCAAGCAGACGATCATGAACCGTGATCATGCATCGAAAACGCAACTGAAAGCGGACTATCATCAGCGGGAGGAGGCGCTCCTGAGGGCGCTGGTGGCGGTGTTTCCAAACAAGGCCATCGCCTGCATGAAAGCCAATCTGACGGAGGGGGAAGACCATGATTGGGATGCTATTTTTACAGAGGCTGTGACACTTTCATCGGCCTCCAACCGCCTGCCTCCCGAGCTGGCGGAGGCCCTGGGACTGCTGGGGAAACGCAGCGGGGATGTGGGAGACCACAGCGGCATGGAAGTGCAGAGCTGGATCACCTCCCTGACAGGCCAGCCGGGTGAGGTGACGCCTGGGACGACGGCTTATGCGAACGTTTTTGCCCAGACGGCCTACGCCGGGAAAGTGCCTCCGCTGCTGGACATGAGTGCGGCATTGCAAGCTGCCGATGCAAGGCGGCCTCTGGTCACCCCATTAAAAAGGTATGCGACGCAGGTGCCGGGTCTGCTGGCGGATGTGGTGGCATATCCCACTTATAACCTGATCCCATATCCGAACATCCGGTTCGGATACGCGGCACCTGGGGAGCCCTTTGTGGCCAAGAGGAACTGGTGGGCCTTTACCGTGAACTATGGCAACCGCAGCAGCAGTGTGGCGCGGCACTATGTTCTCTCACTGTATGAAGTGCCCTCCCAGATGCCCATCGAAGCAGCCACGTTTGCCACCATCGGCCAGCATGAGGATGGCACGGCATGGAATGCAGGTACGGTAAGCATCCAGGGGGCTGTTTATGCGGATCAAATGCGGGTGGAAGGAGCCTATGGAGCGGAGCGGCTGGCAGGACGCAGCGGCATCGAGCTGACACAGGAGATGGACCTGGGTGGCGTCTCTGTCGGAGCGGACTTCGATGCCATGGGTGAACGCGAGCGACTGCAAGCAGCCCAGGGCACAGATGCACTGCCCGTGGCCTTATCCGCGAACTCCGGTCGTCTGAGCTTCATGCCCCTGCCCACCGGACTGCCCTACCTGCAACGCGCCCCTGTCGGTGCCAGCCTGAATGCGTGGGAAACTTACATCGCAGGCGGTGCACGGTGCCCGGTGACGGTGGAAACGATCCGTGTGGTGAGCTTTGAAGACCAGACGCCGACGGCTCTGCGCGTGCGTTTCCTCAACCCGGCTGGCGGGACCAAACAAGTCACCCTGCAACGCGATGTCAACTGGCCGACAGTCTTTCAGCCGGGAGGGTCTGCGGTGCCTTTCCAAACGGAGCTGACGAATAACAGCCGTTCCTGTTTGACCTTTTATCCCGCTTTGTTGAATGCCTGGCTGCAGGGGCAGGGCGGAGCTACGGTGCCCAAGAATAACAGCCTGCACTTTGGCGTGGATGCGACGGTAAATCCGCTGACGGTAAGAGCGCTGAGCAATCCGCCTGCAGCCGAAGATATGTGCCTGATCATCCGCCAAGGAAAAGACCTGACGGGTTATACCGCTGGACTGTCTATTGTGGCTCCCTTGCGGGTATATGTGGGAGATGACCTGAATGCGGTGCCCAGGTCAGGTGTTCCAACAGGCTCCGGCCTGACTGCGGGTACGGAGTTTTATCCCCCGCTGTCTATCTTTGCCTCTGAACTGCGAGTAGGCACGACCGGGGTCAACCGGCTCATCGACCATCATGGCCAATTAGGCAGCTTGGCGACGGGTGGAACGGCCACGCCCTGGCAACCACTGGATATGAAATCTGGCAGCGATGATGCGGTGCATGCGGATAGCATCTCCGCTGAGCTTTCTCCCCTGCGCAGCCCAGCTGAACTGCCGCCCATCCATCCGATGAACTGGCTGGTGGTGATCGAGGAGATCCCACAGGATTAATGTTTTCCTATGAGTTCCGCCACTCCCTCTTATGACATCCTCGGCCAACTGGCTGCCGCCTTCCCAGGACGAGAAATTTCCGATGTGCAGGTGCGCACTGGCGGGCTGATTTATCTGCATACCAATCGCGGGCTGGAAATCGCCGAGGCTTTTGGCATCCAGGACGCAGCGGCCGTGGCACGGTTGGCAGAAGGCCTGTATACGCGGCAGTCGGTGGAGATCTGGTCAGATGGCAGCGGCAATGGCACAGCGGAGCAGATGTGGGAAAAGGTGCGGTCCCGGCGAGTGATCGATTTTAGCTGTGAAGAAGGGGCTTTAGGCTCCCCGGTACGCATGCGTGTGCAGGTGCATTTGAGCGAGCATGGCATGGGCGTGACCTGCCGCTGGCTGCGGGCGAAGATTTCCCAACTGGAGACCTTGGGCATTGATCCGCTGATTTCCGACAGCCTGCGTGAGCTGATGCAGCGACGCTTTGGACTGGGGCTGATCACGGGCCCGACGGGGTCCGGAAAATCCACCACGCTGGCGGCCATCCTGGACTGGGTGCGCCGGAATTTTCAAAAGCACATCGTCACCATCGAGGACCCGATCGAATACCGGTACGATACGACGATGGAAGATCCTAACCAGCCGGGCAAGAGTATGCCAGCTCCCTCCCTGGTGACGCAGCAGGAAGTGGGACGTCATACCATCTCGTATCAAAGCGGCCTCAAAGAAGTGCTGCGTAAGACGCCTAACATCATCTTGATCGGAGAAATACGAGATCGCGAAACGATGGAGACTTGCATCGAGGCGGCTCAAACTGGACACTTCGTCTTGTCCACCCTGCATACTCGTGGTGCGGTGAAGACCATCGACCGTATTCTGGAATTCTTTCCGAAGGATCAGCAGCCGGGCATCCTTCACCGGCTGAGCGAGACGCTGACTTTTGTTTTATCCCAAGGTCTCTTGACTGGATTTAACGGCCGCCTGCTGGTGACCGAATACCTGCAAAACACCAGTGATGCGGTGGCGGCCGGGATGCGCGCCTACGATGGCAGCGCCACCTCCCTGGCGGATTCCCTGCGCTATAAAGGCAACCTGCGCTGGGACCAGTGCCTGATGAACCACTACCGTGCCGGGCTGGTCTCTGAGGATGTTTTCAATGCCAACCTGCTGGGGTGAAGCGATGCCACCTCAAGGTTAGTTGAGTTTCTGGATTTTCATGGCCCGGATGGGGCCTTGACCTGAGTGCGTCGGACGTTGTCGCGGATGCGAGTCAGCAGCTTGGCATGTTCTTCCAGCTCGTCACGACGGACTGAGGGTATACCATCCCACCAGCCTTCAGACTGGGCGGTGCTGCGGATTTCCCCGTAACGAGCCAGGGAACGCTCGAGTATATCCCTTTGATGCTGAATGGCCTGAAAATCACGCTGGGTGTTTTCAGGACGTAGTTCATCATTCAGGAGGTTGATGGCAGCTCCGGCTCCGGTGAGTGCATCCGAAAGGCTGCCTCCTTGGCGAAGACCATATGCCATGGCCCGGTGCGACAGTGCTTTCAAAGAAGCTTCGGAGCGCTGTGTCCGCGAGGAAAGATGGAAGTGCAGGATTTCATATAGGATGGCATCCCCTGGATCCAAATGATACGCCAGCCGCAAGCGCACATCGCCGGCGGCATTTACATACCGACGGTGGGCGGCGGACAAGGGCAGCGGGTTGTTGCGCTTGGTGCGGCTTTTTTCCAGCCGGGCCAGCTTGTCCACTCGCTGGTCCAACCATGAGATGTCCTCCGGCTCAGCCATGGCTATAGGCGGTGGAGGGGGAGCAGCGCCCTTTCGTGCAAAGCGTCCAGGAGGAGGCGGCGGCGGTGGGGCTGCTTTTTGAACCGCCGTTTCAGGAGCGGGGGCAGCGCTCTCACCGCCATGCCAGTAGCTGTATAAGGAGTCCCGGATCAGGCGGGCCATCAGACTGCCGTACGCACTTCCGGGAACGGCAAAAACCGGTGGCACGGGCTGCGGCTGAAGCGCAGGCCGTGTGCAGGTGATTCCATGCCCGGCCCACCAGAGGCCGACAGCGGCGGCGAGGCTCAGGAGCGTGTGCGGAAGAGGCATAGGCCAAAGAGGGAGAGGGCGGCTCCTTGCAGAGCCAGCGTCAGGATGCTACCCATGAAATCCGCCGCAGGCAGCGGACCCATTTTGAAAACCAATCGCGGAGTGAGATCCGCCAGATGATAGTGCGGAAGGGCCAGCCAGAGGGATTTTAGAACTCCGGATTCTGCACCGCCGAGGATAGGTCCCAGCCAGGCAGCTCCGAACAGGCCTATAAAAAGCAGACCGACGGGCAGCATGAAGGCAATCACCTCCGCCGTGCGTGTGCCGAGCGAAACCGCGAGCAGCAAAAGCGGTGCCGCACAGAGGCTGTAGAGGGCGCTGTACTGCCAGACGGTGGCCATCCACATTTGCACTTCCTCAGGGCGCTTCGGCATGGTGAAGGTGAAACAGATGGCGATGGCAATGACGACGAGCGCCAACATCCAGACCAGGATGGCGGCCGTCAGTTGCAGGCACTGTCCTACTTTTCCCACCCCTGCTGCCTGCAAATGCTCCAGCATGCCCTCACGCCGCAGGCGATGCCCCAGGGCGGAGGCCTGGAAAGGCAACCAAGTAAAAAGGGCCAGCCAAGCATACACCCAGGCTGCTTGTGCCTGGGCGGGCTGGAGGATTTGTGGATTCACCTCCCAGGGTGTCAGCAGTGGGGCGATCCAGACAAAAAGCAGCGCGCCGAGAAGCAGGAGCCAGCAGCTTCCACGCCCGGCCAGGGCGGCCAGACTGAGGCGGAAGAGGGGCCAGGTGCGGAGGGAGGTCATGAGTGCAAAGTCTGGTAGGTGGCCATCCAGGAATCCCCCGTCCGGGCAGTGGCATGGCGCAACTGGCCACCGGCGATGGTGAGCAGGGAATCCGCCTGCCGCACGCATTCCAGCTCATGCATGATGACCAGGCGCATGGCGGAGGTGTTGGTACTGGCCCAGAGACGGGTCACTTGCTCCCGCGTTTCCGCATCCAGGCCGGTGAGTGGCTCATCCATCAGCAGCACGCTGCCCTGTGTGAGCGAGGCTTTGATCTCAGCAAGAATGAGGATCACCTTTTGGCGGTTGCCCCGGGAGAGCTTGCCGATGGGGCATTTCATATCCAGACGCAGTGTCTCAGCCAAGTTTTCCGCTGCGGCCAGTGAGTCGCCTTTAAACCACGCGCGGAAAAAGGTGCGCGGCTTCATCTCGGGATCAGCCCGCAATTCATCGGCGAAGTAGAGGATCTGGGCTTTCGTGCTGACCTGTCCAGCCAGCGTGGGTGAAAGTCCCGCCAGGGTGCGCAGCAAAGTCGTTTTACCAGAGCCATTCGGGGCGACCAAAAGATGCAATCCCGGACCGGCGCTCACGCTTTGGACAGCTTCTACCAAGCAGCGATCCTGCCGCGTCCAGGGTAATCCTGCACGGTATCCGAATCGAGTGCCCTCTGGGATGTGCAACAGAGCAGGTGAGGTCATGCGTTATAAAATGCGGTACCTTCAGTTGCCAGTGTCCCAAAGTCCATCATTTCCCGCGCCGGACGGGTCATAAACTGTCACTCCCAAGAGCCACTGGGGCGGCATCACGCTGTGGTCAATGGTCAGGGTATCGCCTGACAGGCTGACGGCGGAAGGCAGCGTGGACCAACCTTCTGGCAAGTAAGTCTGGAGTTCTGCGGAAGCGACATCTTCGATCTCCGCCGTGGGGTGATCCGCCATGTAGGAACGCTGGGCTGCAAAAACAGCCTGGAGTGAAATCGCCGCGTCTTTCCCGCGCTGCCAGTCACGCACGGCGGAGATGTTCATGGTGGCGAAGGTGGCCAGCCCGAGAAGCAGCCCAATGACGAGACTGACTTCGATGAGCGTGAACCCGCGACGGTCAGCAGGGTTAAGGTAGGTTTTCATGATTCAGTTTTTGGTGATGACGAGCTTTGCAGCTTCACTTTTGGGGATGATCCGCACTGCGTTCTGGCGGACTTGCACCTGGGGAGCCGAAACTTTGGCCTCAGGAGCTGGACGAACCTTTGCCGCCAGTGCGGGGGGCAGCGTGGCGCGCCGGTGGATGTAAAGGATGCGTGCCTGGTCCGAACTTGCGGGCAAGGCTGGTTTGTCACTCACCTCCCAGCCGCGTACAGCGGCAGTGGCAGGAGCGGGCGTCGGCACCACTGGCGTAACCGCAGCCAGGCCTGGAATAGGGCGTGGCACCAGCTTTGGAGGCGCTGGCGCAGGATCCTCCGCATGCAATATCGCGCAGGGAAAGAGCAGTGAAGCAAGCAGGGCGAATGTTTTCATAAGGGATGGAAATTTTACATGTTGCCGGACTGCATCATGCGCGGACCCATGAGGAAGATGGGCAGCATGGAGCCGGTAAAGACGAAGCCGATAAGCACCACCGCCATGGCCAGGGTGATGAAATTGATGACCTGGGTGAAGTCCGCCATGATGGCGGCGGTATCCTCCTCATAAATATCCCGGAGGAGTTCCAACTGCTGAGGCAGGGATGCCGAGCGCTCACCAATACCAATCATGTGGACAACCTGAGGGTCCAGGTTGGTGTTGCGTTTTAGCGCCTCGGCAAAGGGCACTCCTGAGGATTCATAAACCTGGGAGGCTCTGATGAAATCATCATACATGGGCGTGCCCAGCACGACGCGTGCACTCAGGGCCGAAGCGCGTGCCAAGTTGATGCCATTGGCATAAAGCATCTGCAAGGTGCCGATGTAAGAGCTCTGCCGCAGGCCCATAACCAGCATGGTCAACAGCTTCCAGCGTTTCATGGCCAGGATGAGCAGGGTCTGCCGAAATTCAGCCGATCTGAACAGAGCGGTGATGAATGCGATCAGACCAATGACAAAAAAGGGCCATACCTTCTGCACCACATGGCTGATGGAAAAAATGGCGACTGAGATGGGGTCAGGCTCCTGGCGCACACTCTTCAAGGTATCTTCCACCTGACTGACCACATAGACCTGGGAATAGATAAACAGGCCGATCTGGAATAGAATAACCAGCGACGGTACAAGCAGGGCTGTGCGCAATTTGCTGGCAAACATCATCTCAATCTTGATGCGCCTGGCCAATGCGCTGAAGGCTTCCCCCAACTGGCCTGCATCAGCACCGGCCTCAATGATGGTGATGATGGTGCTATCAAACTTCTGCTCCTTGGCAAAGGCCACATGCACCGGCAGGCCTGCTTCCAGCCGATTGCGGATGTTCATCAGCGATGACTGAAGCTCTGGATCCGGAAGACCCTGGGAATAATAAAGCAGGGCATCGGCGGTGCTGATGTTTGCCTTCAGCATGGAGGCCAGACCACGGAAGAGCTTGATCAGTTCCTTTCTGGAAATGGCTTTGTTTGACTTTTCACTCTTCAGCTTGCCGGAAAGCGGCTTCACCAAGGCCACCCGGAAACCGGGCTTGGCCGCCAGAAGGGCAGCCTGCTCGCGGTTAGGCGCTTCGAACTCAAGGACCTTGGATAACTCCGGCCGCTTGATGTTGCGAAGGGTGACTTGGAACGCATTCATGGCTTATGATTCGTAGGTTAGGTCAAGCACCTTCTTCAGCGCATCGAGGTCGGTTTTACCCTCTGCCATCAGTTTCAAACCATTGTCCCGCAGGGAGGGAAGACCGGATTCCTTTCTGACTTCCTGCTCCAGCTCAAAGGGGGTGATCTCCCCTTTGGCCAGCTTGTCTCCCAGGCGCGGACTGATGGGCAGGATCTCCAGGATGGCAGTGCGTCCAGAATAACCACGACCTTTACATTCGGCGCAGCCTTCTTTGGAATGCACAAAGACGGCTCTTTCCGCCCAGGACGGGTCCAGGTGGAACAGGCGGATCTCCCGCTCTGGAATGCCCGTGCGCTGCTCACGGCAAGCGGTGCAGAGCAGCTTCACCAGCCTCTGGGCGCACGCAGCCTTCAGGGTCTGGGCGATTTTCCACCGCTCCATGCCAAGCTGCTGAAAGCGCTCGATGATCTGCGAAGCACGCGGAGTGTGGATGGTGGTCAGCACTTTATGTCCGGTGATGGCGGCTTCAATCGCCAGCTCGGCAGACTCGCGGTCGCGCACCTCCCCCATTAAAATCACGTCCGGATCTGACCGCATGAAGCTGGCGATCATGGGCTTGAATTCACTGCTGTCGCGCAAGTCACAATGGGTGACGCCGGGGATCTCATCTTCCACCGGGTTTTCCAGAGTGAGGATGTTATCCTCAGGGTGGTTCAGCTCACGCAGCATGGCATTGAGCGTGGTGGATTTTCCAGAGCCGGTAGGCCCGGACATAACGATGATGCCGGAGGGAACGGCCATGGCCTTGTCCAACTCAAACAGGGTCTCTTCATCAAAGGCGAGTGTGCCCATGCCCAGGCGTGCCTCCAGATGCGTCTTGTCCAGAAGACGCATGGTCACGTGGTAACCACGATAGGTGCGGTGGCGCTCATAACGGACCCCGACGGCCCGGCCATAATAACTGGCGGTAAAGCGGCCGGAGATACCAGGGCGCTTGCTGCGCTCCTCGGGAGCAAGCCGCATCAAGTTGAGCAAAAAGGCATCCACACGATCCCGGAGTTTCACCGGCATTTCCACCCGGATGCCGAGGTCCCCATCCACCCGGAAGCAGTATTGGAAACTGGTTTTCTCCGTCTTGATGTGGATGTCCGAGGCGTGCTGTTTGATGGCATCGCTGACCATGCTGGCCACAAGCTGGGCGATGGGCTCGTCATACTGACGGGTCACATCGAAGTCCGGGCTTTCATTGGAAAATTCTTCCACTTCCACCGCTTCCAACTCGGCACGGCTGGGGCCAGAGGAATTGGAGGAACCTTCGATGACGGCAGAGACCTCTGAAGCCAGTGTGACGACCTTCAGCAGTTCATCCTCAGGGAAACGGCTGGCGCAATAATCATCCGCCCGGTAGTCCCACGGATTCGCCACCGCCAGGAGGATCTGAGATGCGCTGCGCCGCAGCGGCACAAACATGCCGCGGGCCATCACCACCGGATCACAGTAGCTGACGAACTCCGCATCCGCCAACTCACGCACCTGCGGAAAGGCGGGCAGACCGGAGGCATGGCCGACAGCACCCAGGATGCGCGTCTTCGAACATTTGCGCACCAGGGCCTCATCCGAGAGGGTCTCATTTCCAGACGTGGAGGAGCGCAACTGGCCAATGATAAGCCGTTGGATCGTTTCGTTGAATTCGATGCCAAGATTAAGATTCATGCGGCAAAGTGGCGCTGCATCAGCAACTGCCAGGAAGGCAAATCGGTGAGAAAGGAAAAGACAAAGGGAGCATCCGCTTCAGTCTCGCGGTTCAGCTCCTGACGAATCCAGAAGGAGGCGACCTGCGCCGCTACCGGATTGATGGAAGCAATGTGAACGATGCTCGTTTCCCCCGCCAGGCTGGCAGGGCAACCCAGCGTGGCGCAGACGTTGCGCAGCTTCGGGCAGTGATCATAAAGACTGGACGCCTTGCCAGGGAGCGGGCCAAAACTCCAGCAGTGAACACGGTCATTCATGCAGGAGCGAAGCAGCTTTTGCATGCGACCGATCTCCCCTTCGACCGTTAAGGAATGTTTCGCCGCCTGGTTTTCAGCGACGAAGGTAAGAAAATCCGTGGGCGGCTTGGCGGAAACCAGGGCGGACTGATAGTCCAGCAGCAACGGTTTGGCCTCGGCCTCCGTGATGTATCCGCCTTCCCTCAAATGATTCATGCTGGTCTGGCCGATGCGCTCCAAGGCCCGTACCAGAATGCTCCGGTCAGTCTGGGCAGGAAGCGATAGGCCGGTGAGGGATTCGGTCATGAAGGGGGGAAGTTGAAGTTCTGGCTTGGGGCAGGTGCAGCGGCGGACCTGGGTCTGTAATTTCAGGGAGTCCTGTCCGTCTTCTTGCTGAACAGGCGCTTTACCCAGGACTGCTTTGGCGTGATCTCATCTCCAGGATAGGCCACTGCCTCAGGTATGGGACTTTTGGTGTTGGCGCTGGCGTTCGGCCAGTCCGGCTTCGGCAGCAGGAGGGGCGTATCCGCGATGTCTTCCGGCTGCATGCCGGAGTATTCGCGCATCCGCCAGTTGATCTCCGGGATCTGCTCGATGCTGGAGGCATCATAGACCGTGGGGGTGATGACAAAAACCAAGCTGACCTGCTCCAGCTTTTTCATATCCGAGCTGAACAGTCGGCCCACCAGAGGGATGGTGCCCAGGATAGGTACTTTGTTATTCCCGTCACTGTTGCTGTAATCATAAAAGCCACCCAGGAAAAGGGACTGCCCGGCGGGAATGCGGCTGATGGCTTCCACGGTGGATTCACTGACGCGGGGAAAGACATTGTTGGAGCGGCCGGGAATCAGCTCGACAATCTTCGCCACACGCGGACGCAATTTCATCCGCACGGTGCCATCCGGCAGCAAAGTCGGTGTCACGGAAAGGGTGACTCCGATTTCACGGTTCTTTTCCGGCTCTTCCGTGGCGCTGGGGTCTTCACTGTCAATTTTGTAGCGCACCTTGTCGGTGACATTGGTTCCCGAGGTGGTGTTACTGATATCTGAGGTGATGATCGGAAAACGATCCACGATGGAGATGAGTCCTTGTTCATTGTCCTCTGTGATGATGGTTGGGCAGGCCTCCTGGGTGACGAGATCCGCTGCCTCCAGCGCGCGAAGGATGGCCTGCACCTGGAAGGTATCGAAGACCACGCCCGCCCCTTGGGTGTTCACCTGGTTCAACGCTGAAGCCGGATTCAGCGGATCCCCCGTGCGTGTCACCGTGCTGATATCAGGGAGGTTGAAAAGAGCATTCAGACTCTGCCGGGCGGAGATGGTCGTTCCAGATTCCCCAAGCGCGACGCTCCAGTCCACTCCCACATTGCGGCCCTGGTTACGGCGGATGCGCAGCACGCGCACATTGACCATGATCTGCTGCTTGGCTTTATCGATCTCCAGCAGCAGCTTGCGCACCCTTTCTAGTTTGATGGAATTATCCGTGATCAGCAGCGTGTTGGTCTTTTCTTCAAACTCGATCTGGCCCACCACCGGCGTCAGCATAGGACGAATGATGGACTTGAGCTTTTCAAAGTCCGACGCGTTTTCAGATCCGCCTCCGCCACCTTCCGCTGCACTGGCGGCTGAAGTGGTGCCACTGCGGTTCAGGGGGGCACCGCGCAGGTACTTGAGCTGGTAGCTCATGATCTCCACAGGCAGCCTCGCGAGCTGGATCTCCGTCATCAGGCTGACGCTGGACCTTTGCTGATAAACCGTCAGCCCATTGGCGATGGCCAGGTCTTCCATCTGCTGGCGGGGATTGTCCAGTTTCAGGTGACCGGTGACGTTATACTGGGGTGCGTTGAGCTCGTTATTGTAGAAAAATTGCAGTCCGGCTGTGCGGGCGAGATACTGAAAGACTTCGTTAATTGGCGCATTGTCGATCCAGTATCCATCCTCCGGCTGGCTCGGCAGGCTGGAGAGTCCCCCCAGACGCGCAGAAACATCCACCGCCCCGGCTGGCAGATTTTCCAGCGGCTGCGGTTCTGTCCCCTCCTGGCCACGCAAGGGCAGAGCTAGAGCAAGCGCCAGCAGGCAGAGGTAAAGGAGGTGATTCGGGCTCATGGCTTGTCGGGAGGTACAGGTTCCACGGGTGTCATCCGGCTTTCGAACTGGGATGCGATCTTCTGCAAAGGCTCGATGGCCAGTTGGGGGATGACCTGATGCTTGAGCACCCCCGTTTCATCACGCTGAAGATCATGAAAGAGCAGTTCTGCGGAATTGACCTCAATGACCTGAGCCTGGAAAACTTCGCCTTTAAAAGAAAGCTCCAGCACATCCCCCTCACTGGCCTGCCGCCCACCGATGAGGAACTCCTTCCGATGAAGGTTCACACCATTGATTTTTAGGGTCTGCAGGGCCTGGTTTAGCGTGATCTTGGGTGTCTCGCGGTAGATGTCGTCTTCAATGACAGGGGCATCATCTTCCCGCGGGAAAGTGGAGAGGCCGAAGGGGTCGATATTGCGCAGGCGGGTGCTCAGTTTCTGCGCCTGCGTCTCGATGGCGTCGGCAGCGGGCAGCATTTCCGTCTTTGGCAGCCAGGCCGCCGTTCCTTTACCGACAAAGAGGGCAGCACGTGAAGGCCCGCCCGCTTTGGGTTTTGGCTTGGCCTGCGCCTGCACAGTATTCAAACCGGCCAGCAGAAACAGGGAGAGGATGAAAAGCAGTGGATTCATGGTTTCTCATCGGTGGCTTTCCAGCACGTATGGGTCATTTCCAGCACCAGAAACTCCCGTTGTTTAATCAGCAGATCAGCACGCCGGCTGATTTTCATATCCTCCAGCACGGCCTGGGGCATGAGAGATTCCACCTGGAGCAAGGCCTCCTGCATCGGGCCCAGTCCACCCTGAAAGCTGCTCTTTACACGGGCGGAATCCGCCTTCACCTCCCGTGCGAAGCGCCCCTTATCCAAGGGAAAAACCAGGCTGCTGCGCTCCAGCTCGATCTCTTTATACTTCGGCAGCATGCCGTCGAGGATGCGGGTAAAAAGCTGTCCGGGATCCGCACTCAGCAGTTTTTTCTGATCTTCAAAAGCCTTCCTTTTCGGCGCGATGCTGGCCTCCAGTTTTTTCATCGCCGCCAGGCGCTGGGTCTGTTCCTGGTAACGCTCCTGTTTTTCTGTCCGGACAGTATTCAGCTTGCTCACGCCGGCCACCGCCCCTGCTAGCAGCAAACAGTTAAACACCGCTGGAGTGATGAGTCCGAAGCGGAGGATCGGCTTGGTGTAAGCACTCATGGGGCACGACTCAGAAGGGTTTGTCCAGGGGCAGAGAAAGCTCGTCCTTTTCCGTGAGGACTTGGCTGACGGTGGCTTCGAAATTAAAGGGGAAGGCCTGGGACGGGTCGCGGGCCACATCTCCGGGGCCTGCCTGGGCATCAAAACGGGGATTTCGGCCCTGCGTCAGCGTCACGGTGAGTTGCCGGGAAGGGTCCGGGCGGTAAGAGCTGTCTCCGGTGGCCTCCGCCACACGGTCAAAAAGTGCGCTCAGACCGCGCTGGCTGTTCAGGGTGCTCAGCAGTTCCATGGCCTTTGGCTTGACCAGACCTTTCAGCTCCCAGGTGCGGACCAGCCCCGTGGCATCCGCTGGCTTAGCCTTGGCCTTTTTAGCCGGTGGGCGTGCCGCCTCGGCAGTATATTGAAAGCTTTCCAGCCGGACCCCGGAATCTTCTGGGAAGAGCTGGAATAGAAATTCCAGGGTCACCCAGCCCCGTGAACGAGGCAGTAGCAGCCGCTCTGTGGCATCGATCTGTTTTTTTTCCTCAAGCAGCTTCGTGTGCTTGCTTTGCGTCTGCTTCATCGCTTCTGGACTCAGCTCCCAGGAGGGATGGTTCATGGCCGAAAAAAGCGAATACGTGCCGTATCCAGCCGTGGTCAAAAGGGAAAAAGCCAGGAGCGCCACCAACCACGATGAAAAGCGCAGCATCCGCAGATCCCGCTGGGAGGGATACAGATTGTCCAGCCGGGCCGTGTCCATAAAGCTCTGCCGTGCCCAACTGCTCCACAGGGCTTTGAAGGTGTTGGACTGGGCCAGCTTCGTTTTGCCCGTCCTCACCTGCTCCACCGCAGCCGTGTCATAAATGAGGAACTCTGGCCTGAAGCCTGGAATCCCCGTAAGCGCCGGATGCTCCGACAGATTCAGCGTTTCAAATTCGATCACCTGACGCGTCAGGGAATACATTTCCAGTTCCTGGGCAGCGGCCTGCAAGACGGACGCCTGTGCGGAAACCAGCAGTACTTTTGGCGTATCCAGTTCCGCCCCCAGAGCCATGTTCCATAAAATGTCCCCATAAGCCGTAGGCACGGGTGAACCACCCCGATGGGAGAGGCTGCGCACCGTCTGCAATTCCCCGGAGAGCCCGATGGCAAAAACGGCTGTGAATTTATAAAAGGCGAAGGCCACGAGGCAGCCACCGGCCATGTCCGGCCGGAGCAATGGCAGCGAGGCCAAACTTTCCACCGCCGCATTCGTCACGGCAGTGCGCACGGGGATTCTCAAGTCTTCCGCACAGGAAAGCAGGGTCTGCAAAAAAGCCTCCCGTGAGCGGGAGAGGGTGACCGCCGTGCAGCGGGGCTGGCCAGCAGTCGCACCCCAAAAGGGCAGCAGGCGCCAGGAATTGGCCTCGGTGGAGACTTCACGATCAGCGAGTACTTCGCGCGGATCATCGATCAAATTATAGCGCAGGATTTGAAAATCATCTCCCGCTTCCCCTACGGCTTCGCCAACTTGGGCAATTTCTGCCAGGGCGAATTCATCGGCCACATGCAGGATCACACCCAGGGCCTTCGGTTTATCTTGAAAATAGCGGGAGGACATCAACTCTCCCATGACTTCATTGACGCCTTCACCGGTCGTGAGGTTGGCCAAAGGCAGCGTCGGTCCGGGCTGCCAGCGGTTGTGCTGTTTAGAAAAAGTGGCGGAGCAGACTTCCCTACCGCCGTCGAACCACAAGTGCCACTGCCAGGGCAGCTCCTCCGGCACCCGATACCAATGACTGTCCGTGCTGCGGCTCGTCTTGGATGCCACTGTGCGCGCCTGACGGTAAATGTCAGCCGCTTTAAGTTCACAGGGATCCGTGATGTTGAGCATGGCCTGGAGAGGGATCGGGACCGGATGCGGAGGAGATAGGGATGCTTTGCAAGGTCGGTTTACCAGTCAGCGGTTTCAGCAACAGTCAGCACGTGGGTGGTCGTGGCTGTGCCTGCGCCTGTGAAGTCGCAGTTGCCGAACGGAGTGCCGACCACGGGGACTTCATCGATCCAGGTGTATGCACCACCGGAAGGGCAGACGGGTGTCGTTTCAAGCAGCAATCCAGGGCCGAAGACGTCCGTGGCGGCCACCATTGGGGCTTCCGCGATCAAGTTCTGCATGTTTGCACCAGAACGAACAGCTTTCTGCACTGCAGCGAGCTGCATCTTGCACTTGGCTTTGTCAGCTCCCTGACGGTAGCTGCCGATGCCGAGGAAGACCACCGCGATCAATCCCAGGAGAAGGGCGATCACAAGGCTGATTTCAATCAGTGTCATCCCTGAGCGTGGGGCGCGCTGGGAGAGACGACGTGCGAGGAGTGTGGATGTTTTGATTTTCATATGTGAGACGGATTTTTTGAATCCGAACTATAATTTCCATAGAAGTATCAAAAATGCAAAGAAAAAGCAGGCCGTTTCTTATTCAACTACAGGCATCTGGTTTATTCCTATACCAATGCAGAATATAACTACTATGGCAGCAACTCAGAATTGCGATGAATACAATGGCCATCAAATTAGCAATCTTACCTCGCGTTCTTCAGTACCTTCCCTTTTGACTTGAAATTCCTTCTTGGAACGCAGGTAAATGCCAATCAGAGATTGATTTCAAAATAACTCTCTTCCGTGAGAAGCACTCATAGTGGCCTGATAAACCGGCGATTTTTCTAGCAGGAACAAATCACAGAAATCATCCCGTATCCCTTCCCCATCCTTCCTGTGAGCATACCACCTCTTTATCCACTCGTCCCTGCGCAAGTATCCAGCCGTCGCACCTTCATTTCCGGCTCCGCTTCACTCGTCTTAGCCGCCATGGGCTGCGAGCGAGTATTCGGAGCTGTCAAAAGCTTGCCCAAATTCACCAGCTATCCCTTCACTCTAGGGGTCGCTTCCGGTGACCCCTCACCCGATGGCGTGGTACTATGGACCCGGCTGGCCCCCCAGCCACTGGAAGGCGGCGGCATGGACCCTGTACCGGTGGAGGTTTCCTGGCAGGTGGCTGAAGACGAGGCCATGTCCAAAGTGGTGCGTCAGGGCACGTCCATTGCCACACCTGAGTGGGGGCATTCCGTGCATGTGGAGGTGGACGGCCTACAGCCGGACCGCTGGTATTGGTATCAGTTTAGGGCAGGCACTGAAGTCAGTCCCAAAGCGCGCACACGCACTTTCCCCGCCATTGACACCCTGCCAGATCGCCTGCGCTTCGCCGTCGCCTCCTGCCAGCATTATGAAACCGGCCTTTATACTGCCTATGAGCACATGGCCCGGGAGGACCTGGATCTCGTCATCCATCTGGGAGACTATATCTATGAGGACGGCGGTATTGATAAGCGTGTGCGTAAACACACAGGGCCGGAAATCACTACTCTGGACCATTATCGCAACCGCCATGCGCAGTATAAAACCGATCCCGCGCTCCAGGCCATGCATGCCATCGCCCCTTGGCTGGTCACCTGGGACGACCACGAATTCGACAATAACTGTGCCGGAGACATCTCTGAGCACCCCGATGTGAAGAAGGAGGACTTCCTTCTGCGCCGCGCGGCCGCTTATCAGGCCTATTACGAGCACATGCCCCTGCGCCGCAGCGCCATGCCGAAGGGCCCGGACATGCTGCTTTATCGCAAACTGGGCTATGGTAGGCTCACTGATTTTCACGTCCTGGATACCCGCCAATACCGCAGCGACCAGCCCTGCGGAGACCACAACAAACCGCCATGCCCGGAGTCTCTTTCTCCAGATACTAGCCTGCTAGGTGCCATCCAGCGCGACTGGCTCTTTGAAGGCCTGGCCAAATCGCCCAGCACCTGGAACATCCTGGCCCAGCAGGTGATGATGGCCCGGGTGGACCGGGTCGCCGGCGAAAGCATCGGCTATAGCATGGACCAATGGCCAAGCTGCGAAATGGAGCGGCGACGGCTTCTCAAATTCCTACACGATCAGCGCGTTTCCAATCCTGTCGTACTCACCGGCGATATTCACAGCAACTGGGCTAACAATCTCATCGCTGATTTCGATGACCTGGAGTCAAAAATCGTGGCCACCGAATTCGTCGGCACCTCCATCAGCTCCGGGGGTGATGGCCTCCTGAAACCGAAAACACTGGATGCCACCTACGCTGAAAATCCCTTCGTCAAATTTCACAGTACTGAACGCGGTTATATCCGCTGTGAAGTCACCCCGGAGCTGTGGAAATCCGACTACCAAGCCATCGAGTATGTCTCCCGTCCGGGAGCCCCCCTCCATACCCGCGCCTCTTTCGTCGTCGAATCTGGCAAAGCAGGTCTGCAAGAAGCCTGACTGATCTCCCCTGACAGCCCCGATGTGATGAGTATTCCTGATCACCGCCCTTTTGGCCAAGAGCTGGCCGCCGCTGTAGCTTCTCTCTTGGAGGCAGGCCACCAGCTTGCCGAAGGACACCGAGACTATTGCGGCATGGGGCTGGCCGTACAGCAGGGGCAGTATCGTTATGCCGAAGTATGGGACGGGCAGATGCAGGACCTTGGTTCTCTCCAGACAATGAGTGGAGTCCAAGCGCTAAGCTTTCCAGACAAGGACAGCTTCATTTCTTGGCTGGCGGGACAGAGTGACCACTCGCTGTCCCGAAGGGAAATGAAGGACGCCTTTTATCACGGCAACCAGACGATTACCCAGAGACGGCTCATAGATTTTGTCGCTCAATTTCAGGGGACAGAGCAGGTCTGCCTGTCCCGCTGGAAAAATCTCTGGCAGGCCATCCCAGCGCAAGGGGACGGAGCGGACTGGTTCGGAGGACTCGTCGGTGCGTGGAGCGAACCCCACCGTCACTATCACAATCTGGTGCATCTGAATGAATGCCTGCTTCTGCTGGACCAATGCTCCGACCTCGCTGCCCAACCCGTGGCACTAGAAATGGCCTTGTGGTTTCATGATGCCATCTATGATCCGCAGGCTGGCTGTGATAATGAAGCTCTCAGTGCCAGCTTTGCCCTGGATGTTTTGCAGGATGGTAACGTATCCCCTCCCTTTGCTAGCCACGTTTCATCCCTCATCCATCTCACGAAAAAACACCTTCCGGACGCCACGCCAGATGCTGCACTCATTTGCGATATCGACCTCGCTATCCTGGGCCAGGACGAGGGGCGGTTTCAAGAATACGAAAGAGCCATCCGCCGCGAGTACGAATGGGTGCCCCTGGCAGAGTATATTGAGGGTCGCAGGCGAATCCTGGCCGGGTTTCTTAACCGTCCCAGGATCTATTCAACACCCTCCTTCCAAGACCGGTATGAAGAAATCGCCCGGAAAAATCTCCAGGCGTCCCTTCAGAGACTCAATCAAGGCCGACTGCCCTGATCAAGGCAGCAATGCATTGGGAGAATCCACAAAGAATTCTTTCAAGTCTTCATCCGGCACCGCGCCGTTGCGGATGCCTTCCAGCCTGCGGCGGCTGCCCCGGTTGGAGGCCGGGCGGTTGGCGGTGCGGGAAACGATGTCACCAATCACCGGCGCGGCGATGACCGCACTGGCGGCCAGCAGGGAGAGCGAGACAATATTGGATGTTCCCCGGCCCATGCCCCGTCCAAAGAGCAGCCCCAATGCGCAGCCTGCGGCGGCAGGAGCGATCATGCTGGCGTAGGTTTCGTAGCGGCTTTCGACAGTGGATTCAGGTGGCATAACGGTAACAAGATAGCATCCAAGCAGATTCTCCAAAGTGGAATTTGCTCACAACCTCGATTGCTCCATGTTTCCCTGACATGAGACAGCCTGCATCCCCCTCACGATATGCCCTCATTTTAGCTGGAGGTAGCGGGCAGCGGTTCTGGCCTGTCAGCCGCGATGCACTGCCCAAGCAGCTTTTGAAGCTTTTCGGCGAAAAAACTCTCCTCGAAATGACGGTGGAGCGTCTGGAAGGAATCGTGCCGGTGGAAAACATCGTCATCCTCACCAATAAACAACAGGAAAGCGCTGTCCGTGCCCTGCTGCCTCAGCTTCCGGCAGAAAACATCATCGCGGAGCCTGAAAAACGCGATACCGCACCAGCCATCGCCCTGGGCGTCGGCTGGGTGGTGGCTCGGGATCCAGGAGCGACCATGATGGTACTGCCAGCGGATCACTTGATCCAGAACGTGGCCGAATTTCAGAAAGTGCTCATGAATGCAGCTATGGCTGCCGAAAGCGCCAGCAGTCTGGTCACCGTGGGCATCAAGCCCACCTGGGCATGTCCCAGTTATGGATATGTGGAGCGTGGTAAACGTGCCTCGGTACTAGGGGTGACGGATGTGGCCATTTATGAAGTGGCCCGCTTCCGGGAAAAGCCCAATCCCGATCTGGCTGAGCACTTCATTGCCCAAGGAAACTTTACCTGGAATGCAGGCATGTTTATCTGGACCATCCCGGCCATTTTTAGTGAACTGTCCCGCCATTGCCCTGCCCTGGCGGACTTCGTTTCTGAACTCCGCGGTTCCCTGGACTTCAATGCCACCGTGGCCAAGCAGTTTTCCAAACTGCCCAAGCTCTCCATCGACTACGCCCTCATGGAGCGCGCTTCCCGGGTGTTGAACATCGAGGCCACCTTTGACTGGGATGATGTGGGGAATTGGACTTCCGTCGGCCGTTACCTGAAAAAGGATGCCGGTAATAACCAGCACAACTGCGCCCTTTCCCAACTGGATGCGGATAACAACCTTGTTTTCACCCAGACAGGCCAGCACGTGGCTCTCCTAGGGGTACAGGATCTGATCATCGTTGCCTCCAAAGATGCCCTCCTGATCACCACCAGGGCGCATGCCGAAAACATCAAAAAACTGGCGGATCAACTGCCCCAGGAGCTGCATTAACTCCTTCCAAAGGATCGATTCCAGTCCCAAGTCCCGTTGAGGTTTCCCCTGATGCGCTACGCTTTTTTCGATCTCGACCACACGCTGCTGCCCTTCGATACGCAGACGTTGTTCTGCAATTACGTGCTTCATCGGCATCCATGGCGCGTGGTTCTCCACGCCTGGTTTGTGCCCTATGCGCTTGGCCGGGCCATCGGTGTGGTCAGCACAGAGACTGCTAAACGGGCCTTCCTATCCTACCTCTGGGGCATGAAACGGGCGCACCTGCGCCGACTGGCACGTGATTTTGCGCATGATTGCGTGGATACCTGGATCTATCAGGAACTGCGTGCCGAAATCCTGCGCCATAAACACCAAGGAAGGAAACTGGTGCTGAATACCGCCAGCCCGGATTTCTATGCTGAAGAGATCGCCTCGGTGCTCGACTTCGACCACTGTATCTCCACCCGCTTTCAAATCGGCAACATTGTCCCCCTTCGCCCGCCTCTGACAGGCACAAATAACAAACGGGATGCCAAGATCGCCGCTATGAAGGCCTCCATCCCCGGTGTGGCAGCTCTCACGGATGAGCAGCGTTTCCACTGCTGGGCGTATAGTGACAGTGCCGCAGACATCCCACTGCTGGAATTCTGCGGCAACCGCATCCTGGTCCACCCCAGTGGCAGCTTGCGAAAGCACTTCCCCGAGCATGATGTGACAGTCCTCACTCCCCGCCGCCCATATTGGGGAAAAATGGGGGATATGCTATCCTCACTCCGGCAGATTTTCGGTCTGCATTCAGAAAACGGGCCTGCCCGTTAAGGCAGGCCCGGAGAATGAATCAGACCATCGTCACCATGGCGATTGGCAGCGGACTCTGGCTGGATTCAGGCGTCTGGAAGAAAGTAACCTGCCCGGTAGAGACGTCATACATCCCCCCCACAATGGCGATTTTGCCTTCGCGGACCAGTCCGTCTAGCGTGGAGCTGCGCTCGCGGATCTTGCGCATGGTGCGCAGCACATTCCGGCGGGAGACTTCATTGGCATACGCCTTCTTCTCCCCATCCAGCCACTGGTCAGGCTTTTTGCAGGTGCTCATATCCACAGATTTTTGGATTTCAGTAATCAGGGTATCCAGATTGACGCAACCCGTAGCTTCCGCCGCTGTTTTGTTACTGCAAATCAGATCCACGGCTGCATTCACAGCTCCGCAAGAGGTGTGACCCATCACCAGCACCAGCTTGGCCCCGGCCACGGCACAACTGTACTCCATGCTTCCCAGCACTTTATCCCGGGCAATGTTTCCGGCGATACGAACACTGAAAATATCCCCGAGTCCCAGGTCAAAAACGAGTTCCGTTGGTGTGCGCGAGTCAATACAGCTCAGCACCACCGCCATCGGGAACTGCCCGGCAGCAGTTGCGTCCACCTGACGCCCCAGGTCACGGGTCAAACGGGTGCCATTGCGGAAGCGTTCATTTCCATCCTGGAAGATTTCCAGCACCCGCTGTGGCGTCAGGGCATTCTGGACATCGCGGCTGCTGAAGTCCACATACTGGATGCGGTCTTCCAACTGGGGATACTTGTCCTTGAAGCCCATGAGGCTCATTTCCACTCCGTGCACCGAAGCCGTGGTATTGCGGAAATCCGTGATCAGGTCCAGGATGTCCGGGTCGATATAATCGGTATTCCGGGCATCAATCAGCACGTGCCCGCCACGCGGTACGCTGCGCAGGGTCTGTTCCAGTGAAGCTCGGTTGAAGAAGCTCACCTGGTTGGCAAGTTCAATGCGGAGCACATCCCCCGTGGCGTGTTTTTCCATCACCTTCCGAATTGGACGGCGCAGGTTGCTATGCAGGATGAACCCGACAGCGACCGCCAGGCCGATGAGAATACCGACCAGCAAATCTGTCAGCACGATGGCCACCACGGTGATGATAAACGGCAAGAACTGGGTGCGCCCCTCGCTCCACATCTGTTTCAGCAATTTCGGACTGGCGAGTTTCAGACCTGTCACCAGGAGAATCGCCGCCAGGGCTGAAAGCGGAATTTCGTTCAGCATGCCAGGAACCAGCATCACGCAGCCCAGAAGCAATGCGCCGTGGAAAATGGTGCTGAGCTTGGTCTTCACTCCCGCATTGATGTTAACGGAACTGCGCACAATGACACTGGTCATCGGCAGACCGCCAATGAGGCCCACAGCCACGTTACCCACACCCTGGGCCAGAAGTTCCCGGTTAGGTGGGCTGCTGCGCTGCTCAGGATCCAGCTTGTCCACGGCCTCCAGATTCAGCAGCGTTTCCAATGAAGCCACGATGGCAATGGTAAATGCAGCCACATACACCGCAGGATTGTTCAGCACACTGAAATCCGGAAAGCGTAGGAAACCTAAAAACTCCTGCGGGGAATTGGAGACGGGGACCTGCACCAGATGGCTGGTTTCAATTGCCCAATCTCCGCCAATCTTGCGCAAGAGCAGGCTGACAACCACGCCAAAAATCACCACCACAAGCGGAGCCGGAATGGGAGATTTTTTCAGCAGCTTGATGCGATCCCATCCCACCAAAAGGAGCAATGAAAGCATACCGACCAGCGCAGCACCCGGCTGAATGTCAAAAATCGCTTCGGCCAGTTCTGAAAATGTGTTTTCGTTGTCGGCCTGTTGGAAGGACTTATTCCCCATCGGATCAGCGTCATGCCCGACAACGTGAGGAATTTGCTTCAAGATCAAAATCACACCAATGGCCGCCAGCAGTCCTTTGATCACACTGGAAGGAAAGAAGGCCGCAATGAATCCTGCCTTGCAAAGGCCGAGGACGATCTGCAACACACCTGCCATCACCACGGCAGCCAGGAAAGCCTCGAACGTACCCAGGCTGGCAATTTGCGCTGCTACCACAGCCGTCAAACCCGCTGCTGGACCACTGACACTGGTGTGGGAGCCGCTGAGAAAGCCTACAAAAAGCCCGCCCACAATCCCCGCCAAAATGCCTGAAAAAAGTGGCGCGTTGGATGCCAAAGCGACGCCCAAGCACAAGGGCAAGGCGACAAGAAACACCACCAAGCCTGCGACAAGGTCACGTGGAATGGTCTTCGGAGAGAGTGGATTGATACTTGTCATACTTAAGGATAAATGATATGGTATGGACCTTCGGGATTATTTTAGGCTCAAACAGGGCAGATTGGACACAAAACTACGTCCTTCGTTCAAATTTTGAACGGAAAAAATACATTAATGCATCTTTATTTCCTGCTGAATAACCCCCTACCCCAGGCCGAAGCCCTGCGCATTCTAGCCTTACTGAAGGACCAGCACAAAAATGAGCTGCCCATCGCGCCACTTAGGCCCCCCAATAAAAAGCGGACTGCCCGAGCGCAGCACCGCATCCGTCTTCACCAGTACTTGCTGATCCTTCCAAAACTGGAGATGCAAATTTACCCCTCCGCCAGAAGCAGGGCCTTTGGAGTCCACCTTCAAAAACAAATCTTTGGACGGTACTACCCAGGATTCATACTCCCGAAACACATCCTGAAGATGCTGCCCCAAAATCTCATAATGCTGATAGGGAAAAACTTTACCTAGACGCTGGGGTAAATCAGACAGACTGGCTGGAGGCTGCTCCACTCCTGCCTTTTCCCCTGCTTTATTCGAGGCAAAGATCAAGGCTCCCCACACCTTTCCATCCGTTTCCGGCTTCACTGTCGGCAACTGCTGGGTAACCGGGGGGGCAGCGCTTTGCGCCCCCACTTGGTTTAGAGTGGCAATGAGAAGGAGGACGATGGAAAGGAAAGCTTTCATCCGCGTGGATTGACGGCAGCGATCAGGCGGGGCTGATTGCGGGCATCCTTGGCCAGCACCAGCACGACTTCACCGCGTTCCCCATATAGGGTGGTGGCAGCTACATCCTGGTCCGTTTCACTGCGCTCGATGTGATAACCGACGATCTTGCGGTCCGCCGGCAAGTCTTCCAGACCGTTGAGCATCAGCACAGTCGCCTGGGCATCCGTGGAATGGTAGCTGCTCACCTGCACATCCTTATTCGGTGCATAGGTGCTCAAAACCACGCTGTCACCCGAAGGCTCATGCTGAAAAATCATCACCCCAGCGATGAGCACCGCAGCGGTGACGGCCGCGAGCGTGGCGAAACCAGGCAGGCGAAACCAGTCCAGCCAGGAAGCGCGGCTTTCAGTCGTCACGGCGGCAGCCTCTTCCTCCTGGGCAATGCGTACCTGAATCTGTGAATTGAAGAAATCCCCAAAAGGCACGGGCATTTCAGCCGGCAGGCTGCTGCGCAGGTCGGCGCTCATGCGCTGCATAAACTCAGCCTCGGCCTTCAATTCCGGGTCAGACTCAAGCCGGGCGGTGAAGCGCTCGCGCTCGGCGGCGTTCATCTCTCCGTCCAGCCAACGGATCAGGTCATGGTCTTCAGATGGCGTTTTCATAAGTGTCCTTCAGCAGTTCCTGGAGTTTCTTTCGGGCGTAAAAAAGGCGGCTCATCACCGTGCCCAGGGAGCACGGAATGGTGGCGGCGATTTCCTCGTATTGCATACCTTCCACCTCACGCAGCACGATCACCTGCCGATGATCCGGGCTGAGCTGTGCGATGGCGGCACGAATGCGGTCTCCCAGTTCCGCATTCTTCAAAACAGTATCCGGGGCAGCATCCCCGTGGGGCACAGTCTCCGCACCAGCAGCGATTTTGTGCTCCGTACGGGAGTCGTCAAACTCGCCGTCACCCTGGATCTTCTTCTTCCTCAGGTAGTCGTAAGTGACGTTGTGGGCGATGCGGTAGAGCCAAGTATAGAAACTCGAATCCAGCTTGAACCGTGGCAACGCGCGCCAGGCCTTGATGAAGGCCTCCTGCGCGAGGTCCCAGGCCTCGGTCTCGTTCTGGATCATGTGGTAAGTCATGGCGTATATCTTTCCCCGGTAACGGTTCACGAGTACGTCGAACGCACGCGTATCTCCCGCTTGGCAGCGCTTGACCAAGTCGGAGTCCAGGACTTCTCCAGGATCAGGCGCAGTGAAGGCGGGCATGTTTAAGGAATGACAAAGGCTATGACGGGCGCAGGAAACGCCTTATTCAAAAGAATATTCGTCTTTATAAGGGCAGGAGTCAAAGAGATGCGTCACCACATTTTTCCCTTCCCCTAAAGGTTAACCGACAATCTCAAAAACAGCCTCCACCTCCACAGCCGCACCGGTGGGGGTGCTGGAGCGGATGCACAGGTTCAGAGAACGCGGCGTCTGCTTTTCAAAGACGATTCCCTGATCTGCGGCATTTTTGAGAGAGGACATGGTTGGATGCATGGTGCTGCGAGATGAGGCAGGCTTGGGGGGGAGTCAAGGGGAGGGTCAAAGAGTCAAGGGGGTCAAGGCAATAAGGCGGATGCCCGTCACCACCTTGACCTGCTTGACTCTTGACCTTGTCCCCTACCCTCACCCCAGTGCACTCATCATCTCTTCCAGCTTGGCTTTCTTCTCCTTCCAGTCGGCTTTCCGCTGCTGGTGCTCGTCCAGCACTTTCTGCGGGACTTTGGCGGTGAAGTTTTCGTCCGCGAGCTTGGCGCAGACTTTCTGGAGTTCAGCGTTGGCTTTGTCGAGTTCCTTGGTGATGCGGGCGCGTTCGGCTTCCACGTCAATGAGGCCGTCGAGCGGCAGGTAGATGGTGCCCAGCGGGGTGAGGGCACTTGGCGTGCCTTTCGGCGCGGCGTAGGCGGCATCCACATCCAGGGGTTCGGCATTGAGCAGGATGCGCAGGACTTCGATCTCGTGCGCAGGCAGTTCGCTGGTCGGCTTGAGGACGAAACGCACCTTCTTGGTGATGTTGAAGCTGCTCTTCAGGCCACGGCCCAGGTTCACGGCTTCATACTTCTCGTTAGCCGCTTTTTCGTCTTCCGGCAGGATGCCGAAGTAGGCGAGTTCATCGGCGTCCAGGACCTTCGGCCAAGGAGCGAACATGATGCTCTTGCCGCCCTGGTTTTCCGGCAGGTCTTCATTGAAGCCCATGCCATGCCAGAGCTCTTCGGTGATGAAGGGCAGGAAGGGATGGAACAGACGCAGGGTGTTGCCCAGGACGAAGTCAATCACGGCCAGGGTGTTGGCCTTGCGTTTGTCATCGGTGCCCTGAAGCACGGCCTTGGAAGCCTCCACATACCAATCGCAGTACTCGCTCCAGAAGAAACGGTAGAGCGTGGCGGTGGCATCGCTGAAACGGTACTCTTCCAGAGCCGTGGTGACTTCAGCGATGGCGGTGTTCAGGCGCAGCAGGATCCATTTGTCGTCGCTGCTGAGCAGCTCGGCACTGATCTCGGTCTCGGTCGTGCCGCCCTGCATCTGGCGGAAGCGCGCGGCGTTCCACAGCTTGGTGCAGAAGTTGCGCCCCAGCTCCACGTTCTTCTCATCAAAAGCGATGTCCTGGCCCAGCGGGGCGCTGCGCATGATGCCAAAGCGGAGGGCATCGGCACTGTAGGTGGCAATGAGCTCCAGCGGGTCAGGCGAGTTGCCGAGGGACTTCGACATCTTGCGGCCCTGCTTGTCGCGTATGATGCCGGTGAAGTACACGTTCTTGAACGGCAGCTCGCCCATGTATTCATAACCCGCCATGATCATGCGGGCCACCCAGAAGAAGATGATGTCCGGCCCGGTCACCAGATCGGTGGTCGGGTAAAACGCCTTCAGCTCATCCGTTTTGTTAGGCCAGCCCATGGTGGCAAACGGCCACAACCAGGAGGAGAACCAGGTGTCGAGCACGTCAGGGTCTTGGGTGAAGCCGAGGGCTTCAAGAGGCCGGGCTTCCTTCTCGTTAAAAAGAAGTGCACGCAGTTCGAATTCGCCTTCGCCACAATCTACCAAATGATAGGCCGTTCGGCTGCCTTCCAAGGACACGCAACCTCCGGTGCTCACATGTGAACTTGGGCGGCCGCTAACCATAAAGCGTATTTTGCCATCAGGGGGAGATACATCCGACTGAAAGCATACATCCTCCACCAACCTTTCCAGCTTTTCATTCGCCCGGAAATCACCACCTTTAAAACGAATACTCCACACCGGCACACGATGCCCCCACCACACCTGGCGGCTGATGCACCAGTCCTGGAGGCCGCCCATCCAATGGTCATACACCTTGGCCCAGCGGTCGGGGTAAAACTTCATCTCGCCCTTGGCCACCACGTCCTGGGAGGCCTGCACGCTCGGGTATTTCAAGAACCACTGCTCGCTGAGGCGGGGCTCGATGGGCACGCCGGCACGTTCGGAATAACCCACATTGTTCTGATGCGGCTCCTCCTTGATGAGGGCTTCCATTTCCTTCAGCAGTTCGACGGCTTTCTTGCGGCCTTCAAAGCGGTCCAGCCCGGCGAGGTCCACGCCTGCAAGGTCATTGAGCACGGCATTTGGATGCAGCACATCAATGATTTCCAGGTTGTGACGCTGACCGATTTCAAAGTCGGCTTTGTCATGCGCCGGGGTCACCTTCAGCACGCCGGTGCCGAATTCGAAATCCACGTGGTCATCGCCCACGATCGGGATGGCGGCCTGGTTTTCTAGCGGCAGCGGACGGCGGATGTGTTTGCCGATGAGGTGCTTGTAGCGCTCATCGTTCGGGTTCACGGCCACGGCGGTGTCGCCCGGGATGGTCTCGGGGCGGGTGGTGGCGATGGTCAGCCAGGTGTCCGGCTCTTCTACCACCTGCACTTTGAAGTGGTACATGAAACCGTTCTGCTGCTTCATCTCCACCTCTTCATCGCTAAGGGCGGTGAGGGAGGAGGGGCACCAGTTCACCATGCGCTTGCCGCGGTAGATGTGGCCTTTTTTGTAGAGGTCCACAAACACCTGCATCACGCAGCGGTTGTAGTCTTCATCGAAAGTGAAACGCTCGCGGCTCCAGTCGCAGGAGGCGCCCAGTTTCTTGAGCTGCTGGATGATGATGCCGCCGTGCTTGTCCTTCCACTCCCAGATTTTTTCCACCAGCTTCTCACGGCCCAGGTCGTCGCGATGTTTGATCACGCCCTGTTTTTTGAGCGTCTTCTCCACCACGTTTTGCGTGGCGATGCCGGCGTGGTCGGTGCCGGGAAGCCACAGCACTTCCTTGCCAAGCATGCGGGCACGGCGGCACAGGATGTCCTGAATGGTGTTGTTGAGCACGTGGCCCAGGGTGAGGATGCCCGTAACGTTCGGCGGCGGAATGACGATGGAGTAAGCCGGACGTTTTTCACTGACGCGGGCCGGGTCGGCTTCGAAGCACTTGTCGTCCAGCCAGCGCTGGTACCAGCGTTCTTCGGCTTCGCTCGGCGTGTAGGTCTTGGGCAGTTCGGGCATAAAAGGGCCGCCAAGATGGGGGCAACTGAGCCTTTTTGCAAATGCAGAGGGAGTGGTGTAGTAAGTCGCCCGTCATGAGCGCTCCCCAAATGGCCATCTCCGTGCCTCCTCCCACAGGCAAGCTGCGCCACGGCCTCATGCTCATCATCGCGCTGCTGTTTCTGATCCTGGTCGGGGTCATCCTGCCGCATGGGGACAGCGGAGAAAGTTTTCGGGAGAATTTGCAGCTGCATCCCTGGTTTCTTCCGGCGCTTCTGGGTCTGTGGGCTCTGATCGGGATCGAAAGCGTGGGCGGGCTCTTCCTTGCACCGGATGCCTGGTCTGCACGGATGAAAAGGCTGCTGCTCATCAGCCTCCTCCCGCCGCTGCGGATGTCCACCGCTACCAGCACACCTAACGGCTGGCTCTGGATTCCCGGAGCCGGTTGGCGGCGCACTGGACCGGCGACGGTGGAAAGGATGGAGCAAAAACTGGCCCTGCCCATGGTCATCCTGACGCTGCTGGTGCTGCCCGTGCTGGGCGTGGAACTGGGGGCTGGAGAGGCCCTGGAACAACGCCCGCAACTGGCCCTGACCGTCCACCTGGTCACCTGCCTGATCTGGGTGGGCTTCGTGGCCGAGTTTGTCTGGATGCTTTCCGCCACCCCGCAAAAGCTGGCCTACTGCCTGCGTCACTGGATCAACCTCGTCATCATCCTGCTGCCGCTGGTCGCCTTCCTGCGGATGCTGAACCTGTTTCGTTTCGCCCGCTTTTTCCGTGCTGGAAAACTGCTGCGCGCCTATCGCCTGCGCACCCTCCAAAGCCGCCTCTGGAGGCTGGCCCTGCTCTTCAATCTTCTCGAGCGATTGCAGCAGCGAAACCCGGAAAAATACTGCGCCGGGCTCGAGAAAAAGATCGGCGAACTGGAGGCCGAGACCGCCCAGTTAAAGGAGAAGCTGGAGACATTTCGGTCTGGTAAGCTCAAGGAAAGAGCCAGCTCAGACATCCCCGTTTAGGCTGATCGAGTTTCATAATCGCAAGCAGCTCCCGGTTCTCTTACTTCCTCCTTTCGATTCAAATAAGCCCGCGCCTCACCAACGATTCCTCCATCGCCTGCTCCACCAGTCTCACTGCCAGTTCCTGGGTGGCATCATCCAGGGCCTGGTTCGCGGCTTTGAGCGCCTTGGCATCGTGACTGGCGGCATCCAGGGCTGCGCGTACTGTGGCAGCAGCCGTTTCAATGACGGCACGCTCCTCTACAGTCACCGCATCACCAAACTCGGTCAGTGCCGCATCGACAGCAGGCAGCAGCTCCTCAGCCTTCAGCCGCGCCTCCGTCCACACGCGCTCATTCATGTCTTCAAAGGCGTATTCCACGCTTTCGGCGATCATCTGCTCCACCCGCTCATCATCCACATTCACAGCGGTATTCTGGATCTCCAGGACGGTATCCGTATTGGTGGCTGTATCGCGGGCCAGCACCTGCAGGATGCCATTGGCGTCAATGGCGAACTGCACCCCCACCCGGGCGCTGCCCTTTGGCCCTGGAGGGAACGGGATGACAATGCTGCCCAGCTCCCAGTTATCCTTCGCCAGTTCACGCTCGCCCTGGAGCACGCGGATGAGCATGTCCTGCTGGTTGGCCACGGCATTGGTAAACATCTCCCCTGCCTTACATGGAATGGTGGAATTGCGCGGGATGATGATGTTCATCAGGCCGCCGAAAGTCTCGATGCCTAACGACAAGGGCGTCACGTCCAGCAGCAGCACGTTCTTCAATGAACCGCTGAGAATCCCCGCCTGGATGACCGCCCCGAGGGCCACGGCTTCATCCGGATTTTGAGAAGTGTTCGGCTCACGCCCGAAGATCTCCGCCACGTAACTGCGCACCAGGGGAATGCGTGTGCTGCCGCCCACCAGGATCACCTCATCCAGCTCCTCCGGCTTCACCTTCGCATCGCTCAAAGCCCGCAGACAATGCGCACGGGTGCGCTCGATCAGAGGCTTGATCAGCTTGTCAAATTCTGCGCGTGAGACTTCCAGGCTCAGACTTTCCGCCCCATCAAAAAAGGGTATCTCAATGCGCGTCGTGTCTTCTGCCGAGAGCTTCTTTTTCGCCGCCTCAGCCGCCACAAGGAGTGAGGCCATCCTGGCCTCATCATGAGGGCTGGAAGCCCTCACTCCTTGCATGGCATGCTCCACCAGGAGCCTGTCCACATCATCCCCGCCCAGTTGGGTGTCCCCGGCCGTGCTCAGCACCTGAAACACCCCCTCGCGCATCTCCAGTACGCTGATGTCAAAGGTGCCGCCGCCCAGATCATAAACGGCGATCTTTTTTCGCTCGTCCAGCTTGTCCAGACCATAGGCCAGTGCGGCAGCCGTGGGTTCACTCACGATCCTTTCCACCGTCAGCCCAGCCAGTTCACCAGCCTGCTTTGTGGCATTGCGCTGCGCATCATTGAAGTATGCGGGCACCGTGATCACCGCCCGTGAGACCGGCTGTTCCAGAGCCCTCTCAGCGATGGCTTTGAGCCGCTTTAAGATCTCCGCCGAAACCTCCACAGGTGTCACGCCTAGCTGGCGCAGGTCATACGGCGGCTGCCAGCCCCCTTCTCCGGGGCGGCGGCCAATGAGGCGCTTCACACTGGTGACGGTGCGCCGGGGTTCCAGGGCCCGCTTGCGCAATGCAGCCGCTCCCACGGTGGGCACACCCTCCGGGCTATAATTCACGGCGGAGGGAGTCAGGCGCTGGCCGTCTTCATCCGCCAGCAGGATGGGGAAACCACTGTCCACCACCCCCACGAGAGAATGGGTGGTACCGAGGTCAATGCCGAGGATGGGCGAAAAATCAGGCATGTCTTTCCCCTCTCTAGCCATGCCTTTGCATGAAAGACAAGGAATCGTTGCGCACAGGCGATTGCCAAAACCCGTCACCTCTGCCAGCATCCCAATCCATGCAGACCATCCTCACTCCCCTCGCCGAAGGCAAAAGCCTGACCGAAGCCCAAGTGCGCGAAGCCGCCGCCTTCCTGGTGGATGATCAGGAATCTGCGGAAACCAAGGCCAACTTCTTGAGGACCATGGCCAAAAAAGGCGAAACTCCGGCGGAGATTGCCTTCTTTGTTCAGGAGTTTCTCCGCCTCGCGGTGGATCCAGGCCTGGACCATGACAAGCTGCCCGGCCCCATGCTGGATGTGGTAGGCACCGGAGGGGACAAACTGCATCTCTTCAATGTCTCCACCACCGCCATGTTCATCCTGGCCGCAGGCGGTGTCTGTGTGACCAAGCACGGCAACCGCGGCGTGACCAGCAAAGCGGGCGGTGCCGATGTGCTGGAGGCCCTGGGCATCCGCATCGACCTGCCCGTGGACCGGGTTGCCCGTGGCATGGAGACCAACGGCCTCGGTTTCTTCTTTGCCCCCCTCTACCATCCTGCCTTCAAAGCCGTGGCCGATGCGCGCAAGATCCTCGCCGCTGAAGGCCAGCGCTCCATCTTCAATCTCCTCGGCCCCCTGCTCAATCCCGCCCGTCCACACTACCAGCTGTTGGGTGTCTTTGACCCGTCCCTGACACGCTCCTTTGGCGAAATCCTCCAGACCCTCGGCCGCAAAAGTGCCTGGGTGGTCCACGGCACCGGCAAAGACGGCAGCGGCATGGATGAACTCTCCACCCTCGGGAAAAACCAGGTCTGCCAGATCCGCGATGGAATACTTACCGAAACAACGGTCGATCCCTCCAGCCTCGGTTTCAGCCCTGCCGTTCTCGAGGATCTCGTGGGCGGCGATGCCCGGGAAAACGCCGCCATCATTGAAGGCATCCTCGACCTGACCCTCAAAGGCCCCAAGCGCGACATCGCCGTGCTCAATGCCGCCGCCGGCTTCGTCATCACCGGCCTGGCCGCCGATCTCCCTGAAGGCAAAACCCTGGCCGAATCCCTCCTCGACCGCGGTGCCGCCCACGCCAAAATGGTCGCCATGCGGGATTGGTGCTGAGTTACTTTTAGTCAGGAGGAAAGAGGCCAAACCCATGTTCCGCCTTCCGGATTAGGAGGCGGCGAGGGTGATTTTGCTTCAACAACGCCACGGTAGCACCGCCCTCCGGACTTTTGCCTTCCAGACGAAAAGCCACCCACTCAAAATGGTCTCCCCAAGAGTGCTTTCGGGGGTGAAATAACGAAACTATTTCACCTGTGCCGGGATTCTTTGCGTGAGTTCGATCTGCCTTATGTAGATTGCAGCCAGGACAAGCAAGAGCCAAGTTCGGTAAGGCAGTCTCGCCGCCGTGAACCCTGGGTAAAATATGCTCAATGTGAAAAGAGGCCTCTTGGAGAGACTGACTCATGCGACAAAACTCGCACCGATAGCCTGCCCTCTGACGAACCTTCAGTGCCAATGAAACGGGCACATTCATGCAGGCTGTCTGCCCAATAATTTCAATGCCTCTGCACGGATAAGCGACACATTTTCACTCCATTCCACCAGTGCCGCCAGTTCGCGTCGCTCTGTAGCCGTTAGCTGGCCATCATTGTTGCGCTCCATCAACGCATGCAATCTCCTCTCCGTCTTCTTTGGAAGGGAAAGACGCCCCACGGATGCGACCCAGGATTTTGGTGCCGAAATGACTGCTGCCATGTTGGCATTATCTGCCTCTACCCAGTCTTTGTCAATTTGCGTGAAGAGCGCGCATCGAACCATTTTGCAGGCACCTCGACTATCCACGATTTTTCTCAAGCACCCTTTCCGCCCCTCACTACCAGGCGTGGACTCGTTGAACCACTGCTGAGGCGAACATGAGCTTCATCCAGGATTGCAGTTGAGCCTTCGCCTGGGCGGCGTAATGCTTGCCCTCCCCGCCATGTCCGACCTTTTGCGCCATCCCCTCTGGCAAGCCGATTCCCTGGGCTCTCCCCTGCCCAATAATGATTTCGGTGTCAGCGTCTCGCTGCCGCTCTGGAGTCATGTGATCGGTTATGAAGAGGGGGATCAGGACATCATTTCGAAGTTCCGCTCCGGTTACCCGCGTTTCTGCTGCCCGCCTGCCGTCAGCGCCCTCTTTGCCCAAGCGGAAAAGGAACTGGGTGCGCCAGGTGAGCGCGCCATCGTTTTCCCACGCCTCAGCCATGCGCAAAGGTGCCTGGAATTCATCGCCCGGGATGGATTCTCCGGACGCGCCCTCGAATGGCGGGACCAGAAACTCGGCGTGGCCCTTTTCCCCGCAGATGCCTATGTGAACGCACGTCGTTTCTGGCGTTTCTGTGGCGAAGTGGTCAGCACCCGCCAGGCCACACACGTGCTAGGTCAGACCACGGGTAACGTCACCGAAGAAGCAGGCAAAACGGCCAGCGCTACCATCCGTCAGCGTCTGGCGGATCTGGCCGGGCAACAACCTGAGGACGTCTTCCTTTTCCCCTCCGGCATGGCGGCCAATTTTGCCGTGCATCGCATGCTGACTTCCCTTTTCCCTGGCAGGAAAACCGTGCAACTGGACTTCCCGTATGTGGACGTGTTGAAGCTCCAGGAAACCTTCGGTAGCGGTGTCTATTTCCTGCCGATGAGCCAGGAAAGCGAATACGGCCAGCTTCAAATCCTGCTCTCAGGGGAGAAGATCGCGGGTCTATTCTGCGAAGCGCCGAGCAATCCGCTCCTGCGCTGCGTGGACCTTCCGCGCCTGCTAGCTATCCGCTCGGAAACCCAGCCGCAGGTGCCGCTCATCGTGGATGATACCGTTTCCACCGCCGTCAATGCCGATGCCTGCCGTGTGGCTGATGTGGTGACCAGCAGCCTAACCAAGAGCTTTTCCGGCGCAGGGGACGTACTCGCCGGCAGTGTCATCCTCAACCGCGCCTCCCCACATCACGCGGCCTTCTCTTCCTTCCTGAAGCAGCATGCGGATCATGAACTGTGGTGTGAGGATGCCGTGGCACTGGAACAAAACTCACGGGACTTCGTCTCGCGGGTGGAGACGATGAGCCGCAATGCCCTGGCCCTGGCCGAATACCTGGCCGCGCATCCGAAGGTGGAATGTGTCTGGCATGCCAGCCAGCAAGGCGGTCCAGGATACGAATCCATCCGTCGTGAAGGCGGCAGCTACGGCTGTCTCTTCTCCTTCCTGCTCAAGGATGCCGCCACCACCAGCCCTCCCTTTTACGATGAGCTGCGCGTCTGCAAAGGCCCCAGCCTGGGCACCGATTTCACCCTCGTTTGCCCTTACACCCTGCTCGCCCATTATACCGAGCTCGACTGGGCCGAAAGCTGCGGCGTCCCCCGCCACCTGATCCGCGTCTCCGCAGGCCTCGAAGAGACCGCCGACCTCATTGCCAGATTTGAAGAGGCCTTGAATTACGTCTAACCCAAGCGTCCTCGAATAAGGACGCAGGATTTCCGGCTCCCCCATCAAAGACGCAAAGACGCAAAAACGCAGCACCGTTGCCGATGCTGCGCTCTCAGGTTGGGGGATAAAAGGATGAGTTTACTGGACCTCAATCCGACGGGGTTTCGCGGCTTCCTTGACGGGAAGCTTCAGCGTCAGCACACCGTTTTCGAGGTTCGCCGTGAGCTTGTCTTCATCCACCGGTGTGTTCAGACGCAGGCGGAGTTGATAGCCTAAAGTCGAAAGCTCGCGATGCAGCGGCTTCCACCCTTCAGGAACGGTAGACTGCCGTTCACCACGGATGGAGAGGACGTTATCCTCAAGGTCAATTTTGACCCCTCCCTTGGCCACGCCAGGGAGCTGGACGCGGACTTCATAGACATCGTCGTTTCCGGCAACGGTATAGACAGGTTTCTGGAGGTTTTCAGTCACGCCCACACTGGGAGCGCTGCGGGTGGAAGGAGAGCAAGTAGAAGGTGTGCAGGTAGCATTCATAGGATCAATAAAATGGAGATTAAAAGTGCTGGGGATGGAGGCGAGTGACGGCACCCGCCTCCGGTGGATGTGGAGGATTAATCGACCTGGATGAGCTTCGGTTTGCGCTCTTCCTGCTTGGGCAGCGTGACGGTCAGAATACCGTCTTCCAGCTTGGCCGCGATGGCGTCCCCACGGACACCTTCAGGCACCGAGACCGAGCGGCTGAAGACGAAGGATTCTTCATTCTGATCTGTTTTTTCGCGGCGCTCGGCGGAGACGGTCAGCAGGCGGTCATGGACCTCCACTTTCACATCTTCCTTTTTCAGGCCGGGCAGCTCAAAGCGGGCATAGTAATTGTCCTTGTCCTCATACACATCTGTGGCGAGGCGGCCCGCCGCCCCGGGAATGAATTCTCCGAGCAACTGCCCCACGGCAGGGAAACCAGCAAAGGGATGGCGCAGCCACTGATCAAAATCGGCGACACGACCAAGGTCAAACGAAGGGGTATAACGTGCGAGTTTCATAGGATTAGGTAGGTTTAAAGTTATCACTGTAGAGTGTTGTCAGATGACAGTTCTATCTATGTGCATAGCTTGTGCCAAAACCCACTCAGTTCTATTAATACGTTGGCTATCAACGTATTAACAAATCGTTCCCTTCTTAAATATACTCTATATATGAGCCATTTTGGCGTTTATGGAGTCATTCTTTCTCCGCCATAATGCACATTTGGCATTATTGAAATTAGGCAGCGTATTCCCCATCATGGTTGCCTATAGGAGACCACGGATCTCCTCCATCCCCTCAGCTTCGCTATTTCTTCTTGATGAGAGCAAATCGATACCAGCAAGAGCCGCCCTGAGAGTCTGGAATAAGGATAGAAAGCTCCTCATCAATCTGGCTCACGCGGATCGCATCGCGCTTTTCGATGCCATGACCTCCCTGATGCAGGGTGACATTCAGCAGCTTGAATTCCGTCTTCAAAGGGTCCAGGCCATCCACACTTTTCGTCGCGGTGCGGTCCACGCCACGATCTTTCCGAGGCTCCTTCCAGTTCGGCCTCCAGGATTTCCCATCCACATAGGTCGGCTCTTCCTGGCCAAAATGGTGGCCCGGTTTGGCATTGCCACCGTTGATCCAGTAAATGCCATCTTTCTTCACCCGCAGTTCCGAGGGTCCATCGACCAGGGCTTCGATGACAACAGAATTGGGAGGTGCCTCTGCAGGCCCCTTGCGGTTTTTCTCAGCTTCCCGAGCTGCTTCTTCAAAGGCCTTGAAAAACTGAAGGTCCTTCTCAGAAAAAGTGTCCCGGCTGACCGTGAAAGACTGTCCGTCTACACGTTTCAAAGTCACCATACCACCATTCACAGCAATCAGTTCAGCCGTAATGGAACGGCCGGATTTGTCTGTGTAAACCCGTGTATCAGCCCCTTGGGCAGTTACACTGGCCCAAATCACCATCATGCTGACAAGAGTCTGGACCCTGAATGAAAAGTTCGCTTTCACAGGTGTTCAAACCTGTGAAAGCACCAAACTCTTTCAGGACAAAGCTTTATTATTCACCCAGGGTTCTTCTGAAGGATATTTCACCCCTCAAAGAGCAGAATCTTAGTTCGCCTTCGCAGCCAAGGCTTTTTTCTCCGCCTTGCTCTTCATGCGGATGTTCAGGAACTCCACCAAGATGGAGAACGCCATGGCAAAATAGACGTAGCCTTTCTGGAAGTGCACCTGGAAGCCTTCTGCGATCAGCGTCGTTCCGATGAGCAGAAGAAAGGAGAGCGCCAGGACCTTCACGGTCGGGTGCCTGCTGATGAAATCACTGACGGTTCCTGCGAAGACCATCATGAAGCCAACAGCTACCATAACGGCGATGACCATGACCATGATATGATCCACCATCCCCACAGCCGTGATCACGGAGTCCAGGGAGAACACGATATCGAGAATGGCGATCTGCACCAGGATGGCACCCAGGGCCGCACGTTTGACGCCCCCTGTGTGGGCTTCTTCCGCATCGCCTTCGATCTTATGATGAATTTCTTTGGTGCTCTTCCAAAGTAGAAACAGGCCACCTAGAATGAGAATCAGGTCCTTGCCCGAGATATCGTGTCCGAAAACGGTGAACAGGGCGGAATTGAGCTGCATGACCCAGGTGATGCATAGCAACAGAATGATACGCGTCACCATGGCAAAACCCAGGCCCAGGAACCGCGCACGTGGCCGTTCCGCCACAGGCAGCTTGTCCACCAGGATGGAAATGAAGACGATGTTATCGATCCCCAGGACGATCTCCATGATCGTCAGGGTGGCCAGGGCGATCCATGCCTCCGGGCTGGAAGCCCAAGACATGTCGAATACATTAACAGCGAGGAGGGGAAGTAGATCCATAGAGTAAGTTGAGTGCGCCGATGCTAGCTCAGGTTATGCCAAGGGCAATCAAGGACCTGCCGATTCCAGACAAACCTGATTTATGTAATCGCATGCATTTCGCTTCGCCTCCTTTTCCAGATCCAGCACTGAAGGGGGATGCCTTTTCAATTCCTCGAAATTGAGCTATAACAACCCATGACCGCCGCTGTTTGCCTGGAATGTGGACATATGAAAACGGGAGCCTGGAAGCGCTGCCCCGGCTGCCGCCATCTCCCAAAAAGTCTGGAGGACCGCGCCCGGCACCTGATCACTACCGATCACTACCTGAGCCACGAAAAGCTGGAGGCCGTTTCACAGCAGATCCAGGCCGGCCAGGCCCCCCAGTTTGTGGACACGCAAGTCCAGGCCGTGATGCAGCAATTGCAAAGCATCGAAAACGATCCCCGTGAAATAAAGCGACGCCGCTGGCTGAAGCTCAAAGTCCACCTCATCCTCCTCACCCTGGGTGGACTCATCATCACCGCCGTCTGGTTGTGGCTGAGCAGCCGGTAATCCGCATTTGAAGATTTGCGATTCCTCTGCAGTTCACCTTAGTCTTAAGGCATGAACCGCGACGCCAGCCCTGCCCCTGCCGAGACCCTGTACGGGCTGGTGGAGCGGGTGGTGTATCACACAGAGGAAACCGGTTATTGCATCCTCAAAGTCATCCCCAAAGGCCGTCGCGAGCCTGTCAGCCTCATCGGCAAATCCCCGCGTGTCGTCGCAGGCGAGCAGTTTGAAGCTATGGGCCACTGGGAATCCACCCGCGACTACGGCCAGCAGTTCAAAGCGGACACGCTGAAGCTCACCCGGCCCGATTCCAGCGAAGGCATCGAAAAATACCTCGGCAGCGGCCTCATCGAAGGCATTGGCCCGGCCTACGCCAAGCGGTTGGTGAAAAAATTTGGCAAAGCCATCTTCGAAATCATCGAGAACGAATCATCGAAACTCGAAGGCGTGGAGGGCATCGGCAAAAAACGCCGCCAGGAGATTCGCGAATCCTGGATGAAGCAGAAATCAGTGCATAACATCATGCTGTTTCTGCATCAAAACGGCATCAGCTCCTCCCGCGCCCTGCGCATCCACAAGACCTATGGCGACGAAGCCCTCTCCGTCCTGACAACCAATCCTTACCGGCTGGCCCAGGACATTCACGGCATCGGATTCAAAACAGCGGATGGCATCGCGCATCAGATGGGCGTGGCCAAAGACGCGCCGGAGCGCATCCGCGCTGGCATCCTTCATGGCCTGGAGACTGCCGCCGCCAGCGGCCACTGCTGCCTGCCGGAGGAAGCACTCATGGCGCAAACGGCGCAGCTTCTAGACTGTGCTCCCAACCTCGTTAGCCCACAAGTCGCGGCACTCATCACCTCCTCCTTGCTTGAGCGCCATGACCTCAAAGGCCAGCCCGTCCTTTACTTACCTTACTTGCGTGCAGCAGAGCAAAGCATCGCCCATTCCATCCATGAGCTTACCGCCCTGCCAGCGGCCTATCCAATAATGGATCAAGAAAAAATGATCGCTCAGGCAGCGCAGGACACTGGCAAGGTCCTCGCTGAAAGCCAGCAACGCGCCGTCAAAGAAGCCCTGCAAAACCGCTGCCTCATCATCACCGGGGGCCCCGGTGTGGGCAAGACCACCATCCTTCGCACCATCCTCACCATTCTCGGCCGACAGAAGGTCAAGATGACCCTTGCTGCACCTACCGGCCGCGCCGCCAAGCGCCTGAACGAAAGCACCGGCATCGAAGCAAAAACGCTGCATCGTTTGTTAGAATATCAGGGGCAGGGCACCTGGGGCAGACATCGTGGCAAGCCCCTCACGGGGGATCTCTTCGTAGTAGATGAATGCTCCATGCTGGATGCACCACTGATGGCCCAGTTTCTCTCCGCTCTGCCGGAGGGTGCTCATCTCCTTCTCGTCGGGGATGCAGACCAGCTTCCTTCCGTCGGTCCCGGCATGGTGCTGAATGATCTCATCACCAGCGGCAAGGTGCCCTGCGTGCAGCTCACCGAAATCTTCCGCCAGGCCGCCACCAGCCGCATTATCACCAGCGCCCACGAGATCAACTGCGGCCGCGTGCCTGATCTCAAGCCGCAGCGCGATGGCGACTTCTTTTTCCTGGAAACCCAATCCCCGGAGGAAACCCGCGACCTTATCGTCCAGCTCGCCCATCAGCGCCTGCCCGCTAAATACAAGTTCGATCCCGTCCAGGATATCCAGGTGCTCACGCCCATGAACCGTCATTTGTTAGGCACCCGCAGCCTCAATGAAGCACTTCAGTCTGCCCTCAATCCCCCCAGCGATCTCAAGTATGAACTCGAACGCTTCCAGACCACTTTCCGCGTCGGCGACAAAGTCATCCAGACTCACAACAACTACGACAAAGAAGTCTTCAATGGCGATATCGGCCACATCGTCACCATCGAGACCGAGCCTCTCAAAATGAGCGTCCGTTTCGAAGGCGACCGCCTCGTCGAATACGAGCCTGGAGAGCTGGATGAACTCCAGCTCGCCTATGCCCTCACCATCCATAAAAGCCAGGGCAGCGAATTCCCCTGCGTCATCATACCCGTGAGTACCCAGCATTATGTTTTGCTGGAGCGCAGCCTCATCTATACCGCCGTCACCCGCGCCCGACGGCTTGTCATCCTCGTCGGGGATCCCCGCGCCCTCAGCCTCGCCGTCGGCAGGCAGGAAAGCCGCAAGCGCTGGACCGGTTTGCAGGATCTCTTATAGCGCTTGTGGTTAGGAAACCGGCAGCGCCATTTGCGTCCCCACATCTCCCATCCCATCTGCGCGCCCCGCATCAGGGTTCACGCGCCCCGGATTCTCGATCCGCCAATGCCTCGGCACCTCCCAGGGGGCCAGCGTCGCACAGGCCTTTGATTTAAATTCACACGTCAATTGCTCCGGCGTCACCCCGATGCACGCCACCACATCCTGCACCCTTTCAGGATCCCGGCTTGTGTGTCCGTGGATGCGCACATGCCGCACCCCCGTCGCCTGGCGGATCTTTTCCGCGATCACCGTTGGGCTCAGCTTGCGGCTGGCCACATTGATCCCCGCCCCATCACAGCCCACATAGGAAAGCGCCCCGCCTTTCAGTTTCACACAGTCCCAGGTCCGGTGCCGCCCATGGTGGAAGAGCTCCCCCGGCTGCACCGTGTCATAGCCCAGCCCCACCGCATCGCTCTCCACCAGCAGCCTTCCCTGCTCCGTCGTCGCATTCACCCCCGGCAGCAGTGTCCCCAGGTCCCCGGCCTCAGTGCGCGGAGCTTCCGTCGCATCATAGCTGATGGCCCCCGTCTCGCTCGTTCCATACAGATTGTGCAGCTTCAGCTGGGAACTGTCCCTCACCTTCCCCTCCAGCTCCAGCGTCAGCGGCGACCCCGCCGAGACAGCCAGCTTCACCCTCCCCAGGTCCAAGCCAGAGATCATCCACGCCTTCCACATCGCCGGAACCCCCGGTAAAAAAGCATCCTCATGCATCCCCAGCGCCTCCGTCATCCCGCAGGGAAAAGGCGTCGGCAGCCAATGCGTCGGCAGCCCGTTCAGCAGCGTCTGCAGCACCGTCGTCGTTAGGCCAAAGCTGTGCGCCACACTCAGCGGTGCCAGCGCAGCACCACACTGCCCCAGCCCCAGTGCCACGTGCAGCCGGTCCACATCCGCCGCCACTTGCGCAAACGTAAAAAACTGGCACCGCCTCACCCCGGAGCTGCCCACCGTCTGCTTCACCAGCGCCACATTCCTCGGCACACAGCAGGCAGGCACCCGGCGTGTGCGGTCCTTCTCCACCACTTGCACCGGTTTCCCCGTTAAAAAACCCGCCAGCAGCGCGATCGTGACCTCCGGCCCATCCCCCTGTGCCAGATAATACCTCCCCAGCCTCCCGCAGCTCTGCACCGGCAGCGCACGTGCCGCCGCCTCCAGGGCATGGTAACTCAGGGCCCCCCCAGGGTGCCACAGTGCGGTTTCATCACCCCGCAGGCTCAGGATTTGTTTCCAACGATCAGCAAACATTTGAACTCTCCGCCGCGCACGGTTAAACCAGACGGCGCGGGTGGTTGAGCCAGGACTGTGCCAGCCTGCCCCCGTGAGTTCAAGCCTGGGAATCCATTCCCCAGTCATCAGCGTTCTTTTTCCCGTGGTACCCGTCTATCCCCAGCGCATTCTCATCACCGGAGCAGGCATCGTCTCTCCCCTAGGCCTCGATTGGCAGGAAAACGAAGCCTCCTTCCGTGCAAATCGCACCGCCTTCCGGCCCGTCACCATGTTTGACGTCAGCCAGCGCATTGCCCGCACCGCGGCTCACGTGGACTTGCCAGAGGAACGCCTCTTCCTGAAAACCCCCGGCCGCCGCCAGCATCTCATTGATCGCGGCACCAAAATGCTCCTCCTCGCCCTGCGCGAGACCCTCGCCATGGCCCGGCTCCCCGGCCTTCAGGGGATTGATGCCATCATCATCGGCACCTCCGCCGGGGCCATGGGCATCGGCCAGGAATACTTCCGTCACGCCACCAGCAGCCCTTCCAAAATCCCCGGCCAAATCTCCCGCCTGGAGTTTTATCAGCCCCACCGCCAGCTCAATGCCATCGCCATGGAGTACGACTGGCATGGCCCCATGATCCTCGTCTCCAATGCCTGCGCCAGTGGGGCCAATGCCATCGGCGATGCCATGGCCATGATCCAGACAGGTAAGGCGAAACGCGTCCTCGCAGGCGGATACGATGCCCTGGCAGAGCTCGTCTATGCCGGGTTTGATACCCTCCGCGCCCTCGCTCCCAGCGGCATCCCCCGCCCCTTCGATGCCGCCCGCGATGGTCTCGCCCTTGGCGAAGGGGCCGCCCTCGTCCTTTTAGAAAGCGAAGACGCCGCTGCCGAGCGCGGAGCCGATGCCATCGCCGTCGCCGCAGGATACGCCACCGCCACAGACCTCCATCACCTCACCCAGCCGGATCCCGCAGGTAAAGCCGCCATCCGCACCATGACCGGAGCCTGTGCCATGGCCGGCATCGCCCCGCACGAGGTCACTTACATCAACTCCCACGGCACCGGCACCCCCTATAACGACGTCGCCGAGGCCAGCGCCGTCAAAGCCTGGGCCGGAGACGCCGCCGCCAAAATCTCCCTCAGCTCCACCAAGTCCGCCATGGGCCACCTCCTCGGCGGAGCCGGAGCCGTCGAAGCTGTCATCTGCCTCATGGCCATGCGCGGCCAGTGGATGCCCGGCAGCCTGAACATCCGCGAAACCGACCCCGCCGTCTCGTTCGACCTCGTCCACACCTTCCGCCAGGCCCCTGTCAACGTCACCCTCACCAACAGCTTCGGCTTCGGCGGCACCAACGCCACCCTCGTCTTCACGGAGTGCGGACGCCCCCGTCCGCAAACCCTCGAAAGCCCCGCCTCCATCTCCCTGGAGCGCGGACGCCCCCGTCCGCAGACCAGCTTCCCACCCCTCCGCATCTCCGGTGCCGGAGCCGTCTCCTCCGCCGGTTGGGGCACCGCCGCCCTCGCCCAGGCCATCTTAAACAACACCTCCCTTCCCACCACCGACAGCCTACGCACCGTCGGCACCCGCGACTGGGAATGCCCCATCCGCACCGCACCGCCCGCCCCCGCAGACACCCTGCCCAAATTCCCCCGCCTCCGCCGCGCCAGCCCCATCACCAAATTCACCATGGCCGCCGCCCTTGAGGCCCTCACCCAGGCCGGCTTCCCCCAGGGCAAAGGCGCAGGCCGCCTCGGCATCGTCCAGCTCATGTTTAATGGCTGCGTCCAGTTCAGCGGCAAATTTTACCACGAAGTCCTGGATACCCCCGCCCTCGCCAGCCCCCTCATCTTCCCCGAGACCGTTTACAACGCACCCGCCTCTCATGTCGCTGCCTATCTCGGCGTCGATGGCCCCGCCACCACCCTCATCGGGGAATCCAGCGCCATCATTGAGGCCGTGGACATCGCCCATACCTGGCTCCTCCAGGATCTCGTGGACCACGTCCTCGTCATTGGAGCTGAAGAATGCGACTGGCTCGGAGCCGAAGCCGTCCACTACTACCATCCCGAAATGAAGGCCACCGAAGGAGCCGGTGCCCTCCTCCTCAGCCTCACCGGCCCCGGCTTAAAGCTCACCCACACCCCCGCCCTCCCCTTCCACAACGAAGCCGAAAAAGCCGCCCAGCTACAGACCCTCGCCGCCAATCCCACCTTCAACCGCCCCCATCACATCACCGGCCTCTCCGGCATCCCCCTCCTCGACCACTCCGAATCCCAAAAAAGTACCGTGGGCACTCCTGCCCGCGATTGCCGCGATGCTCTTGATTGCGACGACGCCCCAAAAAGTCCCGCCAGCACTCCCCTGTCCCCCGACTGCGGCGATGCCCCAAAAAGTACCGTGGGCACTCTTGCCCGCGATGGGGCCGCATCCACAGACAGCTGCCCCCAAATCACCCATCACCCTCGCCAGATCCTAGGCGAAGCCATGGGTGCCGCCGGAGCCCTCCAGCTCGTCCTCGCCACCACCCTCGCCCAACAAACCGGCCAGCCCATTTCCATCACCCTCCCCGGCACCCTCTGCGCCTCCTACGGCGCCGTCGTGGAGGCATAAAGTGCCAAGGGCACCCCGCCCCGAGCGGAGCGTGGACACTCCCTGTCCGCATTCAAAACCCAGCGGCAAAGCCGCCAAATTACCCAGGCAAGGCCCCCAAGGCCAAGATCCTACCCCGCTAACTAGCGAACTCCTCTAGCTCCCTCTGAGCTACTTATCACGAAGTGGAGTATCTTAGACACTCCTGCCCGCGCCTTCTTCCAATCCCCGACAAACCACCCCGTCTCGTGATTGTCCCCAAAGCCCCCGAGCGGAGCGCGGACACTCCTGTCCGCAGTCAAAACCCCAGCGGCAAAGCCGCCAAATTACCCACGCCTCCTCACCAGAGGCCTTCGCCCTCTTTTCCTCCCAGCCCACCCCGCAGAGGTGCGCTGACACCAGGGCCTCCGCAGCCATCCTGGCCTGCCCTTCAGCCTTTCTCCGCTTGTGATTCTTTGCTCAAGTTTTTCCAAGAAACTTGCGACACCAGGGCAATCAGCATAAGTCAGGCGCTTACATGATTCCTAGCCATCGGCCGTTCTCCCCCACCAGGCTCATCCTGCCCTGTCTCATGGCGATGAGCCCCCTTTCGATGACAGCTCAGGAAACCCAACCCGGGCAGCCTGCCCCAAAACCAGCCGCCGCACCGCCAGCCCAGCAAGCCGCCCTCACTGCGCCCAGTCCCCTCACCCTGAGTCTGATCCTGGATTCCCTGCGCAATCTCCCTGCCCTCATGCCCCAGGCAGGGTCTGCCGAGCCCCGTGTGATGCGCCCGCTCAGCGATGCCACCCAGAGCACGCCCGGTGCCTGGCTGCGCCATGGCAGCCTGCGTCAGGATAGCACCTTCTTCCTTCGTGGTCTGGGCGGCAGCGTCAGCAATCCCTACGTCACCACCTACCTGGACGGCGTGCCTCAGCTCCATGGCTATTCAGCGAATGTGGAGTTGCTGGACGGCGAGGAAGCTTCCGTCCTGACCGGGCCGCAAGGCACCGCCCTACCGCGTAATTCCCTAGGCGGAGCCCTGTGGATCACCAGCCGCCGCCCTTCCCTAACTAACTTTGAGGGAGAAATGGAAAGCACCTACGGCAACTACAATCTCTACGAGTTTCGCGGTCGCGTGACCACCCCCCTGATCCGCGATCAGCTCGGCTTCAGCTTTGCAGGTGGGTATCAGGAGCGGGACGGCTTTTCTGAAAACCCTGCCACAGGTCATGATTTGGACTCCCGCAGCGCCAGCTTTGGCAAAGCCCAGTTCCTCTGGACTCCAGATCCCGCATTAGAGGTGCGCCTGATCATCACCGGTGAATCCGCACGCGATGGCGATGACGCGCTGAACCGTCTGGATGCCCTCCGCCGCACCTCCCACCAGGGCAGTGCCCGCGATCTGGAGGGCTATTCCAACCGCGATGTCCTGCAGCCCACCCTCCAGATCACCTATCATGGGGAGCACTTCGACCTCACCTCCACGACCGGTTATACCTGGTGGGAAACCGACAGGCTGGTGGACCAGGATCGGAGCGCAGAGTTTCCGCTCGGTTATGTATCAGGCCCAGGCCCCGCCCTACGTGTGCGGGTCGATCGCAGCGACACCACTTTCCAGCAGCTCCGCAACCGTGCGGAGCAACACACCTTCACGCAAGCGCTCCGACTTTCAAACCCCGCTGACACACCGGTGATCCTGTCCGATTCCGTGAAGATGGCCTGGCACGCCGGGGCCGTCTTTCATCATACAGACCATGAGCAGCAGACAAATCTTCATCAAGCAGAGGCCGACTTGAGCACGCCACCTCCCGGATTCTTCTTCCCACTGGATGCGCAAAACATCAACACAGCCACTCAGATGGAGACGACCGGGATCACGACCTACCTCCAGGGCACCTTCACTTTCAGAGAACGGCTGCACCTGCAAACAGGACTGCGATGGGACTATGAACGTCAGCGATTTGAGGGTTCTCAGCTTTTAACCGCGCTCTCCATCGTCGGCCCCATCGTTCCATTCGCTTATTACCCCTTAACAATCGCCGCCACCAGCCGCCACTTGCAGTCCTTCACCCCAGAGGCCGCGCTCACCTTTGAACTGACGCCGGATCTGCTCACCTACATCTCCTTCACCGGGGGCCGCCAGCCTCAGACCACGTTCGATTACGGCAATGCGTGGGATGACGCCCACTATGACTATAACCAGGCCCGGAGCTGGAACTACGAATGGGGTCTCCAAGGCCGCGTCAGGCAGGCCCCCGTCAGCTATTCCCTAGCCTTGTTTTACAGCGATCTGAGAAACCTCCAGGTGAACACGTCTGACCCCACTCATAGCTCCAGTCCCTACTTCAACGGCGGCGTGAGTGTCGGCCACGCCGATGCCTCTGCCTACGGCCTGGAGACCGCTCTGGCCTGGAGCCCCCTGCCCTGCTGGCAGCTCTATGGCCAGGCCGCGCTGACCCAGGCCACCTATCGCCGGGGCAGCATGGAAACCGTGTTCATTGAGCGGCACTCCATTTCAGGTCACCAGCTCGCTTATTCCCCCGACTACACCGCCACAGTCGGCACCCTCTTCACCTGGAAGCTCCCGCACAGCCTCTCCCTCTATGCGGGGGCGGATGTCCAATTCATCGGCCCCTACCACTTTGATGCCACCAACCAGGCCGCGCAGGACGCCTTCACCCTGACTCACTTTCGGTTAGGCATCAGGCATCGGAACTGGTTCGCGGAAGCCTTCGCCCAAAATGCCTTCGATACCGAGTATGTGTCCTCCGCCCACCTCTATGCTGAGAACACATATGCCGATACCTACTACCTCGGCGAAAGCGGCCCTCCCGCCACCTTCGGCCTCCGTGTCGGCCTGCGATTTTGATACAGGCCCCTCCTTCCACTTCATGGTCGGAGCATCACTTGATGCTTCCCCTACTAGCCCATTCTGGCAGACTCCCCATATGGTCCCACGAAGGTAAATTCGATTTGGAACCTAAAAGCGGCTAGGGATGCGGAGGCTTCAAATCTCTCTTCATTTCTTCATCCCGTCCATTGTCACAGGCCACATTGGGCATCTCATTTTGTGTGAGACTTGTTTGGCTAACAGTTTCCGGGGCATGGGTTTTCATGTCCTCTCCCGCCCCCGAGCCCCACAATTCACAGCGCCCCATAATCCAAATCCGAGCTCAGCTTCCTCAAATGCCGGGCCACCAATTCAGTCTGGGCGTCCGTCAGTTCACGCGGGAAGCGCTGCAGGATGAACTGCGGCAATAATTTGTACCCCACGACCAGCACGGGCGCTTGCGGTGGACCGCCCGTCACAAACCAGCCAGGGATGGTCAGCGCAGGGCGCACTTTCACGTCCAGGTTCAGATGCGTCTTCAGCTCTTTTTTCAGCCAGGCTGAATTCCTCAACACCTGCTCCAGTTCCTGAGTGCTCTGCCCCCAGGGCCAGCACAGCTTATCACCGTTGTAGCTCACCTTGTGGTTGTCTTTGACGTTCTTGGGCTTCCGACGGGTCTTGGTTTCCACCACCACCACGATCCCCTGTCCTACCACCACGTGGTCCAGGTTGAATGGACCGCTGCCACCGATGCACGGCACATCATGGAAAACTTCATAGCCCTTCGATTTGATCGTCTCCAACTGGTCCGCCACGACACGCTCGCCAAACCAGCCCAGCCGCAAGTTCAGTATTCGGTCCGTCAATTTTAGCATCCATCGCAACGCCACAATAAAAGCCGCTACCGCGCACGCGAGGATCCCCACTAAAACAGCCTCAGGAGCAGCTTTTGAAAAGTGACGCAAAAGCTTGGATGCCACGAACATAGCCGCCCACGGTGCCATCAAGAAAAGCGGCATCCGCGCAAAGAAACTCTCGATCATTTCCTCCCATTCCTTCCGCAGATGTTCTCCAGCCTGACGCTGAAGCCGAATGTCCAGCCCCAGCGGATGTTTGCCTAATCGTTTTTTGACAGCCCAAAAAAAGCATCCAAAGAACAGACCCAACATTACAATCAGGTAAATACCGGCAAAAATCAGACCTCGGGAGTTTTCCATCCTATCCCGGTAATTATAAATTCCGTAATTTCAATCAAATTGATGCCTAGTATATAAAGACCCTTTACGGCTCTCAGCTTCTGTCCCGTCTATTCATCAAGCCGGGATAAAATCAGTGACGACAAGCATTCAGACTCATCAATCACCTGACCACGCTCCCCCCATCCCCCCTCAAATAACGCAGGCCCAAACCAAACATTCACCGTTGCTGTTCATCCGTAAATATTATATACTGATGCATGATTCTCGCTGTGAATCCTGCCCTTCTTGCAACGCAGTCTAAAAGGCCTCCGTCAAAACGGGAACCCGCAGACCTTTCAAAATCAGCCCCCTTTCCCCATCCGGCCCCCAATGGGGATAAAGATCCCCATCAAATCCCCATGGTAAATCGTTATCCATCAACGCTTTAACCTAAAAATCCCCAAATGGGGAAAAAACGATCTTCTTCCCCATCCCCATCCTGAGCCGCAGATTTAGATAGCCGTCTGATCAAACTGGAAAATTCATAACCACTAGCCCGAGCTACCATAACACTTCTGTTCCGCCACTTCCACTCAACCGCATGAATACCGAACCTCCTCCTTTTGGCGATCCTACCAACATTAATCGGGAGAATGCCGCCGCCGTAAAAAAAGGTGTCGCCGTTGGCTGCGGTGGCTGCCTGGCGGTCATCCTCCTGGCCATCGGTTTCGTGGCCAGCATCTTCTTCATCGTCATGCTGTTTATGCGCGGAGCGGATGCCAGCGTCGAATCCCTAAAAAGAGCCCAAAATTCTCCCCAAATGAAAGAGGCACTGGGCGAACCCATCCAGATGGGCTGGTGGGTGATGGGCAGCTTCAACAGCACGGCGGAAGAGGGGCAGGCCAACCTGACGATCCCTGTCTCCGGCCCTCGCGGCTCCGCCAGTATCCAAACCGAAGCCACGAAGGAAAAAGGCACCTGGAACTACACCCGCATGACTGCCGAACTGCCCACCGGCACCACCGTCGATCTCCTGCAACCCCTTCCCTCCCCATAGCTGCGGCCACGCAGGCTTGTGGCTCATCTTGCTCCCTTCCCCAGGCAGAAATCTTTCTACCCCTAAATTTTTTTACCATCCCTCTGCCTCCCCACTCAGACCAGTCACTTCCCCCCATCCTGCAATTTTTCACGAGCACCCTGCACGCTCTGTGCTAGACATCATCCCCGCCTTCATCGGCGGCCTCATTATACCCTCCAGAGCCATGCCCAAAAAGACCATCCGCGACATCGAACTGAGCAACAAACGCGTCCTCGTCCGTGTGGACTTCAACGTTCCCCTCGACGAAAAAGACGGCGCGATGGTCATCACCGATGCCACCCGCATTCAGGAAACCCTGCCGACCCTGAAGTACCTCATCGAAAAAGGCGCCAAAGTCATCCTTTGCAGCCACCTGGGCCGTCCAAAAGGCCAGCGTGATCCCAAGCAATCTCTGGCACCGGTCGCCCCTGCCCTCAGCGAGCTGCTCGGCGTCCCCGTCGAATTCTCCGAAGAGACCACGGGCGAATCCGCCAAGGCCAAAGCCCTGGCCCTGCCTGCCGGTGGCGTCCTCCTGCTGGAAAACACCCGCTTCCACGCCGGTGAAGAAAAGAACGACCCCGAACTGGCCAAAGGCCTGGCCGACCTGGCGGAAATCTTCGTCAATGACGCCTTCGGTTCCGCCCACCGCGCTCACAGCTCCACCGCTGGCGTCGCCGATTACCTCCCTGCCGTCTCCGGTCTGCTCATGGAAAAAGAGCTGACCTATCTCCATGACGAACTGGAAAACCCTGCCCGTCCCTTCGTCGTCATCCTCGGCGGAGCCAAGGTCAGCGACAAGATCGGAGTCATCAACCGCCTCCTGGAAAAGGCCGATACCATCATCATCGGCGGCGGCATGGCCTATACCTTCATGAAGCTCGTCCGTGGCATCACCATCGGCAAAAGCCTCTACAAACCCGAGTGGGAGCCAATCGCCCAGGCTGCACTGGACAAGGCCAAGGAACGCGGAGTCAACCTCCTCATCCCCGTGGATTCCCTCATCACCGACGCCTTTGACTTCGATGCCAAGAAACTCGGCAACACTCGCTATACCTCAGTGGGCGAGAGCATCCCAGACGGCTGGGAAGGCGTGGACATCGGACCTGAATCCGTGAAGCTTTTCTCCGAAGCCATCGCCGGAGCCAAGACCGTCATCTGGAACGGCCCGATGGGTGTTTTCGAAATCAAGGAATCTGCCAAGGGCTCCTTCGACGTGGCAGCAGCCATCGCGGAAAACACCAGCGCCACGACCATCATCGGCGGTGGCGACAGCGTGAAGGCCGTGAAGAAAGCCAAGCTGGATGACAAAATGACCTTCATCTCCACCGGCGGCGGTGCCTCCCTGGAACTTCTCGAAGGTAAAGTCCTCCCAGGCGTGGCCTGCCTCCAGGACAAGTAACCACTTGGCAGAGGGGCTGCTCCCTAAGCTTCAGCCCCTCCCGCCAGCCCTCAATCACAAACACTGCTAACCCCCTCTATGACCCACGTCCGCAAGCCCATCATCGCCGCCAACTGGAAGATGCACATGACCCCCCAGGAGACGGATGATTTCCTCCGTGCCTTCTCCCGCCTGGTCCCTGAAAAGTGCCCCGTCCAGATCGTCATCGCCCCCCCTTCCATCAGCCTGACCAAGGCACAGGAAGTGCTGAAAAATGCCCAGGAAGATTGCGTCGAACTCGCGGCCCAGAACATGAGCCAGTATCCCGCCGGTGCCTACACCGGTGAGATCAGCGCCCGCATGATCCTGGAATGCGGCTGCAAGCATGTCATCCTCGGTCACAGCGAACGCCGCAGCATTTATGGCGAAACTAACGCCATCGTGAATGCCAAGGTCCTCGCCGCCCTCGAAGCCCGCCTGCACCCCATCCTTTGCATCGGCGAAACCCTGGAAGAACGCGATGGTGGCCTCATCGAGAAAGTCCTCGAAAGCCAGCTCCGCGAATCCCTGGCCGAAGTCGGCGCACGTCGCGTCCTGGATTGCGTCATCGCCTATGAACCCGTCTGGGCCATCGGCACCGGCCGCACCGCCAGCCCCCAGCAGGCCCAGGAAGCGCACGCCTTCACCCGCAGCGTCCTCACGGACATGTTCGGTGAAGACACCGCCCAGAAACTCCGCATCCAATACGGCGGCAGCGTCAAGCCCAACAACATGGGCGAGCTGATCAGTCAGAAGGACGTGGACGGTGCCCTCGTCGGCGGAGCCAGCCTGGAAAGCGGCAGCTTCTGGGAAATCTGCCGGGCCTCCATTGACTGGGTCAACGCCCAGTAACCGGCTCCAGCCCTATACCCTCATGAATCAAGCGCCACGAGCAACCCTCGTGGCGCTTTTTTATACCTATACCCAGACCCTATACCAGGAAGGTATACCCGCCGTCCCTTATACCCCGGCATGGGCAGCCACCGGAGGCAACTCACGGCCAATCTCCTCAACCCGGTATCCGAATCCGCTGCCGCTCAGGCTGCTAAAGTCCACCACCCCACCGCGTCGGCGGTAAAGACCGGGATGGATCTTCTCCTCAATCACCGAGGCATCCGGATAGAACTGCATCGCATTGCATTCCACGCCTTGGATAGTCCCGGCATGGGCCGCCAGCTTCACATGCGGGATGATGGCCAGCATCGGGTTCGTCAGGTCCTGCACCATCAGCGGCATGCCGTGCGCCTTGGCCCAGCACAGGCTCAGCAGCGCCCCCGTCTGCGTCTTGCAGGTCTTCAGCGCCACCCCCGACCAGCCCAGCCTCCGGCCCAGGCGGACGAATTCCCAGTCATGGGCACTTTCATCCAGGAACAACGGCTTGCGGGCCGACACACTGCGCACATCAATCTGATGCGCCTCCAGATCATACGGGAAAGGCTGCTCTACATACAGCGTGCGGGCATACAGTTCTGGCTCATCGGCCAGCAGGCGGTCTGTGATGTCATTCACATACGCCGGATCCTTGACCGTACAGTTAAAGTCCGCCGAGAGCCAGCGCACTCCGTTCGCCAGGCCGATCCTGCCCACACGTACCATGCGTTCATAATCCCAGGCCGCATCCGTGCCGCGCAGCTTCACCTTCAGGCACTTCAGGCCATCCCGCTGGATCCAGTCCGCCAGCAGCAGCGGATGCTCATCTTTCGGCTCACTGCCCGTCAGGTCCGCCGTTTCCAGCGCATCCACCCCGCCGACCAAATGCCACACTGGCAGAACCTTCGGGGCCTGTTTAACCAGGAAATCCGCCGGGTATTTGCCCGCAAAGCTGATACCACTCCCCACTTCCGGCTCCAGGAATGCGGAAAGGTCACGGCTCATATACTCCGCCGTATAAGTATCATAAACATCACAGCCGAGCAGGTTCCCATAGGCATCATGGACCGCGATATCGAAAGCGCTGAAAGCTACCAGAGACCCAAGATACGGCATCTCCGGCCCGCCTGCGGCTTCATTGGCCGCTGCCAGCGTCTCCGCCAGCGGGCCATGAATAAAGTCCTGCCCGATCTCCATCGGATGCCCCACCAGGCCAGACTGCACCAGCCGGGTGGCCAGTTTCACCGAAAAATCCTCCATCCGCCGCGCCCGCTCAGCCACACCCAGCGTGCTCGGCCACACCCAGGAAACACTCAACGGCGTCTCCCCCCAACCTGTCGCCGACCGCCCGCTGCGGTCTTCCACCGTGACCTGAGTACGCAGGCAAATCACACTAGTCACCGTCTCAGGCCCGAACTTCAGCGGCACCCGCATGGTGACTGGGAGGAAATAAACTTTAGCCTGGGTGATTCGGATGTCCGTGTTCTTCATAATGACTAGATTAACAAGAGGATTGGGAGGTTGGATTGGCAAATCTGCGTTGCAAGGATGGCAGGGTTCGCGCTACTACGAAAACGCCGCTCGACAGTACGTCTAAGCCCGCTAAGCATTGCTCCCCGATGGTCAGAAAATCCAGTTGGATTCAAAGTCTTTTCGCTTGGTTATTACCCGCTACCGTGGGTACAGCCGTAGGCGCAGGGATGATTGTGATCTTGAGCCAGCCCGATCTCAAAACCACCCAGACATTGGCTTCCCTGACGCTGAATCCTGCGGTGCAGACACAGACTCTGTTCAATCCCGAACCGAAGCCGCAGGTCAAAGCTGCGCCCAAAGTCCTGCCAAAGCCGGATGAGCCCAAGCTGGCCCCCATTGCACCTCCTGCGAATGCAATGCCCGTCGCCACGAAAGCAGTACCTCTCCCCGCTCCAGTTCCAGCCAAGCCTTGGGAATGGCAACCGCTGGTGGATGACGTGGCCGCCCGCTTTCGCACCGACATCCCAGATACCGGCGGCCTGCCACTGCTGTATATGGCCGTTCTTCAGGACGATGCAGAATGGATCAGCCAGCTCATTTCCCAGGGTGCCAGTGCCACGGAAGTAACCCCCGGTGGAGATACCCCCCTGTGTGCGGCCATCCGTCATGCTTCACCTGAAACTGTCCGCGCACTTCTTTATGGAGGTGCTGACCCGACCCAGATGAATTTCGAAAAGCAGCCCCCCATTGTCCTGGCCTCTCTTCGCCGTGGCTCTGACATCCTCCGGGCACTGACCGCTGCTGGTGTGGATCCTAACACACGCTTTGCCTCCCCTGTCTCCAGATCGGTGCTTGAGCGGGTCATGATCAAGGACCTGAAACATTCCCTGGAGAATGATCGGGGCGTGACCCCCCTCATGGCCTGTGCAGCGCGTGGGGATGTGGAGGGTGCAGCGGAACTCATTCGGGCCGGGGCCAAAGCCAGCTTCTGCACCACCCGTTATAAACGCTATCCCATTAACTTCGCCGCCACGCAGGGATACCTTTTCCTGATGCGCATCATCCTGGGGCGCCAGCCAGAGTCCGAACCCCAAATCCTCGTGACCGTCAACCTGACCCAGCAACGCGCCTGGGTGACACAGGAAGGCAAGATCATCGACAGTTGTCTGGTTTCCACGGGCCGGGAAGGCTTCGATACCCCGGCAGGTCGGTATGTCATCACCGACAAACATCGTGCTTGGACCTCGACTCTCTATCATGTGTCCATGCCCTTTTTCATGCGTCTGAATTGCAGCGCCATCGGCCTGCATAGCGGCTACGTCACCGGCCGCCCCGCCTCCCATGGCTGCATCCGGCTGCCGTATGAAAAAGCGAAGAAATTCTTCGGCCTCGTCGGTGTGGGTGACGAGGTTCAAATTGTCTATTGATAGCTTCGGGCCTGCCACTTATCCCAGCACCTGTTTGGCCAGCTCTGCCGCCAGAGCCTTGGGATCACTCACCGGGCCAGTGGCCTCCAATTCCACAGGAGCCACGGAAAGATCTGCTTCATTAAAGACCCGCACTGCCATGGTCATCTGGTCCCCGTTCACCCAGGTATGAGCGCCCACAGGAGTCTGGCATCCAGCCCCGAGCAGGCGCAAAAACTCACGCTCCACCGTCACCCGCGCTTCGGTTTCAGCATCATTCAATGCACGTACCGCTTGAATAGACACCTCATCCCCAGAACGGCATTCGATAGCGATAGCCCCCTGCCCTGCAGCCGGTAGAAAAGTCACGGGGTCGAGCGTCAATGCGCTGAGCGTTTGCCCCTCAATCAGGATACGGTCCCCCTCCATGAGGCCCAGGCGCATCAGGCCGGCAGCGGCCAGAAGCACGGCATCCAGAGGCTGATCTCCCAGCACCTTTTTCACTCGTGTCGGCACATTCCCACGGATCTCGACGATCTCCACATCCGGCCGCAGCCACTTGAGCTGAGCCGCGCGGCGCACACTGCTGGTGCCCACCCGGGCACCCTGAGGCAGGGTTTCTAAAGTGCAGGCCTCGCGGGTGATGAGCACATCTTCAATCGCAGCACGCGGCAATACAGCAGCGATGACAAAACCTGTGGCCAGATCCGAAGGCACATCCTTCAGGCTATGTACGGCGGCATCGATCTCGCTATTTTCCAAAGCGATTTCGAGTTCCTTGATGAAGATGCCCTTGTCCACATGGGCCACTACGTTGAATTCGGAAAACCGCAGGTCCTGGCGCTTGTCGCCGCTGGTCTGGATGATCTGGCGCACCACGTTCAGTTGCGTGTGAGCCGCTTGCAGCGCCTCCGTGACCATGCGCGTCTGCGTGAGGGCCAGTTCGCTGCCACGGGTGCCGAGAGTAAGAGTGGGTTGGGACATTCTACCCCATGTTTGCCCGCAAAGCGTGCTGCGTGCAAAGGAATGATGTTTTGACAGATGAAAGGGGCGTTTGCTAATCGTCGTCATCAAGAACCTCATGCAGTTTCCCACCGGAACGCCGATCCTTGAAAGGAGAGGTCATTTTAACTCACATTGGTGATTTTGAAGGCATTTGCCTTGAAAATTGATACTTGTGAGATCAAATTTCAAGGATGACTTTCCCAGCTATACCGCGCGCGCAATTGAGAGAGGTTATAGAAGCTTCTGTGCGAGAATGGCCAGTGACGCTGATTTTAGGCCCGAGACAGTGTGGCAAGTCTCATCTCGTTAAACTGCTGGGTGCTCCTTCTGGGCAGTTTTTTGATTTGGAAGACATGGTGGATGAAACCCGGCTGCGGCTTCATCCCCAATCTGTTCTGGGTGAAATGCGAGGTCTCGTGATTATTGATGAAGCCCAGCGAATGCCTGAACTGATGCCTGTGCTCCGCGTCCTTGCGGACCGCCCTGGTTCACCCGCACGCTTTGTTTTGACAGGCAGTGTAGCTCTTCCTCTTCGTAAAACAGCAGGAGAATCCCTGGCTGGAAGGATCAATACAATAGAAATGGGGGGCTTTGGAATTCACGAACTCAATGATGCTGATATAACCAAGCTATGGTTGCGGGGAGGATTCCCGCCGTCATTCCTCGCGGATACGGATGCAGTATCGCTGCGATGGCGCAGACAGTATTTGCGCCAAGTTTTAGAGGGAGATCTGCACCAATTGGTGGACACCCGGCTTGACGCTCTGCAACTGCAACGAATGTCCATGGGGCTTGCCCATTACAACGGCCAGATTTGGAATGAATCCGAACTGGCTCAAATAGTGGGCACCACACCGCGAACCATAGGCCGCTACATGGACCTGTTTTGGAGACTGTTCCATGTGCGCCTGCTGCCGCCGTATTATGTCAATGTCGGCAAACGTCTTCGTAAAGCCCCCAAACTACTGTTTCGTGACAGCGGACTGCCGCATGTGCTTTTAGGCATCGACTCTCTGGCAACTTTACAGTCTCATCCCAAAATGGGAGGATCTTGGGAGGCATTTGTGATTGACCAGATCATTCGCCTGTTAGGTGTTTACGAAGACAGATGCTCCCATTATGGAGTCCATTCTGGAGCAGAGCTAGATCTGGTCATCGAAACTCCCTTAGGACTCATCGGGTTTGAAATCAAGTATGCCCCACCTACAATGACGGCCTCCATGAAGTCGGTGATGGCTGATTTAAAACCTGCCCGGCTTTATGCCATCTACATGGGGGATCGTGATTATCCGCTGGCAGGGCCGGATGACCCTATACGAGCAATCGGGCTGAGCCAGCTACCGGAGTTGGCTATCCAGCTTCGAGAGGAGTTCAAACTGGATTTGCTTTAACCATAGCAAAGCGTGCTGCGTGCAAAGGAATGATGTTTTGACAGGCACAATGGCGCTTTTCATGGTCATAGTATGATTGTCCCCGAATTCTGGGCCGAAGGCCGGGTCAAAGCACGTGTGGATGACCATCAGGTCACTGTGCGCCGGTTCGGCTGGTCAGACGTCAGTCAGGAGGAGGCGCAGGCCCTGGCCGATGAACGGGCCATGGCTGCCCTGCGTGAAATCGCCGCTGGGGAGATGGTGGAAAAATACGAGCCTAAACTGGCTTACAATGGTGCAGAGGGCGTGCCTATCCGGGAGGAAATCCTGGCCCGTCATGGCGAGGCCGTCATCACCCGTAACCTCTACGGTGCCCGCTGCCTGAACACACCCGACGTGCTCTTTGCAGATGTGGACTATGGCGAAAGCGTACCGATGAACCTGAGTTGCACGGTTTATCTGGTCCTCGTTGCCCTCTCAGCCGGGCTCGGTGTATGGCAATGGTCGGTGATGGCAGGGGTGGTCAGCCTTCTGGTTTCATTGGTGGTGGGATCCCCCCTGGCCCTGGCGCTTTTTCGGGCCTATGAAAAAATCAAAGGAGGAACCCGAGAGCGAGCGCATGAACGCATCCGTCAGTTTTCCCGTAAACATCCGGACTGGCACTTGCGCGTGTATGAGACCCCCAAAGGCCTGCGGATTCTCGTGATGCATGCAACCTTCGGTGCGCGGGATGAGGCCGTTCAGGATTTCTTCCAGGCACTGGATACTGACCCCGTTTATGTCCGCATGTGTCGCAACCAGCACTGCTTCCGTGCCCGACTCAGCCCCAAACCCTGGCGCATCGGCATCCGCGAACACATCCGTCCCCGGCCTGGTTACTGGCCAGTGAAGCCTGAGCACCTGCCTGCCCGTAACCGCTGGATCGCCGCCTATGAAGAAAAGGCCCGAGGTTTCGCCGCCTGCCGTTTCCTGGAACAACTTGGAAGTGAAACTGTCCATCCTACCGCCGATGCCATCCGCATCATTCATGATGAACTGTGCCAGGCGAATACAACACTGAAAATCGCCTGACCCTTCGGAGCCAAAACCCCATGATTGATTCGCTAGAGAACGTCAATCGACCCCCATCTGTGCAAAGATCTCCTTTTGCAGCTTCAGGTATTTCTCCGCATAAAAGCTGTCGAAGGTGACCAGTTGCTCACCGTCGGTTTTAGCGACGGCTAACCAGGAGTGACGCAAATCTGCACGGTTCTTTTCCTCAGCGATCTGTGCGCCGACGGCGTGAGCCCAGGAACTGATGGCGAGCACGGCGATACCGTGGCGCTGCCAGCCACGGGCGGCATTGATATCGGCAATGGCTTCCTGGATTTCTTCGAGGCTGCGGCTGTGCACGGCAAGGCGGGTGCGAGCCTCCGCCAGGAGGACGCGGGCCATGGGGGAATCCCGCATCTGGTGAATGGCGTGGGCCATGAACTCGACACCCTGCTGGCGCTCTTTTTCATCATCGCTGTGGCTAAGAGCATGGCCCAGGATGAGGTAATCCTCACGCTCCTTGGGTTTTGCATCGGCCAGGGTAGCCATCACACGGTGGTAGCTGCGGGTATCATCCACCAGGTCATGAGCGGTGGCCAGCAGGGCACGGGCCGGGATGCTTTTGGGTGCTTCGTGGACGAGGTCTTCGAGCGTGCGGATGGCATCCTCCACGCGTCCCTGGATGAGGTGCTGCTCCCCCTCCAGCAGGCCGATGAAGGTCCGGGGTACGCCAGCAGCAGTGCACTCACGGATGGTGGCGGTGATCCATTCATCCTCCCCGCTCATGATGGCGAACTGGGCGGCCTCCACGGCACGCTGGGCCTTTTCAACCCGAAGCCTAACATAAAGCGTCGTTGAAATGGCCAGCCCGGCAAGCAGAGACAGGGCAACGAGGCTGATGGTGATGAAGGCTGCGCGGTTTTTCTGCAACAGCTTTTGCAGACGGTAAACGGTGCTAGGCGGGCGCGCGAGGACAGGCTCGTGATCGAGGTGGCGCTGGAGGTCATCCGCGAGGGCCGAGGCCGTTTCGTAACGACGGCGGCGGTCCTTTTCCATGGCCTTCATAACGATCCAGTCGAGGTCGCCCTTGAGCAGGCCGATGAGCTTCGGTGTCTCACTCTGGCGATGGGTGGCCACGGTGCTGGCGGTGGCAGCGGCCAGGGTTTTTAAAAGGGTGGAGGGTTTCTTCGGCTCGCGCTCGCGGATGAGGCGGCGCATTTCATCAAAGCCGGCCTTCATCAGCTCATCCTGGCTAAAGGGTGTCTGGCCAGTGAGCAGTTCATAAAGCAGGACGCCGAGAGCATAGATGTCGCAGCGGGTATCAATGTCCAGGCCGCTGAGTTCGGCCTGCTCCGGTGCCATGTAAAGAGGCGTACCCACCATCTGCTCAAAGTGGGTGAAGAGAGTCTTGTCTGTCAGGCGCTGCTGCATGGCCTTGGCGATCCCGAAGTCAATGACCTTCGGCACTGGCACTCCGTCATGGAGGGTGACGAGGATATTGGAGGGCTTCAGGTCCCGGTGAATGACGCCCTTCATGTGGGCGTGCTGGACGGCCCGGCAGACTTTGGTAAAGAGGGTGATGCGGGCCTGCGGGGTGAGCAGATGCTCATCACAAAAACGGGTGATGGGGACACCGCGCACCAGCTCCATGACAAAAAATGGACGCCCGGTCTCCGTGGCCCCGGCATCCAGCACACGGGCGATGTTCGGGTGGTCCATGAGGGCAAGTGCCTGCCGCTCCTGCTCAAACCGGGCAATGACCTCCTTGGTATCCATGCCGGCTTTGATGATTTTCAAAGCCACGCGCCGCTGCACTGGATGGGTCTGCTCCGCCATCCAGACGGTGCCAAATCCCCCTTCCCCGATCTGCTGGAGCAGCTTGTAAGGGCCGATGGACTGACTCTCCATCTCCTTGACTGGCAGGGGCGTGGTGGGCGGCTCCAGGTGCACGCGCATGAAGTTTTCCGTCTTCAGCGAGTCCAGCAATGCCTCCACCCGATGACGCAGAACCGGATCGTCCGGGCAGTGTTCCGCCAGGATACGCTGGCGCTCCTGAGCATCACCCTGGCTCAGGATGGCATGAAAGATTTCCTCCTCCGTCATGGGTGTGCGGGGGAAGTCACAGGCTCAAAGGCGGACTACTCCAGGTCGCGCTCCACTTCCAGGATGCGCTGAAGGGCATCGAGGAACTCATCGGCAGCCTCCAGGGGCAGCATGATGGTATCACGACGGCCACGTACATCCTCGGTGATTTTGATGACACGGCCACGCTCGTTCTCCTTGAGATCGAGGAAGAAAATCTTCCTGTCCGTCATGATCTTCTCAGAATGCAGCGCAGGGCTGCCGCGCCTCGGCTCTTCAGATTCGTCGTTCCTCATTGAGTGATAACCTCCCGGTCCCGTATGCAGTTGAATTACAATGCGAGTGTAGAAATCAGTCCTCGCTTGTCAATGCTTAGTCTCGGAAGTTGCGTACGAAGGCGGCGATGTCTCCGGCATCGGCCTCAGTGACCTGTTTTTCCATCCCGTATTCCTGAGGCTGAAAACCCGTACGATGGGCAATGCGGCCTGCCTTCCACACCCAGGCGCGCGGATTGTACGGGCCGACCTGGCGCGGATCACTCCAGGTATGGATGCCCAGGGTGCGGTCATTCACCGCTGCGGCGATGTGCATGGGGCCGCTGTCCACGCTGATGACAAAGCGTGCCTGACGCAGGATCCAGATGAGCTCCGCCAGGGAGGTGCGGTTGCTGAAATCCGTGATGTGTTCTCCCTGCGGGATGGCTGCGCCCTGGGACATGCCCACGAGGACCACTGGCAAGGGAGCAAGGGCAGTACAAAGGGACTGCAAGGCCTCTGGTGAAAGCGACTTCCCCTCTCCACGAGACCAGGGGTGCACAACGATGAGGTCCTGCCTGTCCGGCCAGCCAGCAGGTTGATGCCCCTGCGCTAGGGGAAAAGTGAGCTTTTCAGCATCCACGGGAATACCCAAGGCACGCGGAATGGCCAGGTAACGATCCACGGCATGCGCCCCCGCATCTACAGGAAGGATGTGATCGTGAAAAAAGCGTGCGCCTTCCCGTGAATCCGACAGGCCAATGACGGGCCGGGAGCCGCGTGCACGGGAGAGATAACCGCTGCGAAACAGACCCTGGAAATCCAAAACGATCTCTGGGGCCTCCCGCGGCATGGCGCGCCAGCTTTTAGCCCAGCGCCGCAGGATGAACAGGCCTGGCAGGCCGCGGCATTGCTTGCGCGGAAAGGAAATGACCTCTTCCAGCAGCGGTGAACCCTGGAGCAATGGAGTCCATTCCGTATTGGCCAGCCAGCGCAGCTTGAGCTGCGGATGTGCTTCCTTGATGGCCTGGACGGCAGGGAGGGTGTGGACGATATCGCCTAGCGAGCTGGGTTTGACGATCATGGCGGACCGAAATCCAGCCAGGGAGGGCAGCCCAGATACGCTCATTTTATTTACCGAGGGAAAGCCGCTCTGCGAGCAGGGAGGGGAGACCGGCGGCGCGGATCTTGTCCTGCGCGGTCTGGATGTCATATTCCAGACGGCGGATGGAGATGGTCTGCGCCTGCACATCATAGATGGCATAGGCGGCACGCCAGTCTCCATCTCGGGGCTGGCCCACGCTGCCGACATTGACAAAATACTTCACTCCACGCTGGAGGGTCACGTCATTGCCCCGCGCGGCGCGGACGGAATCGTCCTTTTCAAAAATGCGCGGCACATGCGTGTGACCGTAAAAGCAGACCTGGGTAAACTGGTAGCTGAAGCTGGCCATCGCATCGAAGCGATTCGTCACGTAACCCCAGGCCCCAGGTGAATCCAGGGTGGAATGGACAATGGTGAAATCCCGTACCTGACGGACGAGTTTCAGATCCCGCAGCCACTGGCGCTGATCTTCGGTGAGCTGCTGGCGGGTCCAGAGCAGGGCGGCCTGGGCCAGGGGATTCAGCTCTTCCAGCGTGCTTTCACTGGCGGCACCTTCATCATGATTTCCCCGGACGACGGGGCAGCCCATCTGGCGCACGGTTTCCAGACACTCAGCCGGATTGGCGGCATAACCGACGATGTCACCGAGACATACGTAATTGGCACACCCCTGCTCCTGGGCGTCCCACAGAACAGTCTGCAGGGCCTCCAGATTGGCATGAATGTCTCCGAAAATGGCAAATTTCATCGTGGTTGGGCGACGGTATAAAACGCCATCATCGGGACAGCAGACGGGAAATCAAGCATTTCGGCACATGCTCCTTATCTTGATACCCCAATTCTTCTAAAAAGTGACACGCTTCAGAGGGCCAGATCCGCTGGCCAATCCATCTGAGATTCACCATGCATGATCTCCGCCAAGACTGGTACGCCTAGGAATTGCTGCAAAACCATGCGGTTGGAGATGCTGGCGAGGTCCCGTTCATCCTGCGCATAATTCAGGATGATCCCGGCACAGGTCAGGCCACGTGCCTGGATATTTTTTACCGTGAGGATGGTGTGATTGAGGCAGCCGAGCCTGTTATTCACCACAACAATGATCGGAATGGCCAAATCGGCAGCCAGATCCGCCATGCTAAGCTTATCCGTCAGGGGTACTTCCCAGCCGCCGGCCCCTTCCACCAAGACGTGTGAAAAACGCGCGGCCAGGGTGAAGAATCCCTGACGTGCGGCCTCCACATCCACGGTGCGGTTTTCAAGCAGCGATGCCGCGTACGGAGAAGCGGGTACTTTTAGATAAACCGGGTTCACTTCTTCCAGGGTCAGCGCGTCCTCACTGGCCTGACGCAGCGCGTGTGCATCCACGCGATCCCCACAGGCCAACGGCTTGTATCCCGCCGCCGCATGCCCCTCGCGGCGCAGAGCCTCAATGAGCAGGCAGGTGACATAGGTCTTGCCTGCATCGGTATCGGTGCCGGTGATGAAATAATGCATGGGACAAGCTATCGCGTGCTGAGGGAGGATCGGCAACGGGTTGTTGGCTTGGGGGGTAGCCCCCCGTCACTCTGGCCTGATGCCGATTTTTTCCATGGGGATGGGTTTGAAGCCGAGCTTGAAGGCGGGGGATTCGGGCTTGAGACGCCAGTCGTCGTTCTTCCAGTCCACAAAGAGCGGATCGGCAATGAGGCTGTTTTTATCCCAGCCGGCGGCCTGCCAGGCGGACCATTCATTCAAAGGGGCAGCTTCAGTGATACGGACGTCATCAATGAAAACCTGCCCCTTGGGCTCGTGGCAGTCCACACGCATCCAGAAGGTTTTCATCCAAGGCTTCCACTGGTTTTCGTTTTCACGCAGCATCCGGCCGGTGGCCTCAAATTCCTGCCATTCATTGGTGGCGGTGATGCTGGTGGTGCCGGCCTGCCAGTAACCTTCACCATTTTTAAAGGAGGCGAAACCAAGGCCCAGGCGTGCGGTGGGTTCACTGGACTTGATGCGCATCCTCACTCGATACGCGGCACCTGGCTTGATGGGCAAGGTGGGACCATGGAAGACGGTTTTTGGATTTTTAGGATCTTCACCAAAGGCGCAATCCGCACGTAGCACTCCATCAGCAACAACGAGTTGCACGTCCTTGTTAGGCCGGTGATTGAATCCCCAACCCGCAGGCGTCTTGCCTGGAGCAGCCGTGTCAAACGTGTCATTCACCAGAGGCTCGCCGATGTCTGGACCGACCTGGTTGACGCCAGTGACAATGGGGTGGCCGTTGTTCCAGCCCAGGTTGTAATCAATGGTGTTCCACTTCGGGGTGGCATTGCGGATGTCACCGTATTTCACACCTTCGGTATCGCCAAACATGATGTTATGCTGGAAGATGTTGCCGCTCATCATGGTGCCGTCATCGCGGATGGCATCATTGGGATGCAGGTCCATGTTGCGCATGTTTTTCCAGGCGGGTTCGTTCACCACGGATTCATAACCCTTCACCATGGTGGGAAAGTGGCTGCTTTGAAAACGGTGCTCCTTGGTCCAGCCGTGCAGGTCAAACTGGAAACGGCGACCCAGGGCGAAGATGTTGTTTTCCACCAGGCAATCGCGGGAGTTGTGCATGTGGATGGGGGTGTGGGCGACGCGGAAGACCACGTTGCCAATGATGTCCAGCCCCCCGCTGTTATCGTCTGGATACAGGCCAAAGGTGAACCAGGGATGCTTCAGCCCACCAGCCTCCTGGCCGACGCCGATGATGTCATGGATCTTGTTATACCGCCACTTGCTGCCGCGGCTGCTGATCCAGTCCCGCCCGCCGGTATAAATGGCACCGCCGTCCTGGGTCTCCAGCACCAGATGATGGAGGTGATTGTATTCGACGATGAGATTGTTTCCGCTCATCTGCACGCCCATGCGCGGGCCGTCATGGATGTGGTTATGCGCAGCGGTGATGTCCACACCATTCATGGAGATGCCGCAGGCGTTTTTGCGAAACACCCCCATGTGGTGAATGTGATTATCTTCAGCCATGTGGCCCGGACCGACGAGCTTTTTCCGGTCGCCACCGCTCAGGCTGATGCCATTGCTCCCGGTATAACTGATTTCATTGCGCGCGATGCGCACGTTTTTGCCTTCGCTCACGCCAATGCCGCTGCCATTGAAATCACCCACTTTAGTAATGACGCAGCGTTCTACGAGGCAATCCTCTGCCCCTTCAAAGGTGATGGCGCTGCCCTGACATCCGGTGAGCGTAAGGCCTCGGATGATGATGTTTTTTGCGCCTGGCTTGATCTTGAAAAAACCGGCGGAAGTGGGCAGCCGCACCTCATGCCCTTCGATGGGCTGCGGCGGCCAGAAGTACAGGCTGCTCGTGCGTTTGTCATAATAGAATTCGCCGGGGGCATCCAGCTCTTCGAGGGCGTTTTGAAAATGGAACCGGTTATGCGGGTGGTAGTCGTAGGTGCAGTTCTTTTTCATCGTCAGCAGTCTCGTTTCCGGGTCCAGCGAGACGACGGGTTCGATGAAATTCCACCAGCCATATTGGGCAAAGATGTTCAGTTCCACTTCCTCTGGATGAGCCCATTTCCGCACATCTTCAGGCTTCACATAAAGAGTCTTTTTCCAGACGTGCCCTTCAGGAGCACCGCCGGGTGGAAATTCGGCCACAAAGGCCCAGCCACCATAGAGGGGATTGGCCGCATCAAAGTTTGGGTAGCGGGCGAGGATCTGCCGCTCGCCGTCGAAGAGAAGCTGGGTAGGCCGAAAGCCCTTGGGCAGCAGCTTGGAGACAACTGCCTTGAGAATTTGGCCTTCATGCTTTTCCCAGCCGGTGACGGTCGGCGCACCCACCAATGTCGCCTTTGAGCCGGTGATGGTGAGGTTGGAGTCCTGCGCATCCAGGGTCACTGTCTCCGTGAGTTCGATCATCCCTTCAGGCAGCAGGATGGTAGCAGCCTCCAGATTGCCTGCCTTGCGCGCCTCGCGGATTTGATTGAGAGCGTCCGTCAGAGAGACCGTGGGAGATACACGGACCTCCAGGGCCTGAGCCAGGGGCACCCAGCACAGAAGTGAGGCGAGAAACAGAAGACGGTTGAGACTCATGAGTATGCAGCCATACGCAGGGCAGAGGATGACGGCAAGCCTTTGCCAAAGAGAAAGTGTTTCAGAGCTTTCTCTCACACACAAAAAGTTTGGCCTAACCGCTTCGATGACCGAAGCGGCTTTCCTCCAAGCTGGTGACCCATCACTTCCAGGTACTCAGCGGATTCTGCGGCGAATCCAGAGGGAAGGTGATGCGGGCACCATCACGGGTGTGGGATGCCAGGACTGCGGTGATCATTTCCACAGTGATACGGCCATCAGCAGCGCTGCACAGAGGCTGGCGATTTTCTTCAATCGCGGCGATGAGATCGCGGGCACCGGTGACGTGGCTCATGACGTCGAGGCGAATATCGGTCATGGGTTCAGGCACACCAGCCCCGGCGCTGGAGATGGGGATCCATGGGCGTGGTTCTTTGACAGGATGGAACGGGCTGCCAGGAACAAGGTGAGCAATGGGGGTGGCGTCCATGCGCAGGTCAATGAGGCCTTTGGTGCCGATAAGCTGGAGCCCGAAACCCACGGTGCGGTCTCCGGCGTTTTGAATGGAATCAAAGTAGATGGGCACGCCGCTTTCGGTATCGAAACGTGCATGCACGGCATTGCCGGCGAGCGGACCGACGTCGTCCTTGCCGGGGGTGACATCCGCAGGTGTGACCGCACGGCCGTCCTGTAGGATGACGCTGGAGCATGCGACAGGTTTGCCCGCAAAATAGACGCAAAGATTGAGCACATGGGAGCCCAGTACCCACATGTCTGTGATGCCGCCGCGAGTGTCCTCCTTGCCACGGCCACGCACCTCCAGCAGGCGGCCGATGGCACCTTCCTTGACTAGTTTTTCCGCTGCGACCACCCCGGGATTGTAGCGATTCCGATGGGCCAGAGCCAGCTTCACCTTGTTCTTTTCACAGGCGGCCATGACGTCGTCACAATCAGCCAGTGTGTGGCAAAAAGGCTTCTCCATGTAGATGCCCTTGGCACCGGATGCCGCTGCTGCCAGCGCCATCTCCCGGCGGTCGCCCATGTGGCTGGGGCAGATGGCCACTAGATCAGGTTTCACCTCGGTCAGCATGACTTTGTATTCTGCAAAACCTGTGGTTAGGCTGAGTTCCTTTTGCGCTGCCGCCAGGCCTTTGGGATTGGCATCGGCCACGCCCACGATCTCGACTTCTGGCATCTTCAGCCACATGCTGTCCAGGCTGTGTCCGTAGTCTCCACGGCCGGTATTACCAATGACGGCCACCCGCCATTTGCGTGCCGGATCAGCAGCGCGTGTGAGAGGGGCAACGCTGGCAGCAGCGGCGGCGGAAAGGATAAAATGGCGACGGTTCATGGCAGGTCAGGGAGCGGTTGGGATCTTGTTGAGCGTGTAATGGGCGATGGTCGGAGTGAGCGGGGATCCTCCGTTGGAAAGCAGGCCGGTGACGGTTAGTTCGTGGATGTAACCTTCGCGGAGACCTTGGATTTCAAGCTCGGCGCTGAGGCCATCTTTGGCGATGCTGGCCACCTTGACGGAGAGGTCTTTGACATTGATGTCAGGGCCTCCATACGAGGCATGATATTCATACGTGTAGCTGCGCATCTGCCAGGTGGCGGCGGCTACGGCAGCAGGGGTGACCGGTTGGGTAAAAGTGCAGTGAAAGCCCCCGGCCCTGGCCTCCATGGTGCGCATGGCGAAAGGAGCGCGTTTATTCCAGATGACACGGTCCAGGCCATAGGTCCTGCTGCCTGCAGAGTTCCATCCACGGCTGGTTTCACCGACGAAAAGGGAACCGTCCTCGCCAAATTCCAGCCTCAACACGCCGCCTTCAAAACCTTCGAGAAAAGGAAAACACGCACCCTGGTATTCACCGCCGACCTTTTCCATAAAGACGCGGTTGATGCATGAAAGCGTGAGTTCACCCACAAAGAACTGACCTGTAAAAGGACCAAATTTTCCTCCAGTGTCATCGAGTACGATGTCGGTCGTACTCATGCCCATCTTGCGATACGGCATCCACACGGCGGCAGGTTTATACACAGGCATGCGTTGCGCGGCTTCTGGCACCGGCACGTTTTCCACAAACGGCTCAGGTTTCGCAAAGGGTGCCCCCGGAAGCTCGCAGGAGGCAAAGGAAGGGATGTGCCCATGGAAGGCCCCCTGGCGGATATGATGGATGCCGCAGGCGGAATTCCAGTGGCCTTGCTGATCTGAATAAAAGACGTCCCCCACTTCATTGATACCGATGCCGCAGGGGGAGCGCATACCGCCAGAGACCGGCTGCCACTGCCCGTCCGGGCTGATGCGAAGGCTGTATCCACGCCACTCTTTGTTAGGCAGCGCCATCGGGCCCATGGTGCAGTTCAACGTGACCCACATGTTACCAGCAGGATCAAATTTCGGTCCGTAGGCATACTCATGGTAGGCACCCGTCACGCCCCAGCCTTTGGCGATGCAGCGGTATTCATCAGCGATGCCGTCGCCATTGGAATCCGCCATGCGTGTCACCTCGCTACGCTGGGCGGTATAGAGTGCGCCGTCATGAAAGGCCAGGCCCAGCGGCTCATGCAAGGCACTGGCAAAACGTTTCCATTTCACCCTCTTGCCATCTTTGGCATACGGGTTTTCAGCGATCCACACTTCCCCGCGACGAGTCGAGACAGCCAGCTTTCCACCCGGGATCTTGGCCAGGCCGCCAGCCTCCAGGATGAGGTCTTCCGGATGCTGGATATTGACGATCTGATAACTCTCCGCGCCATGGGCGGTGAAAGCCAGAAGCACCGCCAGGAGGGATAATGCGTGGCGCTTGGTTACCATGTGATCTCCTCCACGAGTTCGGCCACGCCTTTGTTAAACTTCATGCGAAACGAAAGCCCGGCATCATTGGAAAGCTTCACCTGTACTCCGGTGGGCGGCTTGGCTGTGAACTGCACACCCTCGGTGGTTTGGCCGCTGATTTTCAATGTCCTTCGCAATCCCTGGTTAGGCAGAGGTTCTACCCTGTCCTCCACGGCCAGTGAACCCAGCGTATAATCAAAAACAGGCACTCCATCTTCGCCAATGCGGTAACCGCGATATTGCGGCAGGAGGTCTTTCTTCCCGCGAACTGAAAGCGTGCCCGCTTCTCCCAGCCGTATTAGAGCCTCGCCGAGCGGCTTTTCCATCTTTGAATAACGCTGGTTCCAGGTGCTGTCCGCATCCAGGAACCGGCCACGCCAAGCCAGGGCCCAACGGGAAGTGAGCGAATCAAAAGCCACATTCACTCCGCCTGGAAAACCGACAGCAATGGCATGCGTGCCAGCACCCGCCAGGAAGGTGCGGAAGATGATGGGACGATCAGTCGGCTTCAGCTCATTCGCCGTGCGGTCGGCAATGCCTTCCGGCGGCAGGCTCTCATCCGACTCCATCAGGTAAGTGAGGATGCTGCTGATCTGGCTGTCCGCTGTGCCGCCGCCAATGTTCGGATTCATCGGTTTCCCGGCAGGCCAAAACGGCGGCATGCGCGAGCCTGTGGGGTAAAGAGCCGGATTCAGCAGGAAATCGCGAATCCACTCAGGCCGCAGCCGCCGGGGCATGTGCGCCAGATCATAAGCGCCGATGCCCAGAGAAGCATGGCCCTGCAACTCATGACAGGCGATGCAGGCATATCCTTTGATGCCGATCAATTCACGCCCCCAGTCATTGCGCCCTGCCACCTGGGCAGAGCCATGAGCCACCACCGGCGCGTTTTTTGAACCGGCATCCGCCTTCTCCAAAAGCTTGCTCAGTTCACGGGCAAATTCGGTGCCAAAGTCCGGCATCCTGACGCCCATGTATTTGCGCACCGGATCCCGGCCATGAATGATCGCCTCCAGCGCTGGCCTTTGGAATTTGCGACCCACTCCATCCAGCGGCGGCGGCAGACGCCCCAGGTCCCCCAGGTCATCCTTGGTGGAGGTAAAATGAACCGCCACGTCCGCCTTCGGTCCGCCTAGCCCGTCCCGCACATGGCAGGCGAAACAATTCCGCTGGAGCATCACCTGACGCACCTCGGCTGGCAGCGCCTGCTCTTCAGCCTCCGGTTTTGCAACCGCCCGTGCCGTCAATGCACTGCGGATGGCCTCCCGCTGGTCCTCGCTCAAGCGATAATGCGCCACGCCTTTCGTCGGCTCCGGAGCCAGACAGCCTGCCTTCATTCGTGACTCGCCCGGAGGCAAAGGCACCAGCGCGATTTGAGCTTTGCTACTGTCATGACAGCTCACACAGCCCAAAGATTGATACGCTTCAGCTCCCCGACCCGCTTTGGCTGGATCCACCGTGAAGGCTGCTATGACCGCTTGCGGTTCAGCCGGGCCAGAAAGAAAAGCCGCCAGATTCGCCGCATCCTTTGCAGGCAGACGAAGATCCGGCATGCGACCGGAGGGCCGCACCTGGAGAGGCTTCTCCAAAAAGCGCGCGAGTTGACCTGCGGCGTATTTTTCACCCAGTCCCTCCAGCGGCAGATCCGTATGACAGGCCACACAGCCCACGCTGTTGAAAAGCTCCTTCCCTTGCTTGGCCACGCCGACAAAGCTTTCCCGCGCCGTCACAGGCTCACACTGCTGCATCAGGTAATGCGTCAGATTTTCGACCAGCTCCGCACGCTCAACTTCCGGACGGCCAGCCATCAGGTTTGGCATCGTGGTCCCAGGCCGGGTGGCGGCGGGATCATGAAGAAAAGCACGCACCCATTCAGCACGCAGGCGCTCACCGGCCGAGCTCAGATCAGGCCCCGCCTTCCATCCTAGCGGCTTAGCAGGCTCGCGCGGCCCGTCACCATGACAGGCCAGACAGGACAGCTCAGAAAGCAACAGCTCTCCCGCCTCCTTATTCATGCCATCACCCTGTGCATGCAGGCGTTCATAACCGATCACTTTCGGCGCAGCACTTTCCGCCACGGCATCAGTGGAGGGCATTCCCAGCAGAAAAAGGCTGAGGATTAAAGGTAGTCGGGCGGGGCTCATGGGGACTGCCCCGCAAACGGGCAACCAAGCCAGTGGAGATCAGCCGAGCATTTACGCATGGCTACCCCGTCTTCTTGCGTGGTCATGAGCCTGGACCAGTGTCGATTGCGGAAAAGTTCGCACGCAAAAAGCATCCCCGGCTGCTCTGGCCATTTGTCATTTGCCTCAGATTCGACATGCTGTACCTCCGGCACTTCCGTTTTCCCTTTCCCATCATGCTCTCTGTCTCTGAACAACTCGATCTCCTCAAGCGCGGCACTGTGACCATTCACAGTGAAAAAGAACTCGCCGCCAAGCTGGCCAAGGGCAAGCCCCTGCGCATCAAACTGGGCGTGGACCCCACCTCCCCGGACATCCATTTGGGCCATGCCGTGGCGTTGCGCAAACTGCGCCAGTTCCAGGATCTCGGCCATCAGATCGTCCTCATCATTGGCGACTTCACCGCCATGATCGGTGACCCCAGCGGCCGCTCCACCACGCGCCCGCCGCTGACTTACGACGAAGTGCTGGCCAACGCCAAGACCTACACCGACCAGGCCTTCCTCGTCCTCGACAAGGAAAAGACGGAAGTCGTCTTCAACGGCAGTTGGTTTAAAGAGATGCCCTTCATGGAGGTGATCAAGCTCAATGCCCGCGTGACCCTGCAGCAGATGCTTCAGCGCGAAGATTTCAAAAACCGCGTGGCAAATGGCACCGAGGTGCGCCTGCACGAGCTGCAGTACCCCATCATGCAGGGCTGGGACAGCGTCGTGGTGCGGTCCGATGTGGAGATCGGCGGCAGCGACCAGTTGTTTAACATCTTGGTAGGCCGCGACCTGCAAAAAGAAGAAGGCATGGAGCCACAGGTGTGCATGACCCTTCCCCTCCTGGAAGGTCTGGACGGCGTCAAAAAGATGTCCAAGTCCCTCGGCAATTACGTCGGCCTAACCGATGCTCCGAAGGAAATGTTTGGCAAGCTGATGAGCATCCCGGATGAGCTGATGGCGAAGTACTACCTACTTGTCCTCGGTGAAGAACTGGATGCGACGATGCACCCCATGGAGGCCAAAAAAGCCCTCGCTGGCAAATGCGTGGCCGTTTACCACAGCGAAGCCGCTGCCCAAGAATGCCGCGATGACTGGGACCTCCGCTTCAGCAAAAAAGATCTCGCCAACGTCGAGCTGCCCCACCTCACCCTCAGCGACCGCAAAGACGTGCTCGGTGTGGTGCAACACGCCTACCAGTCCGTCTTCAACCAACCCGTCTCCGGCGGTGAAGTCCGCCGCCTCATCCAAGGCGGCAGCATCCAGCTCAACGGCGAAAAACTCAGTGACCCCAAAGCCGAACCCGCTTGGGAAAGCGGTGCCGTGCTGAAGCTGGATAAGAAGCGTAGCGTGCGGCTGGCGTGAGCAGGCCCCTGCTTTGAGCCAATGCTCCTCCCATGTCAGACATTGACACCACCCTTCACCTCATCACCCGCACGCTGGAAACCAGTGCGGAGGGCGAGGCGCAGTTGATGGTGGAGCTGCTGCTGTTTCCGGAGCTGGCGACGCTGGCCAATAAGGAGCGCCCGTCGAAGGCGGCATTGATGGATCTGGCGGAGGACCTGCTGAAAAATGAACCGCTGGATGAAATCACGCGCCGCTCAGTTTCGGGCACACCTGAAATCATGCGGGCGGAATTGAAGGTGGAGCCCGCGAAGAGGACGGAAGCCTGGCGCGAGCCAGTGACCATGACTCTGGAAGCAGTCGTCTGGGAGCAAGGAGCACACGTTCTGGCCACTGTGCCTGCACTGGGCATCGCCGTCATCGCCCCGGACCGCGAGCGGCTGCCGAAGATGCTGAATGAGCATGCGCTCAGCGCCCTGAAGCGGGGCGAATGGAACACCTCCCTGCTGCGCCTAGCCATGCTGGCCCGGGGTGAAGTGAGCGTGCAGCCGGTGACCTGGAGCCCACGGCTGGAAACCGCCGTGGACCGCTGGAAAAAATTCCTCAACGAAGATCAGGGACCGGACATCCTCGCCCAGCTTTGCACCCGCATGGAGGGTGCCTTTCTGCCTCGTGCCTATGAGTTGGAAACGGAACTCAAGCAACTGTCCCGCCTGCTCACTCTGCCGGATCAGCCGAGCGTGCTGCTGCTGGGTGCAGCAGGTGTGGGTAAGACCGCGTTAACCCAGGAAATGGCCCGACGGCGCAGTGACTTTGGCCTGGGCCAGCAGCCATTTTATCGCAGCAGCGGCACCCGGTTGATCGCTGGTGCCAGCGGGTTTGGCATGTGGCAGCAGCGCTGCCGGGAGCTGGTGGAAACGGCACGAAAACAAAAGCTGGTCCTTTATCTGGGCAACCTCTTCGAACTCATGAACGTGGGCCAGAGCAGCACCGGGAGCGAAAGCATCGCCAGCTTTTTGCGCCCGTATCTGGTGCGGCGGGAGCTCCAGGTCATCGTCGAATGTACGCATGAGCAAATGGTCGTGATCGAGAAACAGGACCCGCGTCTTGCCGATGCCTTCCGCATCTTGAAACTGGAGGAACCGCAGGCGGAAAAGCTGGCGGCATTGATGCTCACCGCCTCCACCAAACTAGCCGGTGACCGCGCACGCTTTTCCCGGCCCGCGCTAGAGCGGGTGAGATCTCTGCACCGGCGCTATCTGGGCTATTCAGCCTTTCCAGGTGCACCGCTGCGTTTCATGACCCGCCTGCATGAAAACATCCCGGCAGAGCGCCTCGTCGAAGAGCCAGATGTCTATGCCGCCTTCTCACGCGAGACTGGCATGCCGGAGCACTTGCTGAATCCAGAGACACCGCTGGATCTCGACATCACCCGCACCTGGTTTCAAAACCGGGTCGAAGGCCAGGGCGAAGCCGTGGATGTGGTGGTGTCCGTCATCGCCCAGATCAAGGCAGGGCTCGCCCGTCCAGGCAGGCCGCTGGCATCGCTGCTGTTCATCGGCCCCACAGGCACGGGCAAAACTGAGATGGCCAAGGCCCTGGCGGAATTCCTTTTCCAAAGCGCAGAGCGCATGATCCGCCTGGACATGAGCGAGTACGGTCAGCCCTGGAGCGCGCAGAGGCTGGTGAGCGGCAGCCATGATGGACGTGAAGGGCTGCTGACTGCTGCCGTGCGTGAGCAACCCTTCAGCGTGTTGCTGCTGGACGAGTTTGAAAAGGCAGACCCGGCGGTCTTTGATTTATTGCTTCAATTGTTAGGCGAGGCCCGGCTCACCGACGGCGCAGGCCGCACGGCGGATTTCAGCAACTGCGTGGTCATCATGACCTCCAACCTCGGAGCGCAGGATTTTTCCAAAGGTCGCATGGGTTTCAGCAGTGGCGGTGCCGCGCACCAGGATGCGACGGATCATTTCACCACAGCGGTGCAGAAAGCCCTGCGACCGGAGATGTTCAACCGCATTGACCGCATCGTCCCTTATCAGCCGCTCAGCAGCGAAGTTGTGGTCTCCCTGACCCGTCGTGAGATCGCCACGGCTGCTTTGCGACCCGGCTTTGTCAAAGCAGGACTGCGGCTGGAAGTGAGCGAGGCCGTGGTTCAAAATCTGGCGCGGGAAGGATATGATCCGCGTTATGGAGCCCGGCCTTTGAAGCGCCGCGTGGCTGAGCATTTGCTGGCACCTATCTCCGCACTGATTGCTGAAGGCGTGGCAGAAAAAAGCCTGTTGAAGGCGGATCTGGACAGCCTGGGCCATGTGCTCCTGCAAGTGGTCAAGCCTGGCACCAACACAGAGGAGAAACAGGCCCTGCAAAATCTGCGTGACCGGCTGCGCAGCACAGCCCACCTGCGACAGGCCTACGAAAGCCTGCGCAGCAGCACGATGGTGAACGGTCTGCAAGGCCGACTCAGGATGGCACAGCAGCGCCAGCGCAACAGCCAGGGCAAAGCCAAAAACGCGGTGGCCTGGACGGCACATGATCCTGAGACGGAAACGCTGAAGCAATGCCTGGCCCGCATCGACAAGGATGCGCAGAAGCAGCTCACGCATGAGGAGGGCCTCATCCTGGCCCTGCATCACAGCGACTTGGCTGTGCTGAACCGACGTGACCCGCTTTCCAAAAACGATCTGGAGGAAGCCGTGCTGGAGGCCTATGCACTATGGCAGCCACCACCGAAGCGGTTGCTGTTTCTCATCCACGGCCAGCCGGGCAAAAGCATGATGGCCTTTGCGGCGATGTATCGCGACCTAGCACTGGACCTGGGCGGCAAGGTGGAGGCAGGTGTGTTTCACAAACAGACCCCGGCCAAACTGCTGAGCCAGGATGGCCAATATGCCTTTGCCTATGTGCCGGAAAAAGAGGCCGATCAACTCCAGCTCTGGCAGGAAGAGCCGGGAAAAGTCGCCGCCATGGCCCTGTGGATCAGTGGTGAAAAAGCCACGCTGCTACTGAAAAACGAAGGCGGCTTGCACCTCATGAAAGCCAGCCGGGACAAGGAGGATGAACCTGAAAAGCCGGCACGTCCCAGCGAACGAAAAGCCATCCAGGCGGAGAAAGACTGGACCTGCCGCATCGAAGTCAGTGTGCCCGAAGACAATGCGCAGGACCTCACCGAACTGATGCTGGCCACGACAGAAATCATTGGTCAGCCAAATCTGGAAAAAGGCGTGATCCGCCGCCAGTATGACCCCGTGCGCATGCTGGTGCGTGACGGTCCCGGCGGAATCCGGACATCCGGCAGCTTCCAAAAAAGCTGGCTTCTGCGCGGCCTCCGTGAAGCCGTATTGAAGGAGGCTCTGGCATGAACCTGCGCCTTTCCATCCCGGTTTATGCCGACCACCACCGTGAGGAGGGCGAGAAGGCGCGCTTCCGCGTCCGGCCCTTGTTCATGCCGTCCTGGACTCGTGATGAAACGGATGTCCGGGAGGACCGCGCACTCCAACGCCTGGCCAGTGCCATCACCAAAAACTTGGCCGAAGAGAAAACATCGCCAGACCATCGGGAGCTCCTGCCCTGGACTTTTTCACCACCCGCCACCGGCCAGAATATCCGCCTGCGCATTGAACTGCGCCGTCAGTCCTTTGAGGGCAATTTCTATGTGGCTGTTTTTGAAGGCGCCGGATGCCGCCAGGCGGTACTGCCAAGGGGTGGCGGACTCAGCTTTGAATGCACTCCCGGCACGCACCTGGAAGATGAGCTGAAGCGTGTGCTCACGGAGCATCTGAGAAAGCTCGAAAAAGAAAACGAAGCGGACTTTGATCCTAAAGAATGGCTCTCTGGCAGCCAGCCGCACCTGACGCACGTCAGCGTGGTTCTTCCCGGCAGGCAGGCGCTGCCCGCAGCCCCGTCCCGCAAGCTGTCGCTGGGCGATGACACCCCCATGGATGGTGGGAAAGAACTGCGCAAAGTAGGCCGCTGCCTGGACGCACTGTACCCCAATGATCTCCACCACGCCCTGCTGCGTGAGAATGAGGTGGGCGAGCTGCTGTCCTGGTTCACCCAGCGCAAAGCCACCACTCCGATGGTGCTGCTGGTAGGCCGCTCCAAGGCTGGCAAAACCGCCCTCATCCATGAATGCGTACGCCGCCGGATGGAAAAGGCGGAGAGCACTAAACGCGGCCTCTTCTGGCATGTCTCACCCCAGCGGGTGATCAGCGGCATGTCTTACATCGGCCAATGGGAGCAGCGCTGGACAGCCATGCTGGCAGAAATGCGGCAGGAGCGCCATATCCTGGTGCTGGATGATCTGCCAGGCCTCTTTGAAGCCGGTAAAACCGCGGGCAGTGATCTGTCACTCGGCCAGGTGCTGAAGGCACGCCAAGAGCATGAACCGGTGGCCATCCTGGCGGAGTCCACCCCAGAAGCCTGGGGCCGACTGCGTGAAACGGACCGTGCCTTTGCCAGCATGTTTCAGGTCATCCATGTCCGTGAAATGGATGATGACAGCACCCTGCGCATCCTTATCCGCAGCCTGCAGATGCTGGAGACTCGGTCCCGCCTGAAACTGGCCCCGGAGATCCTGCCGTTGATCATGCGCCTGCAGACTCGCTTTGGTCGTGCCCGGGCTTTTCCTGGAAAGGGCGTGGAGATGCTAACCGCGCTGGCGGGCTCCTTTGCCGATCAGTTCCCGGATGAAGGAACCCTGAAACTGGAGACCGTCGGCGCAGGGCAGGTGCTGGACTGGTTTGCCTCACGTCATGGCATCCGCCTAACCATGATTGATAACAGCCAGTCGATGACGCCCAGCGGCTTGCAGGAATTTTTCTCCAGCCGCATCATGGGCCAGACGGCGGCTGTGAGCGCCATGACGGAAACAGTGCTCATGGCCCGTGCGGAGGTGAATGATGCGCGGCGGCCGCTCGGGTCGCTGCTCTTCCTCGGCCCGACCGGCGTTGGAAAAACGGAATGTGCCAAGGCCCTGGCGGAATTTGTCTTTGGCAGTGAGGAAAAGATGCTGCGCTTTGACCTCAATGAATACAGCGGCGGGGATGCGGCCCTGCGCCTCATCGGCAGTCCGGGGCACAGTGGTCTGCTGACCTCGCGGGTGCGACGCCAGCCCTTTAGCCTGCTGCTGTTTGATGAAGTGGAGAAAGCCCACCCGGATGTCTTCGACCTCCTGCTCCAGGTATTGGGGGAAGGACGCCTCACCGATGCCCAGGGCCAGACGGTGGACTTCTGCAACTGCCTCATCATCCTCACCTCCAACATCGGAGCCCAGAAGACGCGGCACCGACTCGGCTTTGATGACCGGGCGGCGGAAGAAAAGGAAGTTTATCGGGAAGCGGCGGAGAAATTCTTCAGGCCGGAATTCTTCAACCGCCTGGACCGCATCGTCCCCTTCCATGAACTGCGCAGGCAGGACATCCAGCATCTGGCGGGTACGCTTTCCTCCCGTGCACTCGCCCGGCAGGGCCTGCGCGATCGGCGTGTGGAGGTGCTGCTGGATGCAGACAGCACCGGTTTCCTGGCACAGCGCGGATACGATCCTGAATATGGTGCCCGTGCATTGCGGCGTGCCATCGAGACACATCTGGTGGAGCCGCTGGCCGCTCACCTGATGACCTGGAAAACCTCCCGTGCCGTGCGGGTGCAAACGACGCTGCAAAACGGTGCCCTTCACTTCACCTGCGAAGTCCACCGTCAGGTGGCTCAGACCCTGCGGCTGCCGGTCCGGCTCTCCCATGATGAGCTCTTGGACAGGGTGGATGAAGCGCATCAGGGCCTGGACCAAGTGAACGCACGCCTGGATGACTGGAAGCTCAATGACAGTGAAGACGGCATCTCCGCCCTGCGTGCCTGGTATTACCGCCTGCGGGATGAAAGCAACGCCCTGAGGCAGCAACTGCACCAGACCGAAGCATCCTTGGAGGCCATGGAAAAAGCGCGCAAAAAAGCCTCCGCCTCCCGAGGCACCAAACCCTTCATCGAAACGCTGGACGATTACCTTTGCGTGATGCCTGAGGCAGGCATTGAAAACTTGCTGCATGATTTGTTAGGCTCGGACATGTCCGCCAGACAGGTGGCAGCCAGACTGGATCTGGCTCAGCCCATGGCCAGATCCACCGCCATGGCTCTGCGTCTGCTGTGGCGGGTAAACCGCCTGCTGATGCTGACTGCGGATGAAGGTCCGTCACCGCAAGCATGGACGCTGGTTTCATCTGCCAAGCTTTCCCTTCCCGGCTGGCGCAAGGATGCTTTTGTGGATGCCCTGAACCCAGATGGCACGCATCTCATCCTGGAAGGCCACGGTCTGCAAAAGCTTGCTGCCGCATTCACCGGAGTGCATGCCAGCTTCGAGGAAAGCCTGGTGCTCACCAGTTACTCCTGCCAGGAACTGCCTTCAGGCACAGGGGAAATCAGCCACATCCGACAGGGTCGTCGCCTGCTGGATCTACGCACCGGCCTGTGCATGGAAACCGATGACAGCCTGCCCCTCGAAATGGCATTGGCGCTGGCCTGTACTGAACCGCTTTCTTTCTGATCATGTCCCGCACCCTCCGCTTTAATGTCGTGCTCTGGCGCAGCTCCCCTCAGGGTGGCTGGGCAGGCCGACTGCTGGATGACATGGCCAGTTATGGTTCCGCCAGCGGAGCCACCCCCACAGCCGTGCTGCGGGAGTTAAAGGACTACCTGCAATGCGTGGATGGCAGCGGTGATTTGTGGATGGTCGCACCTGATTTCCAGGACCCGGAAATGCGCGTGGTGAAGGTCCAGGCTGTGCCCGAGTATGCAGTGAAGGTCAAGGACGGTCATAACCGCACCCGCAGTGTGCCCTGTGCTGAAGCGGTGACGCTGAAGCTGCCCTGCGTAGTAGGCAAGCGTGAGAGCGGGCTGGTCTGTGCGATGCTGCCGACACTCAATGTAGAATTTGAGCTCAGCGGCCAGGACAAGGTGGAAGAAATGGCGCTTCATTATGCGCGCCAGGAATTGAAAGGGCTGACCCCTGCCAGCCTCATGCGGCTGCTTTCACCTGTGGAATGGAAGCTGGACGCGATCTCCTTCACCCCGCGCCGTCAGAAGGAGAAGGAGGATGACTTTAAACTGGAGGTGCTGCCCAAAGTCGCCGAGCACGCGGGATCCCCTGCCCTGCGCAAAACATCCCGCACCTGGGAGCGTGATGCGGAGGTGACCGACCTGGAAAACCGCCTGCGTCAAAGCCGGGGCAGCGTGCTGCTGGTGGGTGAATCCGGCTGTGGAAAATCGGCCGTTTTGATTGAAGCCGCCCGCCGGGTGGAAAAGCTGTCTGGGGAAAGTGGGCGCAAAGCGCAGCGCTTCTGGATCACCAGCGGCTCGCGCCTCATCGCTGGCATGCGCTGGTTAGGCGAGTGGCAGGAACGGCTGGAGGAAGTCATCGCCGAAGCAAGAAACGCGGAGGCCATCCTGGGCATCGAAAGCCTACAGGAGCTGCTGCGGCTGGGAGGCAGCAATCCGGAGAGCAGTCTCGCCGCTTTTTTAATTCCCTATCTTCAGTCAGGCGAGCTGCGGCTTGTGGTCGAAGCCACACCTGCGGAAGTGGATGCCTGTGAACGCAGCCTGCCAGGCTTCCTGGATGCCTTCTCCATCCAGCGCATGCATCCGCTGGCACCGGCCCAGGAAGACCGCGTATTGAATCTGGCCGCTCAGTCTCTCAATGGCAGCGGGGCCATGGATTTTTCAATGGAGGCCGCGCGCGAGGCGGGCCGTTTGTGCAAGCGTTTCCAACCCTATGCAGGCTTTCCCGGAACTCCGCTGGGCCTGATGAACGAAGCCGCTGCGCGTGCACGTGAAGCAGGCGGCCGCCAGGTGGCTCTGGCGGATCTGCGCCGCCTCTTTGCTGAAGGCACTGGCCTGCCTGATCAGCTCATGGATGAAACTGCCGTGCTAGATCCAGAAGCACTGCGTTCCTGGTTCAGTGAACGTCTCATCGCCCAGCCGCAGGCGGTGGATGCAGTCTGCCGCACATTGTTAAAATTCAAAGCTGGGCTCAATGATCCACGCCGCCCTCTGGCTGTCCTGCTTTTCACCGGCCCTACTGGCACAGGCAAGACACAATTGGCCAAGTTCCTGGGGGACTATCTCTTCCCCAACCGCCAGCCCAATGACCGGCTTGTGCGCCTGGACATGAGCGAATACGCTGGCCACGATGCAGCCCGCCGCCTGCTTGGCGATGCCTTTGGAGAACCCTCCGACCTGGTCAAACGCTTGCGTCAAAACCCCTTCACCGTCCTTCTCCTGGACGAGGTGGAAAAGGCCGCGCCTGAGGTCTTCGATACGCTGATGAACGTCTTTGATGAAGGCCGCCTCACCGATGCCCTGGGGCGCACCACCTGGTTCCGCAGTACAGTCATCATCATGACCTCCAACCTGGGCGCGCGGAAAGGCAGCGCCCTGGGTTTTGGTCCGGCATCTGCCACAGAGGCTGCACGTTCAGACACAAGCGCCATCACCCAATTCTTCCGGCCTGAATTTTTCAACCGCCTGGATCAGGTCGTCACCTTTGAGCCCCTGGGCCGCAGTGCCGTTGAATCCATTGCCCAGAGGGAGATCGCCGCCCTCATCCAGCGGGAGGGTCTGGCCCAGCGCGGCCTGCGGCTGGAGATCAGCGATGCCCTGCTGCAAACAGTCTGCGAACGCGGCTTTGACCCTGTCTATGGTGCACGTCCACTTCAGCGCCGGATTGAAGAACTCATTGTTATGCCATTGGCACGATGGATCGTCACCCATCCCGCCAGCAAGGACCTTCTGCTGCGTGTCACCTGGGACGCAAACAGGGCCACGACGGAGATTACTCCTCCTTAAGTTCATCCCGCAATTGATTGATGCCTTCACGCAGGTTGAGCACCCCGGTTTTCCAGGTCTCGAACAAAGGACGATGGACGGCATAAGCAGGGGTGGCCTGCATATCTTGGAGGGCGGCGAGGGCTTCGTTGGCCCAGTTCAGGCAGCGCTTGGTGATGGCAAGTACATACCCACGATCATTGCTGTCCTCCAGATCACGACGCGAATGCAGGGCACCGGCCAGCTTGCCGCTGATCTGCATGATGTTGGTCATAAAACGGTCCAGAGGATGATCAGGATCTTCGCCATGATCTTCGTTGAGGCCGGTCTGGCGCATCTCACGTCTGACCTGGACGACATACTCACGGGCCTGTTCATAGAGGGGGTGGGATTCATCCTCTTCGTCATCTTCCTGCCAGGATTCTGCCTCTTCAGCTTCGGCAGCAGCCTGGTCCATGAGTTCATTCCACTCACGCCGACGTTTCTTATCCTCACTGTCGTTCTCAGAAGGTTCCACGCCTTCCTGGGCATCGGCCATGTCTTCTAGCAGATGGTCCCAGCCCATGACGAATGCAGTCTTTTCCTCAGAGTCGTTGTCCTCGCCATACTTCTCGTAGGCTTCCATACTGGCATCGGTGAGGCGGTCGGAGGCTTTGAGTTGCTCTTCCCATTCTTCCTCTGAAAGCTCCAGGCTGGTATCGTCTTCGGAGTCGGTATCCTCACGAGGTTCAGGCCGCTGGATGATGCCGGCCAGGAAGTCGCGCATGGCCTGCATGTTAGCTAGTTTTTGAGCACCCTCCTCATCCTCATCCATCTCCCAGACATGCTCGGAGATGGTGATTTCAAAGTCGGCGCTTTCCACGACACAGCGGCCCTGCTCCGGGGTGAACCATTCCAGATAAAGGCTGTTGCGCCATTCTGTGGGCACTTCATCAATGCGGTCCTGACGGTAGGCTTCCTGCCATTCTTCCTCATCCACGGTGAAGACCTTCACCTTTCGAGAGGCGGTGATATCCCCGGCCATGCCAATTTGGACGGTGTTAAGCCGGGCCGAGGTGGATTGAGGAACGGGAGTGGGGTTTTTAAAAGTGAGCCGGGTGCCGGCCACATCCCGCCAGGCATCGCCATCAAGGTCCAACTCCACGGGCTGTTCACGGCCAAGCAGCCAGAGGCGACCGCGAATGCGACCACGCTCGGTGTTGTCCAGTTCACCATGGGTGATGGCAAGATCTATACGCAGGGCCATGATTCAGTAAGGAGTGCCTATGCTTTCAGTGCCTGTTCGATGTCTGCCCAGAGGTCTTCGACATGCTCTATACCAACAGAAAACCTGACCAGCCCGTCGGTCACGCCGGCGGCTTCACGGATATCCTTGGGTATGGAGGCATGAGTCATGGTTGCAGGATGGCATACGAGTGATTCGATGCCGCCGAGACTCTCGGCCTGCGTAAAAAGACGAAGCCGACGAATGAAGGCCAGGGCCTCATCCTGCGTATGCCCAAAGTCTGCGAGCAGCATGCCAGAGCCGCCGCTCATCTGCTTCCGCGCCAGCTCATACTGCGGATTGGAAGGCAGGAAGGGATAACGCACACTCTTCACATCCGCACGGCCCTCCAGGCGGGTCGCCAGCTCCAGGGCATTGGCGCTGTGCCGCTCCATGCGGATGGCCTCGGTCTTCACCCCGCGGGAAGTCAGCCAGGAATCAAAGGGGCTGGGCTGCAGACCCAGGGCCTTTTGGGCAAAGATCATCTTCTCCTGCCATTCGGCGGAGTTGGAACAGACCGCACCGCCCAAGGCATCCGAGTGGCCGTTAGTATATTTCGTGGTGCTGAGCAGGGACAGGTCCGCACCCAGATCCAGCGGCTTTTGCAACAGACTGGAGGCAAAGGTATTGTCCATCACGACCGTACTGCCGACACTATGCGCCACCTCCGAGATAGCGGCGATGTCGAGGATCTTGAGCAATGGATTCGTGGGCGATTCCAACCATACCAGGGCTGGTTTGATCTCGGCTATACGGGTATAATTCGCCGTATCCGCGAGGTCCAGATACTGGATGTCCACATTGAACTTCCGCAGCACACGCTCAAAGAGCCTATACGTGCAGCCATAGATGTTCTGCTCTGAAACGACAGTATCCCCCGCCTTCAACCCAAAGGCGATGGCAGTGATGGCGGATACGCCGCTGGCGAATACGGTACAGTGCTGGGCATTCTCCAGGCTGGCCAGAGTGTTTTGCAGGTTGCGATAGTTCGGGCTGCCGCTGCGGGTGTAGTCGAAACCGCCAGGATTCCCCGTCTCATAGGTCGAGGTCATGTAGATCGGCGGAATCACCGCACCAGTTTCGCTGCGGTAATCCTGGCCGATGTGGATGGCTCGGGTTTCAAAACGTGCTGCGCTGGGCACCGTGGGGTCGTCTTTCATGGTCGGGTAATTACACAATCATGCTGTAGCCCAAGATGCAAGCTTCGTACACCCGCTTGCGGGGGTGCGTCACTTCTCTTTGGCAGTTTCGACATCGGGCAGAAACACCGTCAGCAGACCCAGCAGGGGAAGGTAGGCACAGGCATGAAAGACAAAGTTGATGCCCTGTTTGTCTGCTACCGCACCCAGCACGGCCGAGCCGATGCCTGCAATGCCAAAGGCGAGACCAAAAAAGAGACCGGCGATCATGCCCACCTTTCCAGGCATGAGTTCCTGCGCATAGACCAGGATGGCCGAGAAGGCAGAAGCCAGCACCAGACCAATGATCACCGTCAGAATGGCCGTGGTCAGCAGTCCGGCATGAGGCAGCCACAGGGAGAAGGGGGCCACGCCGAGGATGGAAACCCAGATGACCCGCTTGCGACCAATGGCATCACCCACAGGTCCGCCAATGATGGTGCCCGCAGCTACCGAGAAGAGGAAGATAAACAGGTAATACTGCGAATGCTGCACAGAGACCTGGAAGCGGTCCATGAGGTAAAAGGTATAATAATTAGTCAGGCTGGCCAGATAGACATACTTGGAGAAAATGAGGATCACCAGCACAGCCACGGCAAAGGCGATGCGGCCAGTCGCGGGGGCGTCACTCAGGGAACCGGACATGGGCGCACGCTTCTTGTGAATGCGGTGAAGGTTTCGCCCCTGCCATTGCCCCACCTGGAAGAGTACCAGGACTCCCACCATGGCAATGATGGAGAACCATGACAGGGCAGCCTGACCGTGTGGCACGATGAACCAGGCGGCTAGCAAAGGACCAATGGATGTCCCTGCATTGCCACCAACCTGGAACAGCGACTGCGCCAGCCCGCGCCGCTTCCCCGCCGCCATGTGGGCGATGCGCGAGGCCTCTGGATGGAAGATGGCGGAGCCGCTACCGACCATGGCCGAGGCGATCAGAATGGCCGGGAAAGTATGCGCCTGGGACAGAAGCAATAAGCCGACCAAGGTCAGGCCCATGCCGACAGGCAGGGAATATGGCATGGCCCTTTTGTCCGTGATGTAACCGACCAATGGCTGCAAGAGCGAGGCGGTGCACTGAAAGGTGAGGGTGATAAGACCTAGCTGAGTGAAAGTGAGTCCATAGGACTCCTTGAGAACCGGATAGATGGCGGGAAGCAGGGCCTGAATGGTGTCATTCAGCATGTGTGAAAAGCTGATGGCAAAGAGCAGGGCAAACACGGTCTCCGTGGCTTTCTGCTGAGGCCTCACCCGGGGCGGCATCTCCTCGATCACTGTCTCATTCATAGGACCATGAGTCTTCGCCCAAAGGCTTCTTCATTCAAAGGACAGCCCTGGTGCATGGTGGGATCTCAATGGTATTTTTCTCGGATTGCATCTCGAAACTCGGCTGGGGTCTCGCCCACGTAACGGCGGAAAAAGCGGCTAAAGTAGGAGGGATCGTGAAAGCCGATCTGGTACCCGATTTCGGAGACACTGAGGTCCGAGTGGAGTAAAAGGCGCTTGGCATCGAGGAGCCGCCGGTGACGAATAAGCTCTCCTGCGGAATGACCTGTCTCTTCATGAATGACGTCATTGAGATGGTTCACGGTGACGCCCAGCTGCTTTGCATAGGGAGCCAGGGCCTGCCATTCCCGGAAGTGATGTTCCAGGGCCAGATGAAACTGGCGGGTCAGCAGGGCCGCGCGAGATGGCTCCTGCACTGGGTGACCCACGGCCTCCAGGCGACTGGCCTCGATGAAGAGAATGCGCAGCAGGGCACGCAATGCCTCCATGACACCGCGCCTGCCTTCATCGTATTCCCGCTGGAGGTCACTGAAGAGGGCGATGATCCGGGCGGCTTCCTTCTTTTCCACGGAGAACGAAGGAGCAGCACCCGAGGCGAAAAAGAAGGGCAGCTCAAAGAGCATGCTTGGCGGCGGCGACTGATGATCAAAGAAAGCCTGCGTGAATGAGGCGACGGTGCCATGCATGGACGGGCTGCGTGGATAAATGGTGTGCACCTGTCCGGGGCTGAGAAAGAACAGCGTTACGCCATTGACGTCATATTCACGGAAATCATGCATCAGGCGGGCGGGCCCCTGAATGAGGAAGAGCTGGAAGAAATCATGAAAATGCGGAATGAGCCGGGATGGCTCGCGGCTCATGGAAAGCTCCAGGGGCATGACCACCACGCCTTGCTGCCGCAGGCTGTCCTGTCCGTAGTCGCTCATCTGGAGCGAGGGGATGGTGCGGCGGTTCATGGAAAAGTAGTCTAGAGCTTTAGCTCGGCTGGCCTCGAAAGTTATTCAGGAGCGGGAGGCATTCCAATGTTTTACGAGCTGAGGTGTGATCGAATCCTAGCTCGGGAATGAAATGGTTTGTTCGATGTTATCGCGAGCTAAAGCTCTGGAGTACTTTGCCTCAGGCGAGGATGTCTTTGGCGACGACTCCAGCGACGTCGGTGAGGCGGAAGTTGCGGCCGGCGTAGCGGTAGGTGAGGCGTTCATGGTTGATGCCGAGAAGATGCAGGATGGTGGCGTGGAGGTCGTGGGTCTGGATGATACCGGTGGTGGCGGTATCGCCCATTTCATCGGTGCTGCCGTGGACGTACCCGCCCTTCACACCGCCGCCGGCCATCCACATGGTATAACCGCCGCCATTGTGACCGCGACCGTTGTACAGCTCGTTGTCATAAGCGGAACCACGGCCGAATTCACCGCCCCAGATGATGAGGGTTTCATCCAGCATGTTGCGCTGTTTCAGGTCGGCGATGAGACCGGCGATGGGCTTGTCAATCGAGTGGCACTGGCGGCCGAGGTTATCGCGCAGGCCGTTGTGATGATCCCAACCGGGAGAGGTGAGCTGGATAAAACGGACACCTTTTTCCGCCATGCGCCGGGCCATGAGACACTGGGTGCCGAAACGTTCGGTATCGCCATTATCAAGCCCATACATTTCGCGGATGTGCGCAGGCTCCTGGTCCAGGTCCAGTGTCATGGGTACGGAGGTCTGCATCTTGTAAGCGAGTTCGTAGGACTGAATGACGCCTTCGATTTCTGGATTGCCAGGATCCTGGCCGAGCAGGCGGCGGTTAGCCTTTTGGATGAACTCGATCTGCCGTTTCTGATCGGCATCGGAGAGGCGGCTGTTGCTGAGGTGGGCCACTCCACCGCCGCCTGAATTCAAGCGCGTACCCTGGAAGGTAGCCGGAAGGAAGGCGGAGCCGTAGTTCATGGCACCGCCGTTGTCAGCGATGGGATTGATGGTGACAAAACCGGGCAGGTCTTCAGCCTCTGAGCCGAGGCCATAGACCACCCAGGCACCCATGGACGGCCTAACAAATGATTCGCTACCTATATGAAGGGCGACGGTGGCCATCTGATGGGCGTTGGTGGCGGTCTTCATGCCATTGAGCATGCAGAGGCTATCGGCATGTTTGGCCAGTTCGGGAAAGGCCTCGGAGATCATCATGCCGCTCTGGCCGCGAGGTTTGAACTCAAAGGCGGAGCCCATGTACTTTTGAAGCTTTCTCTCCTGTGCCCGGACTAGCTCCGGCTTCCAGTCGAAGGTGTCCAGATGGCTGGGACCGCCCTGCATGAACATGAAGATGACACGTTTGGCCCTGGGAGCAAAATGCGGCGGCTTCGGGGCCAACGGGTTGATGGTCTTCGGCGGTGCGGCGGCATGCGCCCACTGCTGGCTGAGTGCCTGGAAGGCCAGCCAGCCGAAACCGGCACCGGTGGACTGAAGGATATGACGACGGGTGATCATGGCAGCTGGTGGAAGGAGATTTAGAACACGTAACGGAACTCGGCGGTGCCGAGCAGAGCCTGCACAAGGGTGGTCCAGCGGGAGGTATCGGAAGCTTCTTCGAAACTTTGGATGAGGGCGGTGGCCTCGGCGGATTCTTCGGGCGAGGGGGCGCGGCCTAACAAATAACGATATGCATGGGTCACGCCCTCGGAGGTGCTTTTGTCCTGCTCCAGAATTCGCGCAGCGATCTCGGCGGCAGTGTCTTCCATGAAGGGACTGTTCATGAAAAAGAGGGATTGGGGCGGCGTGGTGGTGACATCGCGGAGGCCTTTGATCTGGGTGGGACCGGGGAAATCAAAGGTGCTGAAAAGCTCGGGCACGGCATCGCGGATGACGGGGAGGTAGATGGTGCGAAAGGGGTCTTCAATCCCGATGAAACTCTGAGTGACGCCCATGCGGCCTTTGCCGCCAGTGCCACCCACCTGAATGCCTTCAGGACGATTGAGGTCGAGGCGGCCTGCCAGCTGAAGAAGGGTATCGCGCAGGGGTTCGATCTCGAGACGGCGGGCATTCATGCGCCAATGCAACTTGTTGCCTGCATCGGGATGATTGGGATCACTGGCGGTGCCGGTGGAGGAGGCGAGGCGATAGGTGCGGCTGAGCATCAGGGTGCGGATCAGCTTTTTGACGGACCAGCCACCTTCAACAAACCGGACGGCAAGATGATCCATCAGTTCTGGATGGGTAGGATCTGCGCCGGTGATGCCGAAATCATCCACGGTGCGGACGATGCCTTCACCAAAAAGATGCTGCCAGATGCGGTTGACCATGACGCGTGAGGTCAATGGATTGGCGGGGGAGGCGATCCACTGGGCCAGCTCAAAGCGGCCTGAAGATCCAGTGGCGATGGCGGGCAGGGGTGGCAAGCTGGGAACGGTGATTTTGCCACGTGCCGGAGCGGCCTCGCGTTCATACGGATCTCCACCGATGGCGAGTGCACAGTCGCGAACTTCGCCCTCGACCAGGCCCATGCTGAAATGCGGGTCCATGTCATACCGGGGAATCTGCTTGGGATTCCCAAGGGCGCGGATGTCATCCATGGAATGGACACCGGCGGGAAGTTTTTGCGGTGGGCCGATGGGTTCATTCAGGGAAGTGGGAAGGTCCACGAGCATCTCGGGATCCACATATCCGGCGCGAGTCATGTCATGGCGGTTGGCGAGGCCGGAGAGGGTGCGGCTACTGTAAAAAATGCCAGCGAGGGCATAATAATCCTTCTGGCTGACGGGTTCCGTCTTGTGATCATGACAACGTGCGCAACTGAATGTTAGGCCAAGGAAGGCGCGGGAGGAGACGTCCATCTGGTCATCCACCTGATCGAGCACGAACTGCTCATAACTGCCTTCTTGGAGGCTGAGGCTGCCCAGGGCCAGCATGCCGGTGCCAGTGATTTGCTCACGCCTTTGAGCGACGGTCTTTGCGGGCAGGAGATCACCAGCTAGCTGCTCGGCAATGAAGCGGTTATAGGGCTTGTCATTATTGAAGGAATCAATGACCCAGTCGCGGTAACGAAAGGCATACAGAAAGGGGGCGTTCCAGACGCGTCCGACACTGTCGGCATAACGCACCACATCCAGCCAGTGGCGGGCCCAGCGTTCGCCAAAACGCTCGCTCTGCAGAAAGGCGTCCACGACCTTGGCATAGGCGAGATCATCGCCTGCTGGGTCACCGACGAAGGCCTCCACTTCCTCGTGAGAAGGAGGGAGGCCGCGAAGGTCAAAAGAAGCGCGGCGGATCCAGGTGGCACGAGGTGCATCACCGATGGGGTGAAGGCTTTCCTTTTCCAGCCGGGCGAGAATGAAGCGGTCCAGGTCATCACGGGGCCAAGTGGATTCCTTGATCTCAGGGATGGGGGGACGTTGGATGGGCTTGTAGGACCAGGGGACTGGATTTTCATATTCAGCTGCCGAGAGAGGCACGGTGGCCAAGATGAGTCCGAAGGGAAACCAGAGCGGGTTCGCTTTCATGACTTGGCTCCTTTCATCTTCATCCAGGCACTGAGGGCGCGGACGTTTTGGACAAAGGTATCGCTGTAGATGACGCCGCCTTTAGGGGATATCTTTTTGCCGTTGGCATCGCGCATGATGCCGCGCTCATCCTTCGTCTCAGTCCAGGAGCCATCGGGTTTTTGCTCGCTGAGGATGCTGGCGATGTCTTTATCGGTGGGAGGATAGGACCAGCGTTCTTTTTCGGTACGGGGGAACACGACGAGCTCATCGCGAAAGATCTTGCGGCCTATGGTCTCGATGGCATCCAGCTCGCTGTCCCAAACCCAGCCATAATTCGAGGAGGCTTTTTTGTCGCTGTAGGTCAGTTCAAAACCTTTGCCGCCTTCACCACGCTCGAAGTAGAGGGGCTTGTTGGTCTGAAGTTCATAGAAGCGAGCGAGCTTGTTACCGGGGAGCAAGGACTTGCGTAGATAAGCGACAGCCTTGGCCACGGGGGGCAGGTATTTTTTATCGCCAGTGACGGCGCTGAGCTTCAACAGGGCCCACATGGCGGCCTGGGATTCGCGACCGCTGACGGAGCTAGGCTCAAAGGCGCGACTCCAGACGGGCTGCATATCGGCATCGTATTGCTGGGCCCAGGCGGGCTGGGGATCTGGCATCTGGGCGGTGACGAGGAAATCGCCGCCACGTTTGGCAGCAGCGAGGTATTTTTCATCCTGCCGGAGCTGCCAGGCGAGGAGCAGGGTGCTCATCAAGGTGGCATGGGTGTTGTCATTGAGGACATAACAGCCAGTGAAGTCTTTGGGCCATTTGCGCGGCCAGTCAGCGGGATAGTTGCCTGGCTTGACGGGGTATTTGTCCGCAGGAGGTGGCGAGGCGGGCCAGGTATCAAAACTGGCCGACCAGCCACCAGCTGGATACTGGGCATTGATGATAGCATTGAGGGCATAATCTGCCGCTTCATGGATCTCCTCATCCTTACCGCCGAGGGCGTGGTCCACCCGGATGAGCAGGCGGGTGGCGGCCTGGGTGACATCATCATCCACGGTGGAGTAGTTGGTGTCCTTGTGCTCCCGCTGCCGCCAGATGTGCCAGCCGGCCTCTCCCTGAGGGAATTTTTTGCGGTCAATCAGCCTGCCCTCCGTATCGCGGCGATAGAGGTGCTTTTGGCGGTTGGCGGTATCGAAATGGCCGGAGTAATCCCACCCGCCTGAGGTGAGCTGGGTGCGGGTGACGGCATGGGCGGCATCCACGGCGGCCTTTAAGCAAGCTTCATCCTGGGTGGCTTCGTAAGCATCAAGAAAGGCCATGCCGACGGCTGGGGTGCCGGGAGGCTGGATCCAGATGGTGTCCGGGCCGGGAATGCCCTCCGCCTCGCGCAGGGTGAAATCGGCACTGTAACGATAAACGTAACCGCCGTGGGAGGAGGCCTTGGTGTGATAAAAAGCGACGGCTTTGCTGAGGGCGATGCCGACCTCGGCGGGGGTGGCGGCCGAGGCGCACGAGGCGAGGCAAAGGAAGGTGAGGGCACGTTTCATAAAGGGTGCGTTTAGTGGCTGCCGGGCGACCGATGGGGAAATGGGGACGATTTTAAATTTTTCCCCATGTGGGGATTTTCAGACTCAACCCGTTGATCATGAAGGAGATGCGATGGGGAAAAGAATCCCCATGGTGTCCCCATGCCTTCCCCATCATCCCCCTATGGGGATGGGCGGGGAAAGACTGGTGAAAGGGTGGAGCCATGGGTGCACAGAGGTGCTGACAAGGTCCGGGGCGGGATGAAGTGGCGCAAGGAACTGGCACCCCCACTTAGGCCAAGTGGCGTTTTTTTAGTGCAGGGAAGGCGGGCTATTCTTTGGCGAATTTCACGTTCCTTTTGCCGTTGTCCCGCAGGGCATCCAAGGCAGACGTGACGCCTTTATAGGGGACATTGGATTCAGCGGTGATCTGAAAGAGAGTGTCGTTATTGCCAGCCATGGAGTGATGCAGGTAACCCCGGAGGCGGTTGAGTGGCATTTCCTCTCCCTGGATGATGACGGTTTCCCCTTTGTTGGTCAGATGCACTGAGATGGCTTCGCCACTGGTGCTGCTTTTGAGGCTGGTGCTTTTACCATCGCGCTCGCCCGACTTTGGACGTTCACCATCACGAGGACCCGTTTTGGGGCCGCCTTCACGGTCGCCGGTGCCAGGCTTTTTCGCACCGTCACGCGCACCGGTTTTGGGGCGGTCGCCGTCACCTTCACCGGTGCGGGGTTTGTCGCCATCGCGTTCACCCGTTTTAGGGCGGTCGCCGTCGCGAGGGCCTTCGGTCATTTTGCCATCGCCCTCACGGGATGTACGGGGGGCTTCGTTGGTGCTCTTTTCACCCGGCTCAGTGCTGCGCTGGCCTTCGCGGCTGCGATCCTTGGCGGGGATTTCTTTTTCATCTGCTGCGGTGGCGGTGGTGAAGGCGTAACAGGTCATCACACCAAAGGCGAGGGTGAAGAGGGCCTGGAGCCAGGGGCGGTTGCGGTTGGGTTGGGCGATCATGGTGATGCGTTGCAGCAGGGTGGGATGGTTGCGCACGCACGGGGCCAGTCCTGCCATGGCCGGGGGTGCAAAAAAGGTCTCCTGGATGCGGAGGAGGGTGTGGCCGTAGGACAATCTTTCGCCAGGGGAGAGGATGGCGAGGACGGCGGCATCGCACCGCAGCTCGCGGTCTGCCTGGAAGCGGGAACCGATGGTCCAGACGAGGGGATTGAACCAGTGGAGTGCCTGGACGGCGAGGGTGGCCCAATTCCACAGGAGGTCCCGATGACGGACGTGAAAGAGCTCATGCAGGAGGACGTGGCGGAGGCTGGCGTCATCGAACCGGGAGTGCCAGTCCTGAGGCAGGAGCAGGCGGGGGGAGCGGATGCCGGTGATGGCAGGGGTGGTGCCGGGAGGAAGGAGGAGGATGGTGACGGGCTGACGGACCCGGGCCAGGTGACGAAGGCACTCCAGCAGGGCGAGGAGCCGGGGATCCTGAGCGCGGGGGCAGGTGGCGAGCTTTTTTCCAAACTGGTGATGGCGGAACAGGGCGAAGCCGAGGACGGCCAGGGTGCCCGAGAACCAGAGGATGGCGATGAGATGCAGCGGACTGAGGCTGCGGGATGTGGAAGGAAGGGTGGCGGTGAGCGAGGGGGGAGCTGGGGAAGGGGTCGGGGCGGCGGCGAGAGGGCTGGCTGTGGCAGGTGAAATGAGGGCCACGGGAGCGGGCTGAAGCACGGAGCTGCTGGCCCAGCCGCCGAGGCCAAAGCCTGCGGGGATGCAGGCGGGGAGCAGCAGCTTTACCCCGACAAGCACCCATAAACCGATGCGCCAAGAAGCACCAAGGCGTGCGCCAAGAAGAACGCGCAAACCGAGGACGGCGAGGATGAGGACGCTGGCCTCCAGAGATGTACGCAGGAGCCAGTGCAGGGCAGTATCCAGAGTGGAAGCATTCATGGCCGGTGACGATTGCGATTACTTTTTGAGGTTCTTTTCGGCATCGCGGAGGACCTGCCGCAGGGCTTCGAGGTCGTCTTTGGACACTTCCTCCCGCTCCATCAATCCGGCGACGAAGGGGGCGAGGCGGCCATCGAAGACGCGATCCAGGAAGCTGCGGCTTTCTTCAAGCTGGCATTCATCCTGGGCGACGGCAGGGTAATAACGAAACTCACGGCCCACGGTTTCCACAGCGAGGGCACCTTTTTCAGCAAGGCGGCGGACGAGGGTCTGGACGGTGCGGGGCTTCCAGTGGAGGCGACCTTCGAGGTCTTTCACAACCTCAGCCACGGTGCTGGATCCACGCTCCCAGAGGACCTTCATGACGGTCCATTCGGCGTCAGAGATTTTGGGAGAGGAGGGGGGCTGGGGGTTAGGGGGCATTTTTGAATTACAAATGTAATCGTGAGTTTACAGATGTAATCCGATGGAGGGCAAGATTTTTTACGGTGGCGGTGAAAATTTGCGGCGGGGGGTGCAGGGACGAGTTTAGACCCAAGGTGCGTTAAGGGGTGATGACGTTGCTCGGGATGGGGAGGGGGGACGACGTTGCTTTCCGCTCAGGGGACTGAGCGGGCTACTTTTTTGCCAGGCTAGGACGACGCAAAAATTCGAGGCTTTTTGGTTGCGGCGATATCTGCCAAGTTATGCGAAGCTCGGGATGGGGAGGGGGGTGCGAGGATGCTTTCCGCTCAGGGACTGAGCGGGCTACTTTTGCTGAGCTTGACGCTACGAAAAAATTCGAGGCTTTTTGGCTTCGGCGCTATCTGCCAACCTATGCAAAGCTCGGGATGGGGAGGGAGTTGCGAGGATGCTTTCCGCTCAAGGACTGAGCGGGCTACTTTGCTATTCGAAGCGATAGCCGGCACCGTGGACGGTGCGGATGATGCGGGGATTGGCGGGGTCTTTTTCCACGCGCTTGCGAAGCTGGGAGATGTGCTGATCCAACGCACGGCTTTCGGGGAAGTAATCCACACCCCAGACTTCATCCGCCATGGTGTTGCGGTCCACGACCTTGCCACGGCGCTGGTAGAGGAGATTCAGCACTTTTACATCGCGAGGGCTGAGCTGGATCTCGGTGCCGTCACGGTAGGCACGAAGCTCGGCGGAGACGATGCGGAGGTCGTCCATCGTGAAGTCTTCCTCACGAGGAGCAGCGCCGGCACGGGCGGCGGTGCGGCGGAGGATGGCGCGGATGCGGGCGATGATCTCTTTTACACCGAAGGGCTTGGTCATGTAATCATCGGCACCCAGCTCCAGGCCGAGGACGGTATCTATTTCCTCGGCCTTGGCGGTGAGGAAGAGGATGGGGACGTTTTCGTCCATCTTGCGGATCTGTTTGCACACCTCGTAGCCGTTTTGGCCAGGCATCATGACGTCCAGGCAGACGAAGTCCGGGCGGGTGGCGCGGAAGAAATCGATGGCCTGGAGGCCGTCGCTGGCGGTGACCAGCTCGTAACCTTCCATGCTGAGGACCTCGCGCAGGGCTTCGCGGGTGTGGTCGTCGTCTTCGGCGATGAGGATCTTCATAAGGGTTGAACGGGCAGGGTGAGGATGAATCTAGCCCCATCTTTGTATAGGCTGCAAACTTCCAATGACCCTCCGTGAAGATCTGCCAGCTCCCGGGAGATGGTGAGGCCGATGCCGGTGCCGCTGACGCCTTCGTTTAAATCTGAGCGGAGACGCTCGAAAGGCTCAAAGACCATGCGGCGTTTTCCGGAGGGAATGCCGGGGCCGCGGTCCTCGACAATAATGCGGGCGCTGCTGCCGGTGCTTTCGGTGTGGATGGAGACCCATTTCCCATGAGCGGCGTATTTGTCCACATTGGAAAGGAGGTTGCTGAGGATCTGCTCGATGGCATCGGCATCGGCCTTCATGGTGGGGGGGCCATTGAGGGAGAGGTGAACTTTGAAGCCTTTGTTTTCCAAGAGGGTGCGCCAGTTTCCCACAGCCCGGCTGACGACTTCATCCAATATGATAGGGCGGGGCTGGACACTGAGCTTATCCCGCTGCTGGCGTGCGTAGTTGAGGACGTTTTGAATAAGGCGGTTGAGGCGGGCGGTCTCTGTCTCGACAACGCGGAGGTGGCGCTGGCAGATGATATCATTGGTGCTCTCGATGCGGTGAGCGGCCATCTCTGTATAGAGCTGGATATTGGTGAGGGGGGTCTTCAGCTCATGGGAGATCTGATTGACAAAACTGACGCGCTGCTGGGCGAGGCGGAGCTCGCGGGCATTTTCGCGAAAAAAGGTCCACGCGAGAGCGAGGACGAGGAGGCAGCCGGAGCCGACGCCTAACAAAATGGGAAACAGGTAGGGTTTGGGGAATTCGATAGCGGCGGGGGAATAGCTCAAGAACCACTGGGTGAGGGGTGCGGAGCATTGCTTCACAGCTGCGGGACGTGTGAGAGAGCCGGGCAGGCTGCGCCCGGCGGTGTGGAGGGGGATGCCGCTGCGGGTGGTGAGGGTGAGGCGGCCGGGGTATGCCTGCAACCCAGGGGGTGGCAACCGGCTGAAAAGGGCATGGCGGAGAGCCCGGCTATCCAGCCGCGCACAGATGATGGTGCCCGGAGAGAGCTGGCGCCAATAAATGAAATCGCCATCGGTGACGTGCCAGCCGGAGCTGAATGCAGGCATGGGGCCGGGCTTGACGAGTCCTTTTTGATGATAACCCTCCGTGCGCGCGAAGGTCTGCCAGATGGCCTGACGGCTGCGGTCTGGATCCTGCTGGGAGCTGGCTTCGATGACCAATGCGAAAGGCTCCATCGCCTCTGCGGAGCGGGGCAGGGGGAGGCTGAGAATGTGCTGGAGCATGCGGGCGCGGGTGGCGGCATCCGCACCGACATCCTGAGACTGATCACCTTTTTCGGTGACGATCTCCGCCACGCCATTCTGTGAGGCGATCCAGGTCTCCATGGTCCAGGGATGTGTGCCGAGGGCCATGGCGGTGGATTTAGGATCCGAATTAGCGGGGGCATCCAGGAGGTCTAACTGGTCCGTGAAACGGCGCAGGTCATCGGCAAGCTGGTGGTCTGCAACGGCGAGGCGTTCCGCCAGCACGGCCTGCATGGCAGAATCTGTGCTGCGTGCGGCATCGCGAATCAGGTAAGTACCCAACCAGGTGAGCAACGCCAGCGGCGTGACGACCAGAAGGATGAGCAAGAGATTGGTTCGGCGCTGCTGCATGAACTTTGTTGGTTACGATAAGGCAACGAGGCCATCGCAACAGCGAGTTTATGCAGAGAATTTTCGCGGCTTTGCGAATCAGCAAGAAAAGGAGGCGTGCAGGCGACCTGCGATCTACCGCCCCTTTTCCGTCTATCATTGGTTAGGCTGCCTTTTCGCCCGGGTCCTGAGAAAGGACGGCGGCTGCATAGCTGCCAAGGGCAAGGGTGATGCTGAAGGGGTGTCCTTCCCAATCGCCTTCGGTGGCCATGGCATCCACGCAGGGATGACCCGCGAGGTCTCCTCCATAGACCTGGGCATCACTATGGAAGCGGATGCGCCAAAGGCCGGAGGAGGGGACGCCGATGCGAATATCATCCGCAGGCTGATGGCCGAGGTTTAGTATAACGATGACATCATCCCCAGAGCCACCTTCACGCCAGCGACGGTAGCCAAGCACCTTACGCCCGTGCTCAACATGATGAACGTGAATGTTCTGGCCCATGAGACCTGCGGTGCAGCCTTCAAAGTTCCGGCGCATTTTGGCTAGGTCGCGATAGATTTGAACGACGCCTTGAAACTCCTCCGTGCGTGACCAATCCAGAGGTACATCGTCACGGAACCATTCATCGGTGAGGAATTCCTGGCCTTGAAAAATCATAGGAATGCCAGGAGCTGTATAGACCATGACAGCACCGAGATTTGCCCTTTGGCGGGCAGGCAGTGCACTGGCATCTGAAGGAACGATTTCAGACGGAAGACGGGCTTTGCCGTTAGCGACTTCGTCGTGTGATTCGGTATAGATGACACGTTTGAAGGCATCGCCATCAAAGCAGCAGGTGAGGGCGGATTGAAGGGCCTCGAGATTGCGATGCTGGTCCTCGGCCTGGATCATGACGGCACGCACGGGATGGACAAAATCAGCATTCCACTGGCTGCGGAATCCAGCTCCACCAGCCCCGGTATCCTTGACCATCCATTCACTGTCCCGAAGATCTTCAGCAATGGTGATGGCCTGAGGATAATGGGCGTGGATTTCGTCATTGACCCATTGCATGAGGCCCCAGCCTTCGGAGAGATCATCATCAGGATGGCCGGGATTTCCCTGACAGCTGCGGATGAAGACGGTCATGTCCCAGCGCAAGCCGTCCACGCCGTATTCTTCAAACCACATGATGGCATTGTCGCGGATGTAAGAGCGGACCTCGCCGCGTCCATAGTCGGGACGGGTATCCCCCCAAGGGGTGCTGGAGCGTTGATCATTGTAGAAATAGATGCCGCCTTTTTCATTCTCTGACCAGCCATCGAACTGCCAGAGGCCGAGGTCTGAAGGGCCGAAGTGATTGTAAACGACATCCATGATGACGGCGATGCCGTGATCATGCGCGGCTTTAACAAAAGCCAGCAGTCCCTCTGGCCCACCATAGGCGGACTCGATGGCGTAAGGACAGGCAGGATTGTAACCCCAGGACATGTCGCCGGCGAATTCCGCCACGGGCATGAGTTCAATGGCATTGATACCGAGGTCTTTTAAATAATCCATCTTTTCGATGGCGGTGGAAAAGGTGCCATGAGCGGCACCCTCATGCACATGGAAGGAACCGATGTGCATTTCATAGATGATCATTTCATCCATGGTGGGCGGAGTGAATTCGCCACCGGCAGCATCGCGTCGCGACTTCCAGACGAGTGAATTGCCAATGGAGTTTTCCATGCACCGGGCACGGGGATCCGGCCGGGTGAATTCCTTTTCACCATTGCGAATGTGATAAAGGTAGCCTTGGCCTTCCTCCGCCTCTTCCACCAAGGCAAACCAAGTGCCACCTTCCTCCCTCTGCATGGGACAGGCCTGCGGATCCCATTTGTTAAAAGTGCCTACCACCGACACGCTGTCTGCATGTGGTGCCCAGACACGGAATGCGGCACCTTTTGGCTGCACCATGCAGCCCATGCCAGGAATGACTTTGATCTTTTGCAGGGCAGCTTTGCGATCGCTCATGAGAGGGAGGAAGTTTGGCAAGTGATTTGGGACGGCGGGAGATGATCTATTTGCGGCCTGCGACCATCCGGTAAATCAGCAGGAGAATGAGCGAACCGAGAATGGCGATGCCGAGGCCACGCAGGTCAAACTGCTGCACGGAACCGAAACCAAGCTGGGTGCCGATCCAACCACCGACGGCAGCACCGACGATGCCCAGAAGGATGGTGATGAAACAGCCACCAGGGTCCTTGCCTGGCATGAGAAATTTAGCGATGCCACCAGCGAGGAGGCCGAGAATGATCCAGGAAAGAATGCCCATAAAATTTGAAGATTAGAGATGATTACTTGAAAAACGACCTGGCCTAGGCAGATGCGGGGGCATCTGCAGGCCAGGTATCAGGGATGCTTACTCGGTGACCTTTTCCACGGCATCGCGGACGGGTTCACCTGGGCGTGCGTCCAGGGCGTCATCCACTTTGTCGCCGATTTTTTCACCAGGTCCTTTTTCCCGGCAGCTCACGGAAGTGAGGGTCAGGGTGGTCGCTGTGATGGCCAGAGTGAGGATGCGGATGAGTTTCATAGTCTTTGTTAGGTTGATGTTATGTGCGGTCAGAAAACGCACTCCAAAGATCTATGCAGGCTGTGTGCCATTGGATTCTGATGAAATGTAATGCGTTGTTTATCAACATATTTACATACTGCAAGAGTTCGCGTTGATGGCATTATTCGAGCATTCTGCACGAGCGGCTATGGTTCATTGGGCTATTTGCACAGCGGTCATTTTGGGCAGTGTGCAATTTGCTCTTTACATCGTGTTGTTTTTACACTTACATAATCAGCATGAAGCATGTTTATGAATACCCGCGCGCTGCGTTGACAGTGGACTGTGTGGTGTTTGGCTTTGATGAAACGGAGCTGAAGGTGCTGCTGATTGAACGTGGACTACAGCCCTTCAAAGGCCAGTGGGCGCTGCCGGGCGGCTTTGTGCGTGTGGATGAAACCCTGGACGATGCTGCACGGCGTGAGCTGGTGGAAGAGACGGGCCTGGCCAAGATTTTTCTCGAGCAGCTTTATACCTTCAGCCGGGTGGACCGCGATCCGCGTGAGCGGGTGATCAGCGTGGCCTACTATGCGCTCACCAAACCCGCCGATCACCGCACCCATGCCACCACCGATGCAGCGGATGCGCAGTGGTTTCCAGTGAGCCAGGTGCCAGCGCTGGCCTTTGATCATGCGGATATTTTGGCAGTGGCCCTGCAACGCCTGCGCGGCAAGCTGCGCTATGAGCCCATCGGCTTTGAGTTGCTGCCGCCCAAGTTTACGCTGAGCCACCTTCAGCACCTATATGAGACCGTTTTGGGCACGCCTTTAGACAAACGGAACTTCCGCAAAAAGGTACTCAGCTACGGCCTGCTCCTCCCCCTGAATGAAACCCACCGCGAAGGCGCCCACCGCCCCGCCCAACTCTTCCGCTTTGATCCCGTGCGGTATGAGAAACTGAAGAAGAAGGGATTCCACTTTGAATTATGAAACCTCCACGTCCTCCCAATCTTCCTTTTGCCCGCAGTTATTGGGTTGTCCCAGGCAAGCTGCTCGCCGGTTTTCTGCCTGGAGATCGAGATCCCTTTGTCGCTAAGGCGAAGCTAGAATCGCTGCTCAATTGTGGCATCTCGCACATCACCAATCTCATGGAAGAGGACGAGTCGGATCCCCTGAACCGGCGGAAGTTCACGGATTACACCCCCGAATGGTTTGATCTGGGCGCTATCCGTGGCGAGCCGGTGACGTGGGATCGAAGCCCTATTCGTGATCTGGGCATTCCGCGAATCGCCGACATGACTGCTACGCTGGATCTCCTGGATGAAGTGCTGGCGGAGGACCGAGCTGCCTATGTGCACTGCTGGGGCGGCAAGGGTCGCACGGCCACGGTTATTGGCTGCTGGCTGGCCCGGCATGGCGAGACCGATCCTCTGAGCAAACTGCAGCAGCTCACTGCCCATGCGCGCATTCATTTTCCGGTCATTCCTGAAACGGCGCAGCAACGCGCCTTTGTGCAGAACTGGAAGGTGAACCAATGAACGGGCCTAACAAATAACAGCGTATTTTATGGGGGCAAATGGGGTGCACCCTCCTGAGGGTTCCGCCAGCTCTTCTGCTTTGATCCCAAGCGGCAGGAGACCGAACAAGAAAGGATTTTGTTTGAGTTATGAATTCGCCACTTATCCTGCAACAACTTGACTTTGATGCGGAGCACTTGATACGCGTCCACCCGCCTGTCTGGAAGCATCCTCACAAAGAAGCCGTCTATGACCGGATCAGTCGTGAAGGGAGTCCTGTGCACGGAACATTGCGTTATACACGCTGGATGTTGAGCCCTTTATCCGGGCCCTTGGAATCCAGCGCCTGCAACGTCCGGTGCAGGCCCGGGTTTTATTCCTATCCGCAGTCGGATCCAGGCTGCTGGCATGTGAACTTTGCTGACCCAAGACTGTTTGCGGCCTATGGATCGGCGCTGATGGCGCAGGATGAATGGCAGGTGCTGGAACATCCGGTGCTCGGCTCTTTGCGTGAAGCCTTGCTGCATGAGGGGCATCCTGCGCTGACGCGGGAAAATGGAGCGAGCACGCCGGTGACCATCTCCAATGTGCCGAGAGTGTGCGCCATGGATCTCACAAGTACGTCCAGCGGTGCCAGCAAAAGTCCCTGGTGGGGCCGTCTCTTCAGACTCTCTGAGAAGCCAGGCGAAGGAGCAACGAATTCTGGTCCTCTGTATGGCAATGCGTTTGGCGTTGCTAACAGGGAAAGAATCCTTCAGGCGACGACGGTTCTGAAGCCCGCCTCGTCGTCGAATATCATTGCCATGGCAGCCCCGACAGGGTCTGGCCGCTATTCTTCTCGTCAGATTTTGGACATTTTACAGACTGCTTTTACCGGCTTCTCAGCGGCGGTGAAGGAGTCGGAACGTGCGGGTTTGATGCCGCAGGAAGTGGAGATTCACACGGGGTGGTGGGGATGCGGAGCCTTTGGAGGCAACCGGGTTCTCATGGCCATGCTCCAAGTGCTCGCCGCGAGAATGGCCCAAGCGGGGAAGGTGGTGTTTTACGTGGGCGAAGAACGCAACCGCTTCGACTTCGAGGAGGGGATGGCTTTTTTAGAGGGCCTCAATGGGGGTGCCGGAAGAGAAGTTTCGGAGATCGTCCGGGGGATCGGGGGCCTTGGTTTCTCCTGGGGAAAGAGTGACGGCAACTGATCTCAGCAACGATTGGAATGATTGAAAAAAATGAATGACGAACTAACGACACGAAGAAGCAAGTTTCTCAGCCTGGTGCTGCGGCACGAGCCGGAGAGGGCGGGGTTGCGGCTGGATTCGGCGGGCTGGGTTTCTGTGACCGACTTGCTGGCCGGATGTGCGACGGCAGGCAGGCCGGTTACGCTGGAGGAGCTGGACCATGTGGTGAAGACGAATGCAAAGAAGCGTTTCGAATTCAGCGCGGATGGCACCCGTATCCGCGCCAGCCAGGGTCACTCTGTGGAGGTGGAGCTGGAGTATGCGGCCAAGGTTCCGCCGACTGTTCTTTACCACGGGACGGCGACCCGGTTTCTAGACTCCATCCGGGAAAAAGGTCTGCTGAAGATGCAGCGTCATCATGTACATCTCTCCGCTGAAACGCAGGTGACCCTGCAAGTGGGTGCGCGGCATGGAATCCCGGTGCTGCTGCACGTCCACGCGGAGGCCATGCATCAGCAGGGATATGTCTTTTACCAAAGCACGAATGGCGTGTGGCTGGTGGAGCATGTGCCGGTGGAATTCATTGTGTTTCCGTAACTTGGATATCTTTATTTCGCCCCTTCGGACTTGGTTAAATTATTATGAATGTAGAATCCACTCATACCGCTCGATTTCAGCGAGCCCTGCTATCGCTTGACGGCCTCTCCGTCGGAGATTCGTTGGGGCAGCTGCTAACAACCTGTGCACGGGGTGCCAGACGCGTTATTGCGGAAGGAGCTCTGCCGGGGCCAAAATGGTGGCATACGGATGATACGCAGATGGCCATGGCTATAGTGGAGGAGCTGGCTGAGATGAAACGCATTTCGCAGGATTCACTCGCCCATCGTTTTGCAGAACGTTATCAGGTCGATCCAGGTCGTGGTTATGGCAAAGGAGCACGGATGCAGCTTGAGCAAATCCTTGCCGGGGATTCTTGGCAACAGACATCTGTCGCAGCCTTCAATGGCCGTGGTTCCAAAGGTAATGGGGGTGCGATGAGAGTGGCTCCTTTGGGAGCTTACTTTGCAGATGATGTGGATCTCCTGATCACAGAAAGCCGGGCATCGGCTCTGATCACTCACTCACACCCTGAGGGGGTGGCGGGCACTGTGGCCGTGGCGCTCGCCGCCGGAGCTATCTGTAAGGCACAAGGTCAGCCAATGTCTGAAGCCCGCGAGAAGCTGTGGGAAACGGTGCTGAAGCTGACTCCAGAAGGAGAAACCCTTGATGGTATCCGAAAGGCATCGGTCGTTCCTCTGGAAATGGAACCTGAATATGCGGCACGGCTTCTTGGCTCGGGTTATCTGGTCACGGCTCCTGACACGGTCCCGTTCGCTCTCTGGTGCGCGGCAAGGCATCTCGATGACTATCAGGAAGCGATGATCAATACTCTCGAAGGAGACGGAGATTGTGATACCAATTGCGCCATTGTCGGAGGCATTGTGGCCCTTTTTGTTGGGCGAAATGGCATACCGGAGAATTGGCTCAAGGCCCGTGAACCTCTGGATCTAAACTTGTGATGCATCCCCAAAGCTATACTCACAATGCCACCCTTTGCTGCCTCCTCGACACGACTGTAGGTTCGCAGGCTCTTTCTGCGAAGGACGTGGAGTGTCCCGCCCTTTCAGGGCTCTATGGCGGAGGTATGCGCGGGGTGTTACCGCCCCAGGGCTGCACTTCGTTTACCCTTGTATGTTCAATTCCGTTTCGTTCATCGCCATGCTTTGCATTGTTATGGACAGCCGGTTTGGCTCGGGCGGGCGG